>JAGQNR010000002.1:20474-77141 GCA_020427985.1 Candidatus Saccharimonadota bacterium | reverse complement strand
AGATATAACAAAAACGATTCAGGCAAAAGCTATACTTCCTAGCGCTGCCCAATTACAGATTGACCCGGCAAAGTTTGGATATACCAATCGAGGTGATGATGCAGTAGTTTCTTTGTATAGTCAAGATGCGACCATGGTTTCGGCGCAAGCTCTTATGAAGAAAGCGCATGAGTTGAGCAAAAAGTTTGCGATGCAAAAAAGTCCAACGATTGCTTCTATTGCCCCTGTAGAACAATTTGCTGAAGCCAAGAACCCAGTTGATGGATCGTCTGTGACGATTCAGCAATCTTACGAAACACTCGGACAGCGAGTTGGGGGTACAACAACATTTGACCCGGCCGTATCAATAGGTTTTAAAGCCGTCCAGGGGGCAGATAAATTAGCTTTTGACGCCGATGTTCAAAAACTAGTTGATGCCTACAACACTAGCAACGACGGGAGATACAAGACATTGTTGACAGCTAGTTATGGTCCAGGCATTCGACAACAGATTAGTGAGCTTCAAAAATCACTACTAGAGGGTTTGCTTGCCGTGCTTGTGATTGCCGCCGTGGTGATTGCGGTTCGAGCTTCGCTCATAACTGTCTTGTCTATGGTAAGCGTGATTGCGGTTACTCTGGGTGTCTTGCAGGTAATTGGCTACACGCTTAATACAATTACACTCTTTAGCCTCATTCTTGGTCTGAGTCTTATTGTTGACGATACTATCATTATGGTAGAGGCGCTTGATGCGCAGCGCCGTAAAAATACAAATCGACAAAAGATAGTTTCAACTGCTGTGAAAAAGGTTGGAGGTGCTATGATAGCCGCAACTTCAACTGCTGCACTGAGTTTTGCTCCACTACTGTTTGTTGGTGGTGTAATGGGTGATTTTATTAAAGCGATACCTGTAACGATTATCTCGGCACTACTTGTGAGCCTGTTAGTTGCGCTCGTTATTATTCCATTTTTGGCTCGTTACATACTCCTTGGTAAAGGGCAGTTAGGATCACATACCAAAGCTGAACTGGCAGCAGCCTACGAGGCAAAGGTTGCTCGCTTTGTATCGGCCCCAATGCTGTGGGCCCAACATAGCCGCAAAAAACTGGCACTGGTGTGTACCGCTGCCTTGCTTATTAGTATAGCGTTTATTGGTGCGGCCGGTAGCATTGGGTCGAAGGTGAAATTTAATATTTTTCCATCTTCAAAAGATTCAAATATTATGTCAGTAATGATGCGGTTTCCGGCTGGAACGGACTTAGCTGGTGCGCAAAAAATCACCGATAAGGCTAACAAAATATTGTCACGCGAAATCGGAGATAGTTTTGTTAAAAGCTCGTACTACGGCTCGGCCAATGCGCAGAGCGCTTCGATGTACATTGACTTAACAGATTACAAAGATCGCAAAATTACCTCAGTTGAACTAAAACAAAAAGTTGATAAGGCATTCGAGCAGTTTAATCAGGCTGCTGTTACGACAAGTGTATCTGACGTTGGGCCGCCACCGGCTGGGGTTGAGGTGCAGATAGCTGCTGATGACAACCGCCCTGGTGCTGTACTGCTTGCCAAAGACATCGCACAGTATTTACAGAATAACCCTATCAAACGTGTCGATGGCAGTGTGATTCGATTTGCCTCGGTTACGGCTGAAGATAATAAAAACTATCAACGTGCAGACGGTAAATCATATGTCGCAACCACGGCAGCATTTGAGGACACCGATACCAGTGCATTGATTGTGCTTACCCAAGACGCCATTAAGAAACAGTTCAATGCCAAAAAAATCGCTTCATATGGTCTTGCCAAGGATGCGCTCCAGTTTGATTTAGGCCAAGAAGCAGAGAACCAGGATAGCTTTAAAACAATGGTGCTAGCCTTTCCAGCGCTACTACTAGCTATTTATGTGTTGCTTGCTGTGCAATTCCGCAGCTTATTGCAGCCGCTGTTAATATTTATGGCTATCCCTTTCAGTCTTTTTGGCGTAACACTTGGTCTGTGGCTAAGTGATAATCCATTCAGCTTCTTTGCAATGCTTGGATTCTTTGCCTTAATTGGGCTCAGTATTAAGAACACAATACTTTTGACTGACTATGCCAATCAGGCAAGACGAGCTGGAATGAACCCAGTTGATGCGGCTCATGAAGCAGTGGCCGAACGTTTTCGACCACTTATTGCAACAAGCTTGACAGCAGTTGTTTCGCTAGTGCCGCTTGCCATGAGCAGTCCCTTTTGGCAGGGGCTAGCAGTAGTGCTGATGTGTGGACTTCTAAGCAGCACCTTCTTGGTAATTACTGTCTTCCCGTACTTCTATCTTGTCGGTGAATACCTGAGAGGCATAACACGACGCAGTTGGCATAGGTTGAGGAGTCATGGCAAATAACGGCGCCTGGGAGGTGTTCAAACGTGTCCTGCAGGGAAAGCCAGCTTTTGAGGTTGATAAGACGGCTCAAAAATCACCTGAATCAGATAATCATGTGGCTGCAGCACACGCCGATAATCTATACATAGAACAGTCAGGCAAAAAGATTTATCCCGTTGTGCGAGTGACGCACTGCAACATGCATATGTCTGGTGAGCATGCACAGCTTTGGGCGGATATTCACAATGAGTCTCCCTTTGAAGTTGAGCTCGATAGTATTACTCTCCTAGGGGCTAAGACAGAACTAGATTATCCGTTGCGACCTCATAGCTCAAGAGAGTTTAAAATATGGGAAGGGCATGTACTACATCAAGACCCGCAGGGTGTGGCTGAGCTTCGCTATAAGATTATAGATAACACTGATTATTTTATGAACCCGCATGACATTATTGCCAACCGTCAATCAGACGGAGTAGTTACTATTTCTGAGCTGCGATGTAGCACCAATAGAATAACGGATGTCTAAGTGGGCTGGGCATAAAATTAGGTATGACTCACTGATTGTATGCTACAGTGAAACTATCATAATTTTCTGGGGAGGAATGTGAAATGTCAGAGCATAAACTGAAAAATAAGGCCAAGATCGATACGACCGATTACAGCGCCACAACAACCGACCGTCGTGTACTGGCCGAACGGGACAAAAATGCTCACCCAGGTTTCTTCTTGCGCGGGGCCAACTGGATCTTATCCCGGTTTTTCTTAACTCGAAACAAATATCAAAATTGGACCACCAGTCGACGTATTCTAGTTGGGTGGCTCCTATGGATTATTGTGTTACCTATCATACCTATCGTTGCGATGGTACTTTGGTACGTCAACGACCCAGAAGGTTTCAAACGTAGCCCGTGGGCCAAGGCACTCATTGCACTAACAATTGCCTGGGCAGGGTATGCTGGGCTAGTAGTAACTAACCCCGCGCAAATCGATGCGAACGGTAAATATTCTCCAATTCAAACGGCCCCAAATGGTGAGCAGGTAGGTAAGATTGACAGTGTTAACACTGCCAGCCAAGCCGCTAAGGAGAAGATTGCTCAACAATCTGAAAGCAAAAACAGTAATGGTCGAAAGTTTGCTAACTGTACAGAGGCATTTGATGCCGGCGTGTTTAACATTAAACGCTCTAACGCATCATACGAGCCACGTCTTGATCGCGATAGTGACGGTATAGCCTGCGAGAAGTAATAGTTTAGGTAGTTTAAACGAAGGAGTGTCTATGGGAGTATTGCAAGGCATGATTATGCAGCAGCTGACCACAGCCGCTAAGAAGAAGCTTGGCACTCAAGCAGGCTCAGGAGGGAGTATATCAGACGATGCTATCCAATCCGCAGTTGATGCAATTCTAGGCGGCTTAAAGAGCAATACCAATACAGCTGCGGGGGCAGAGAAGCTCGATGCCACGCTTGGTAAAAATCATGACGGTTCAATTCTAAACGATGTTCTGGGCGCACTCGGTAGTGGAGCAGTACAGACTGATGGCGGCAAAATATTGGATCACATTTTTGGTCGTCAACAGAACCAGGTAGCGACCAAGGTGGGCAAACAAACTGGGCTGGATAAACAAGCGGTAATTGCCCTAATGATTGCACTGGCGCCAATTGTCCTGGGCCAGCTTGGTAAACTGAAAAAGGATAAAAATTTAAACTCAGAAGAAGTTGCCGATACCGTACGTAAAAGCGGTGGTAGTGGCATAGAAAATGTTGTAGCAGGTATGCTTGACCAGAATAAGGACGGCAGTATTATTGATGATATCTTGCGTATGGGTACCAATCTTTTTGGCAAGAAGTGACCCCAGAGGCAAATTTTACAGCAACCAACCAATAAATTTGGTTGGTTTTGCTATACAATAAAGTGAGTTTTAAAAGGGGATATGCCATGAACGAAGATATTCTTGCGGCTGAAGCAGCGCTCCAAAAAGAAGTCGACGATTATCACGAGACAGATGTGTTTGCCTGGGCAAATAACCTTGTCCAGTACAAGGACGAGCTAAAAATTGAGCTGTTTTTTATTAGCAAAAATTATGTTCTTTATCGGACTGCTATGTCTGATGGGCTCAAGGGTCAGCTTGAGCCGATATTTATTGACCAACTGCTTGAATACGTACTTGACGGAGCTGGCAATGGTCTAATAGTACGTGGTTTTGAGCAAGCTGAAGCCGAACAAAATGTCTTGCAGCGCACTCAGGTGTTTAAAGTAGAAAAACTGCGCGAGACTCTTGGGTGGCTTAAGACCCAAGAGCGTGAGATAGCTGTCTTTAAAGAGGATGAGCACGATATAAACCATATGAAAGGTGTCTTGGCACGGGTGACCCATACCGAAATAGGTAAGCCATTTTACATTGCGAAAGTACTTCCAAAATCGCAAGTAATGAAGGGCAAACAGGGGTGGATGCTACGTAGTGACAAGTTTGTACCATTTGATGCCGAGGCGGCACTACGTTTGCCACTCGACCCCCAGCTTCTAGTGCTAGAGCAGGATTTGTACGTGTTTAATGAGTCAAAACTGAAGACTTTATTTGGTTACGATGCTAAAGAGGCCAGTATTGCCGAGGCAAAGATTAAAGAAATCGAAGAAGCGTATCAGCTGAGCTTCTCGGATGGTGTTGGCTTACAGGCTTTACTAAAGGGAAAAAAAGCTTTGGTTAAAAAGCTGCAAAAGCTTGACGTGGGTAAAGTGACTCAAGAACAGGCACTCAAATATGCCGAAGACATGGACTTAAACTTGATGCCCGATGACGGTGGCAAAATTATTATTATGGACGACAAAGACCTCACAACATTTGTAAATGTCATTAATGAAGATTATTGGGAATCACCGCTGACAGGGGAGCGCTATGAGATACTCAAGAAGCGGCCGCTCAAGGCGAGTGATGACGACGAAATCCCAGAAGTGTAACACTGTACCATCTAGTATTTACCTTTTTCACTTCGTTCGATTATCGCCCATCTGATAACTTGTGGCTACTTTTCACCTCATCAACACCATTTTGACAACGGCGAAGCCGCTCTCGCCCTTTTTTGCTCCGTCAAAAGAGGCCGAAACCTATTTGGTAAATCAGTCGTTATGCATCCCCGAAGCAGCAACTACGACGCGTAGTTGCTGCGGGATGCAGGTTAGGTGTGTTTGAGTGGGGTACAGATTTGACACAACAAACAACCCATGTCTTACAATGAGATTAACTCTTAACTCTTAACTCTTAACTCTTAACTCTTAACTCTTAACTCTTAACTCTATGAGCCCCTAGTTCTTAACGGCGTCGATAACACTCAGAAGGGCAGTAGCAGCAACCCCTAGGTTGTAGTCGTAGCCACTGGGTGCGGCCGAGATGTCTAAGTCCATCCGGACTAAAACCGGATTTTTGCGGTGCGTAATGATAGCATCGGCCGGCGTGTCGAGATTGTCTTCGCCCATATATATACCGTATGTTTGGGGAATGAAGGCAAAAACCAAGTCGATAATTGGTCCGACAAACGGGATAATCCCTAGCCAGCGGCGCATAACAGCGAGACTCCCGCTGGTTTCACGTATCGATCCAACCTGCGTACCGTTTGCATCAAGCACCTTCCAATAGTCCCGTACAAAATTTGATTGTAAGCCTTTGCGCTGAAGTGAAAAACTTGGTGTGGGCGATTCTGCTAAGAAAATGTCATATGTTGCGCCAAAGTCAATCACTTGCCGTGATCTAATCGCAAGTAAAGGTGCTCCAGGCACAAGCTCGCTCGTAAGCCGGATATCTTCTTTTAGTTTAAAAGCTTTTTGGTGAATGGTTGCCAAATGTTCTTCGGCAGGAGTAAAGATACGTATTTCGGCTCCAAATAGCTTCCAAAATTTACGACGAAATTGTAGATGTGGATATTGACTAAAATTCATAACGGCTCCTTAATTACTCCCGCCAGTATACCACCATCAACAGACGGCAATAAGCGTTTGCTTGTTGGTATGTGGGGGAGGTATACTGAGGTGAATAGTAAAGAGGGAGAAACTATGCAGCCAGAGAACAATGGGCAAACGGACCTTGACCAAAAAACACCAGCATTTACTCAAAGCAACACAGCACCAATGCCAACGTCACCAACCGCAGTGTCTCCAGCTATTCCTTCGCAGCCTAGCCCTGCGCCTACTCCGAGTGTGGTAGTCGCACCTTATACAGCACCTCAACTCGTCCAAGACCAATCAACGCCAACAACAACACCTCTTACGAGTGAAGCGCCTGTATCAACAAGCTCAATACCTCCATCTGACCGAGTAATAACGCCCAATGCCACCGTAGCCACTCCGGCTCCAGTTGCCTCATCGCCAAAAGGGGGCAAGAAATGGCTGATTGGACTCGCCGTTGCCGTGCCGCTACTCCTGGCAGCGAGCGTGGCTGCATATATGGGAGTAGTGCTGCCAAACAAACCCGAAAACGTTCTAAAAATGGCCCTTGTAAAAACAATGAAAGCCGAAAATGTGTCTGCCAAAGGAACGGTTGATGTTGACGCGGGAACCTCTGCGGCTGCAGTAGCCTTTGATTTTCACAGTAACACTCCCAAAAAGCTACACTCTGGTCAAGTGGACGTAACCGTCTCGGGGGTAAAGGTAAGCGCTGAGATGCGGTATGTTGACCAAAATGCCTACATTAAATTCGGCGACTTAAAAACGGTGAGCCAATTGGCTGAGGGCTATGCTCCGGGGTCATCGGCAATATTACAGCAAGTTTCTGGCAAATGGATAGAATTTGACAAGACACTTCTAAAGCAGGCGGGAGTGGCCTGTTACCTAGAGACACCTACAACTTTGAGTGATGCAGAAATTAAACAACTCAACACTGCCTATGACAAAGCACCGTTCATGGTTATCAAAAAAGTCTCTGGCGATACCGTAGAAGGAGTAAGCGCCAAAAAGTTTGAAATTGAAATAGACAATAAGAAGGCAATCAGCTTCTCACAGAATACCCTGGCTAAACTAGATTCATTTAAAAAGCTCCAAGAATGTGCCAAGAACCAGACTGACAAACTTACCAATGAAGCTGCAAAAAGCAGTGACAAAACACCTATGACAGTGTGGGTAGGAAGTGACAAGAAAATCGTGAAATTGGCAGCCAAAGTTACAAGTAAAAATACCAGCTCGGCTCAAAACGGTGCACTATCTGTAGTTATGAGCTACAAAGATGTTACGGTAGAAAAGCCAACGGGTGCCATACCTGCCATGGACTTTGCGGCTCAGATTCAGCAACAAATGCAAGCTGCCCAGACGAGCGTACGTTAAGGTTTATGCGACAACTCCAAGCGCTCAGATTGATGATGGATGGGCGCTCGGTATTTTTGACTGGTGCGCCGGGGGCGGGTAAGACCTATGTGCTCAACCAGTTTATTGGCGCCGCAAAGCGTGCCGGCAAAAATATCGCGGTCACGGCGAGTACGGGAATCGCTGCAACTCATATTGGCGGTACGACTATTCACAGCTGGTCAGGGCTCGGTATTCGCGACACCGTGAGTGAACATGACCTTACTCATATGTCAGCAAACAAAACTCTTGTAAAGCGCTATAATGCTACCGACACACTGGTTATTGATGAGGTGTCGATGCTCCATGGTGCGCGACTTGATATGTTAAATGTAGTTGCAAAAAAGTTGCGTCAAAATTCGGCACCATTCGGAGGACTGCAAATCATCTTGGTAGGAGACTTGTTTCAGTTGCCGCCGATTAGCCGGGGTAGGGAGGCGGCAGACTTTATTCATCTGTCTCATGCGTGGCAAGAGCTTAAGCCAACCATTTGTTATCTTAGTGAGCAGCACCGAGTGCAGACTGGTGATACGCTGTTGGACTTGCTGAGCGCAATGCGACGAGGTGATGTCAACGAGCTGCATGAACGGGCACTTCAGGACAGAATGCAGGCGACACCGGAGGCGGATAGCGTAATAACAAGGCTGTATTCTCACAATCTCGATGTCGATACCATCAACGATACACATCTCAAACGTCTTCCAGGTGACAGCAAGCGATTTACCGCTTTTGCTACTGGTGTGGCAGCCAAGCGTGAGCAGCTGCAAAAAAGCGTTTTAGCCCCAGAAATACTTGAGCTTAAAAAAGGTGCAGAAGTCATGTTTGTGGCCAATAATTTTGCTGCTGGCTTTGTGAATGGAACACGTGGGACGGTGATAGATTTTGTGGGTAATGTTCCACTGGTGGTTTTAGCGGAGGGTAAAGAGGTTAAGGTTGAGCCACATAGCTGGAAGCTCGAAGAAGATGGCAGAGTAAAGGCCGAAGTCAGCCAGCTGCCACTTAGATTAGCCTGGGCTATTACCATACACAAAAGCCAGGGTATGAGCCTTGATGCTGCCGAGATTGACTTAAGCCGTAGTTTTACTCCTGGGATGGGGTATGTAGCACTCAGCCGTGCAAGAAGCATGGAAGGTATCTATCTAAAAGGTGTCAACACTATGGCACTCGCCATGCATCCAGTAATTGCAGAGCTTGACCAAGTGCTCAGAGAGCAATCTGACTTCGTGGCCAATGTCACGCCCGACTACAAGCAGGATACTGTTAGTGAAGCGCTAGCAAGTTTTGATGAAGGGGTGTTTGATGCTTTGCGCCAGTGGCGGACAGAGCAGGCGAGCGCACAAAACATTCCGCCCTATATGGTGGCGCATGATACGGTGCTCCGCGAGCTGGCCACACGTAAGCCTACTAGCACACAGGCACTGCTTGGGGTGAAGGGGATGGGGGCGATGAAGGTCGAGAGATACGGCGCTGAGCTCTTAAAAATATTGACAAAGTAGAATAATACGAGATGACGAAACGCATCATTGGTTTCCGGATGATGAGACTGCTGGATATGATGCCTCTAACCAGCCCGATGAGCGATGGGAATCGAGGCCAGTGGGCAGTGATTTGCGATTCAATTCTGCACCCACGGTTGCTGAATCAAGTGAGGATATCGGCGTGGGTGATGGCTATCGACAGCCCATACATCAAGATGATAATTTTGATCCCGCTGATTACATTTTCTAGTTCTATAATTTTGCCATTTCGCAGGCCGCGGAGCGGCCTCCGCCCTCTTTTGCCTCAAAAGAGGCAAAGCTTCCCGGGGAATATGCAAACGACCGGCTTACTTCAAATGTAGATACGATTGTTTGGCTCTTGCGGAACTCGTTATCACTCAAACATCCTCATCGCTCCCGCAATCCTATCTACATTTGAAATCAGTCGTTATGCATCCCCGGGGTAGAGACTAAGGACGTGTAATTGCTACGGAATGGAAGTGTAGTGAGTTTTCTAAGCTCCAAGCTCTACAAACTAAGCCCTGATTGCTTCTAACTCTGCTATTATGAAGGTATGAGTGAAAATCAAAAACAGGGGAGTGGCAAGCGGCCATGGTACTTTAGACGCAAGAAAAAGCCAGTTGAAGCGCCCAAGCCCAAGGGCAACTATGCCTTTATTGACAGTCAAAATCTTAACCTAGGTGTGCAGAAGATGGGCTGGAAAATGGACTGGGCAAAACTGCGTGAGTGGCTGCGCGCCGAATACAATGTCGAACAGGCATTTATGTTTATTGGTTACATGCAGGAAAATGAATCGTTATACCAACAAATGTATGACCACGGCTTCTTGGTGGTACTCAAACCAACTGTCGAGATTAAGCAACCTAAATTGCCAGAATCAAAACCAGGTGAAAAATCAGTTAAAAAAACAGATGAGCCAGAAAAGCCCCCGGTGAAAGGTAACGTTGACGCCGACCTCGTGCTGTATGCCATGAAAGAGCTGCCCAATTATGACAAAGCCATTATTATTAGTGGCGACGGCGACTTTTTTGCGCTGGTTGAATATCTTATCGAACAAAAAAAGCTTCTCAAACTCATGACGCCTAATCGACGGTTCTCGAGTCTGCTGCAGGGATTTGATACCTATATTGACGGTATTGACCAACACCGTAACCAGCTGGCCTACCGCGATTTTCGTCGTGGACGCAACAAACGACAAACCTAAACTGCTACTATAGACATATGAAAATAACCAAATTTGGACATAGCTGCATACTTGTCGAGCTAGCTGGCGACAATGGCAAGACGGTTTTGTTTGACCCGGGAGTGTTTAGCGAAGTGCCCGTCGACAGCCTCACGCGGCTCGACGACATATGTATCACCCACGAACACGCTGACCATTGCGACGTTGAGGTACTCCTACAGTTGCATCGTAAGTTTCCGGAAGTACGCATTACGACAACAACTGAGGTGGCGGCGCAGTTGAATGCTCATGGACTGACTGCTCTGGACGTTGCCGGGGGCGGCATACGTTTTTTTGTGTCACCCCACGAAGTTGTTGAGCCATTTGGTGGTCCGGTGCCGCAGCAAATCGGCATACACCTGGCAGAACTTTTTACTCACCCTGGCGATAGTCACAGCTTTGATGAAACAATGCCAGTGTTGGCTTTGCCAGTTACCGCCCCTTGGGGAACGACTGTTCATGCGCTTGAGGTGGCGCTGCGATTAAAGCCTCGAGTCGTTATTCCAGTACACGATTGGTTTTGGCAAGAAAATGCCCGTCAATGGTCGTATGACCGGCTCGGCGAGGTGTTTCGGCAACATGGGATTGTGTTTATGCCGCTTGGAATGGGGCAGGGGTGTGAGCTTGACGAGGCTAGTCTGCTTGCACCTGACCCTGGCCGCAACCTTGTCATCTCTTAACCTCTTATTGTTGGTTCATTACCTTAATCCCATTTCACAGGCCGCGGGAGCGGCCTCCCGAATTACTGTTCTTGCCAAAGTAAAGATGGGGTCCCCTGAAACTTGTTTCAAGAGCTAGCAGAGTACAAAGTTAGTCGCAAGTCATTCGTATAATTGTGAAATGCTCGTCTTTTTTAAGCTCTAAGCTCTACAATTTAAGTTCTTGCTGTGTTTCCGACGCCCTACAGGCCTTTTAAGTAACAGCATATACTTGACAAAATTATTAAACTTTGCTATTATGCTCTTGTTACATAAAAACAAATATGTCAAAACACAAAAAACACAAAATTAAACACTTTCATTTGCACCTCAGTGTGTTGTTAGCCATCGCTACTATATTTGTGACGACAGGCAAGCACAGCAGCGAGCTTATTAGGACGGCTTATGCGATGCCGGTGCATTATGAAGGGGTTCAAGCTACCAATATTCGAGAGGCCGAGACGCTGCATGGTCATATGAGCGTCAGCATGGCTCGTCGTGTCTACGTAGCTGGGGTGTAACAAAGGAACAGATAATGAAAACTATTACATATGAATATAAGCCAAGCACCGATACTATTACAGTAGCAAATGAAGCTGTTCGCCGTGGTCGCCGAGGTGGAGTGGCTATTGGGATGGCCGGCACACTTGCTCTGGTTGGGCTTGGGGCCAAAACAGCCGACGCCTACAACGATATACAACTAAAGGAAGAATTTAGCCAAACCGGTTATTTTGACACACTAGCCAAAGACAGCGCGAGCGGGCTTGACCCCCGAACGGCAGCTTCCATTCGGGCCGATGCGGCTGCCAATCCTAATGGGTTTAAGCCGTTCTCGACCGTGCTTGCGAACGGCACCCGGGTAACTGTTGAGCAAACCCAAACGGGTCAGACACCTACCTCGATTGCAGCAGAATTGGCGCCGGGGCTAGACGACTCCACAGCGGTAACAGAGGTTATTACTGCACAAGCAACACCGGATGGCAACAGCAACCACCTTCAGCCTGGCAAGCTAGTAATAGTGCCCGCCGACTTACTTAAGAAGTAAAAATCGTCGACAAAACGAGCGAGCAACTATGTGGAAAAGTGGTGTAAATGTCACCACTTTTTTCATACAATGTGTATTGTAGTGGGTGAGGGTGGGTAGTACACTGTTGGCAGTGGGTAATCGTAGGTAGCCCATCCAAATTAGGCATCCTGCGGCAAAAACAAAATAAACACTCACGTAAAGGTTATTTAACAAAGCAAAGCCAATGACACAGGTGGACTACTTTCAGCGCAAGCTCGATGAGAAACGGCGGTTAACCATACCGACCGAACTTAGAGATACGTTTGCCAGCGGAGCAGTCATTACCAGAGGATTTGGTACGTATTTGCACCTGTACCCCAAAGGGGTGTGGGACAATTTGGTTGAACCGCGGCTTGAAGGGGATATTCTCGACGAGCGCACGGCTGACCTTAATGTCCAGTTCCGAATGGGTAAGGTAGAGCAGTCGCTCGACGGCAAGCAGGGACGTATTACGCTAGAACAGCATTTGCTGGACTATGCGGGTATTGAACGAGAGGTTGCTGCGGTGTCTGTGGGCAAATATTGGCGGATTATGGCAGTCGATTCCTGAGCTCGTCTTGGAAGCGGCGGTGCGGAACATTAAAACATAAGTCAGTGTTACTAAAGAGCAGATAACTCTATAGTGCTGGCTTTATTCACGAATAGACATAACTCTAGATGAGTTTGTGGTCACCTATTCGGCAGTCAGCAAGTGGACAAACGAAAGCACCACTGTAAACAAGCTTTAGTTCTTTCCATCAAAACACCTCCCAAAACTCCACCTCACACATAAGTCTCTCAACTTATGCGCTTGACCGGTTACTAACCACAAAAGATTTCTAAATCTCGTTTAACGACATTGGTTAGTAGCACTAACGGTCAGAGCGCACCAACAAAAACAAAAACTATGAAAAAAACAAATAGCTGACTGCTGAATAGGTGATATCAAACCCTAGGCATAGCTTAGAAAAACAAAAATCACCAAAACAAACACAAAATTCTGGTTGCAGGCGGTGTGCGAGCCATCTGCAAAAAAAGTGCGTTTATGCACCCAAATACACAAACCATACATACACCCGTACTGCTTTCGGCTGTACTCAAGTGTCTTGCACCGCACCGTGGCGAATCATATCTTGATGTGACTGCTGGGTACGGAGGACATGCGACTGCAGTGTGTCAGCAGACCGAAGCACCCGAGCGGATGACGCTTGTAGACCGCGACGCAACGGCTATTGCGGCGCTACAGCCGTTGGCCGATAAGGGCGCTGCCCTCATGCATGCTGATTTTTTGACGGCGAGTCAGAGTTTAGCAGAAAAGGGAGATCAGTATGATATGATTTTGGCTGATTTGGGTGTGTCATCGCTGCATCTTGACAGCCCTGAGCGTGGATTTAGCTTCCGCGCCAAAGGTCCACTCGATATGCGTATGGACAGCCGCAATCAGCTGACTGCTGCGACTATCGTGAACGAATACGACGAACAGGCGCTCGTAGAGATTTTGCGGCACAACGGCGAAGAGCCACGTGCTAAAAAAATTGCAGCCATGATAGCTGCCAGGCGTC
The DNA here is from genome assembly GCA_020427985.1 of Candidatus Saccharimonadota bacterium. Classification (GTDB taxonomy): domain Bacteria; phylum Patescibacteriota; class Saccharimonadia; order Saccharimonadales; family UBA4665; genus JAGXIT01. The sequence continues at coordinate 63,452 of JAGQNR010000002.1, read as the reverse complement.
CGTTTGCAGACACACTAGAGCTGGCAGACGCGATTGCCGAGATTATTCCCAAGAAGGGGAAAATTCATCCAGCAACTCGTACTTTTCAGGCGTTACGCATTGCGGTCAACGACGAACTTGGCCAGCTAGAAAACAGTCTTGACCTATGGCTCAGCTTGCTGACGCCAGGAGGAAGGCTAGGAGTCATCAGCTTTCATAGCCTGGAAGACCGTATTGTTAAACAGGTGTTTGCCAAGGTAAGTGGAGAGCGCTATGATGCAGACTTTCGCCTCGTTACCAAAAAGCCTGTCGTCGGTGACGACACTGAAATAGTTTTCAATCCGCGGTCACGTAGTGCAAAACTACGGGTCGTAGCAAAAATAAAAAACACAGAAAGGGAACGCCAATATGCCAATCCGCGTAAAAAGTAATTCCCGTGCGTACAAAGTCCGCGTAAAAGTAGGATAGAGTTCGCTCTGTCAGGAGGTACAACTAGTGTACCTCCTGACCAAAAACAAATACTAAAAAACATAAACAAAAACAACTATTTATGACATATTCAAGCACGGTTGCGTTTGGTCGTCAGCAGACGATGATGCGGAACCAAAACTCAGTCACGTTTCGGCCGCGCGATAAGCGTCTCGGACCAGTTAGCAATAGTATTGTGCTGATTGTTTTGGCCTGTCTACTTGGTTTGCTTTACCTGACACAGGTGACAAAGACCAATGCTTACGGTTATGCTATTAACACTCTAGAGAACGAACAAACAGCGCTTCAAACCGAGCACGACGACCTCAGTGTGACATCGGCCAAGCTTCGTTCACTTGACCGCGTGCGTGCGAGCGCAGAGGCAAAGAGCATGGTGACTGTCGCTCAGAGCGGTAGCGTCAGATAGCCCTTACGTATATACTTAAGCAGAACTCATGCAACAAGATTCTTATGAGCACAACGCAGTCAATCGCGTCCGGTTTTGGTACGCGCTCTTGACGATAGTGTTTGGTGTATTTGCCATACGTCTTTTTTATCTACAAATTGTTCGGTTTAATCACTATACACAAGCAGCTCGTAGTGACCAGGTGCACGAGTACGAAGTGGTCCCAGAGCGAGGCGCAGTGTATGCTCAGACAAGTGATGGCGATGCGGTGCCGTTGGTAGTCAATCAGCGATTATATACGTTGTATGCCGACCCTATGGTCGTAAAGAGCCCACCAGAGACAGCCAGTAAGCTTGCTCCACTGATTGGGAAGGATGCACGAGCTCTAGAAGAGCTACTGGCGAACAAAAAACGCCGTTATGTGGTTTTGGCAAAACGCTTGACGAAACAGCAACATACGGCAGTGCTGGAACTTAAGCTTCCAGGAGTGGGAACACAGGAGCGAAACTATCGCACCTATCCGCAGGGTACTATGGCCGCTCAGCTGCTGGGTTTTGTAGATGAAGAGGGCAAGGGCAGGTATGGGCTTGAGCAAGCCATGAACGCAACGCTTGCCGGAACCAATGGCTGGCTAAAGGCGGTCACTGATATCAATGGGGTGCCCCTTGCTGCAAACGATAACAACCTATCTAAAAAGCCAGTTCCTGGGAGTAGCGTCACACTCACGCTCGATCTTGGTATGCAGGCCCAGCTAGAGGGGATTGTGAAACGTACTCAAGAGAAGTTTCGCTCCAAGACAGTCAGTGCGGTTGTGCTTGAAACTCAAACTGGTGCAGTGAAAGCAATGGCTAACTATCCAACATATGACCCGGCCAAATTTCAGGAGGTAGAAGACGGAGCATTGTTTCAAAACAGTGCTGTCACAAATGCTATCGAACCTGGTTCGATTACTAAAATACTTACCACTGCTGCCGCGCTTGATAAAGGAGTAGTTACTCCAAATTCAACCTACAATGACCCCGGAAAATGGGTTATCGACGGTGCCAAAGTACTCAATGTGGCAGAAGGAAAGGGCAGTGGCCCGCAAAACATCCGTAATATCCTTGATTATTCCCTTAACACCGGGGCAACATGGGAACTAATGCAGCTGGGAGGAGGAAGTATTAACCAGACTGCACGTTCGGCGCTTTATGACTATTTTGTTGGTCACTACCGAATGAGCAAGAAAACCGGTATTGAGCAGGGCTATGAAAGCACTGGCTATGTGCCCGAGGCTAATGACAATGGTGCTGGCATCAATCTTACGTACGCCAATATGTCGTTTGGCCAGGCTTACAACGCAACTGCAATTCAAATGGCAAGTGCGCTGAGCGCAATTGTTAACGGGGGGACGTATTATCGACCTACATTGGTTGCAAGTATCGAAAAAAATGTGGGGCAAACAACCTTACAAAAGCCAGAGGTAGTAAAATCAAATGTTGTTTCGGAACAGGTGAGCAAAGATATGGTGGGGCTGCTTGACTATGTAACAGCTTCGCATTTAAAAGCCGGGTTTAAATACATGGACTTTGGCACGCAGTATAGTGTAGGGGGAAAGACGGGGACGGCTGAGATTTCTAAAACTGATGGCGGATATCGGACTGACGTTTACAACGGAACATTTATGGGATATGTTGGAGGCGATACGCCGCAGTATACAATTGTCGTTTACAACATTGAGCCCCGTAATTATAGTGGCTACGCTGGCGCCCAGACTGGGCAACCAGTGTTTGCGGAAATTGCTCATATGCTTATTGATAACTATAACGTGACGCCAAAGTCACGGTAGCGTAGTATACTAATAACCAGATGAACACTAAAATCAAAAAGCAAGACCCTGAGGAGCTAAGATAAATGGATGTAACACAGGTAACATTAGGCGGCTCAGAACTACTTAAAATAGCCCTGCTTGGTGTGGGTGGTTTTTTGTTGGCTATGCTCCTGACGCCACTCTATACAACGGCGGCCTATAAGCTTCAGTTATGGAAGAGGCCACGGACTCTTTCTCTTATGGGCACTCCAGCTACCGTGTTTACAAAGCTTCACGCTGAAAAGCATAAACGACATATTCCTACTATGGCTGGAGTTATTTTTATCACCGCTGCTACCATCTTGACTTTGGCCTGTAACTTGGAACTCAAAGAAACATGGCTACCGCTCGCATTATTTGTGGCGGCTGCTGGTGTGGGGCTGATTGATGACATTCTTAACATTCGCAGTAATGGCACTGGGAAAGCTGGCTTACCCTCACGGTTAAAACTGTTTTTGATTGCGCTGGTGGCAGCCGGAGGCGGTTGGTATTTCTATACAAAGCTTGGGTTTGATAGTACCCAGTTGCCAGGTATCCATTCGGCGAGTTTATACCTGGGATGGCTGATAATCCCGTTGTTTGTGCTGGTGGTTGTTTCGACTGCCAATGCGGTTAATATTAGTGATGGACTTGACGGCCTGGCAGGTGGGCTCACGACGATTGCTTTTGCGGTCTACACTGTTATTGCGCTGATTGAGCAGAAGTACGGTATTGCTGGGTTTTGTGCCACAATCGTCGGTACGCTGATGGCCTATACGTGGTTTAATGTGTATCCAGCGCGTTTCTTTATGGGTGATGTAGGATCGTTTGCACTTGGTACTGCGTTGGGTGTAGTAGCAATGTTCACCGATACGGTACTACTACTGCCAGTAATTGGCGCCGTGTTTGTGGCCGAGGCAGGGTCGGTGATTCTGCAAGTTGGCTCAAAGAAGCTTCGTGGTGGTAAAAAAATATTCCGAGTTTCACCTGTTCATCATCATTTTGAAGCCATTGGATGGCCCGAGACAAAGGTTACGATGCGGTTTTGGGTGATTGGCATGGTGGCTGGTCTTGTAGGGCTGGCACTGTTTATGATGGGGCGCTTTGCATGAACCCTTCTCGTATGGCGAGAGGTACTTTACATCGGCGTACTCCAAGAGAGAGTGTTCGGTCACCCCTTCGAAAACACAGACCAGATTATTGGCTCATTGTGTTGTGTGCACTCCTTGTGTCAATTGGCCTGGTGGTAGTGTATTCTATGGGTCCGGCGCTTGGTGAAATGCACGGCGAGAACGGCTCAAGATTTGTTACGCGGCAGATGATTGCCATTGGCTTGAGTGTGATTGCTTTTTTTGTGACCGCCAAAATTCCTCTAGAGGTATGGAAGAAGTTAACGGGCCCACTCCTCATAACTGCCGCAACTGCTACGGTAATTGCTATGGTTACTCCTGTTAACCCAGACTATCCGGCGCATAGGTGGATACGGATAGGAGGGCTGTCGCTGCAGTCAGTCGAATTCTTAAAGTTCGCCCTCTTAATATGGGTGAGCGCGTTTTTGGCTGGTCGCCACAAAGCCGGACTGATTGGAAACAACAAACAAACGCTCTGGCCGCTACTGATCGGGCTAGTTGGCGTTGCGCTTGTTGTGGCCGGTGTGCAAAGCGACCTGGGCTCAACAGGTGTTATGCTTGCAATGCTTATTGCAATGCTTTTTGTTGCTGGAGTTCCTCTAAGGGGGTTAGCAATTGCTGGATTGGTGGTAGTAATTGGACTGACTCTCTTTATAGCGCCAGTGAGCTACCGACGGGAACGACTCGCTAACTACTTAAACCCCGAATCTAATTGTTTGACAACGGGATATCAAGCATGTCAAGCGCTGGTGGCAATTGGTTCTGGTGGAATTGCGGGCTTGGGTCTCGGAAAAAGTGTGTCAGCGTACGGCTATTTACCAGAAGCACAAAATGACTCAATTTTTGCCATTTACGCCGAGAAGTTTGGCTTTTTGGGCACAATGATACTACTTGGAATCTTTATGACGCTTTTTGCCCGTATGAGACAGGTGACAGAACGGGCACCTGATTTATTTAGTCGGCTTATTGTTACTGGTGTACTGGCATGGCTGAGCACACAAGCTATAATAAATATCGGGGCCATGCTAGGGCTACTGCCCCTAAAAGGTATTACGTTGCCTTTTGTGAGTTATGGTGGTACAAGCGTGCTTTTTGTTGGAGCAGCGCTTGGGCTCGTGTATCAAATATCATATTTCACCTCCTTACAAACAAGACGACAGGGGAGGGGTATGGATGAATTCACACCTAGAGGGAGGCAGCATGAAGATAGTAATGACAGGCGGCGGATCAGGGGGGCATATCACCCCAATTCTAGCGGTCGCGCATGAGATAAAGCAGTATCACAACGACGTACAGATTACTTATATCGGACAGGCAGGCGATAGGTTTGGTTCTATGGTGGCGGAACAGCCAATTATCGATGAAGTACAGACGGTTCAGGCTGGTAAGTTTAGAAGGTACCACGGGCAAGGAATAGCGCAGCTACTCGACGTACACACCATTGGCCTCAATCTTCGAGACGCCTTTAAGGCCCTTATTGGTATTTGGCAGGCCTGGAGAATTCTGGGTAAAATTAAACCAGATGTAGTGTTTTGTAAAGGAGGATTTGTAGGAGTACCGGTGGGGCTCGCTGCGGCCCTACGCAAGATTCCTTATGTCACCCATGACTCTGATGCTATTCCCGGTCTCGCTAATCGAATTATTGCCAAGTGGGCTACCAAACATGCTGTAGCCCTAGATGCGGCGCTCTACCCCTATCCACGAGATAAAACGGTCACTGTCGGGGTACCAGTAGCTGACACATATCAGCAAGTCGGTGCAAAGCATCAGGCTGCTTACAAACGGTTGGTTGGCCTTGAACAATATGAGTTGGTATTGTTAGTGACGGGCGGTGGCTTGGGCGCACAGAGGCTCAATGACGCTCTGCTGCATATTTCGGGAGAGTTACTACGTATGTTCCCCGGACTTTGTATTGTGCATACTGCTGGTCAGAAACACGAGGTTGATGTGAGCGAAGCATATTCAAAAAACCTAGAAGCTGAACTACGAAAGAGAGTCATTGTACGAGACTTTCTGCCGAATTTATATGCCTATAGCGGGGCAGCAGATGTAGTGATTGCACGTGGCGGCGCCACTAATTTGGCCGAACTGGCTTTGCAAGCAAAGCCATGTATCATTGTACCAAATCCGCTTCTGACCGGTGGCCATCAACTAAAAAATGCTACTGCATATGTGAAGAACAATGCCATTATTGTAGTTGAAGAGCTTGACCTACAGAAGCCCGAAACGCTTTTGGCCCAAACAGCAACGCTCCTTCAAGACCCAACTCGTCGCAAAGTACTGTCTCAAAACTTAGCACAATTTGCACGCCCGGACGCCACCAAAGCATTGGCCACAATTTTATGGAAGGCTGGCGGCAAGACACATGCGTGAATCAAAGAAGGTCGGTTCGCGTCAGCGGCAAACACAGCAGCCATTGCGCCGACAAACATTTTCCTACTACTCATCTCGTCCAGCGCAGGCTCCCCAGTCACGTAATGAGTCTCGTGCGTCGGCTGCTTTGAGTTACAAAAAACGTTCAAAACAGGCTGGAAGTAGCTATGTTACGTCGTTACTAGTTCTTGTACGGCCAATCATACTTCTAGGAGCCGCCTTTGTAATCTTTCAACTATTTGCGCTGTCGCCCGATGCAACAATACACGCTCACACCAACGGCGATACAGTTACACTAAATGACGCCGAAAAGGCTATTTACAAAAAACAAGTTGATACGTTGCTCAAGAAGAGCCTACTTAACCGCACCAAAATAACGGTAAACAGTAAGGGTATCGCCAAACAGCTACAAGCTGCGCACCCAGAACTTCTCGAGGTGCTGCTCGTCCCCCCGGTCATTGGATCGTCGCCAATTGTGACAATTACTCTGTCGCGTCCTGCCGCAAAGCTGAATGTAGCCGGTCATACCTACTCTATCGACCAAAATGGGTTTATTGTGGCTTCTGATGCAGACTCAGCACAACTCCCTCTCATAGTTGATGAGTCTGGCACGCTTCCTCGCCTAGGCGAACAGTTTTTGCCTGGGACAACCGTCACGTCCGTGTTGCAGGTTGAACATCAGCTAACGGCCGCTGGACTCGGAGTAAAAGGCTATACTTTGCCTGCCGCAAACCCATATGAACTTGTTGTGCGTCTTAATGACAAGGGCTATGCTATTCGCCTCAATCTTAAGGCCGATATTTTGCAGCAGTGCGGGGCAGTGGCTGCTACTATCAGACACTTGGGCACCACCGAGCCTAAAGAGTATCTGGATATGCGCGTGCAGGGAAGGGCGTACTACAAGTAGCCACGTACCACCACGACAGTTCCCCCACTAATACCCTACTCATGTTCATAAAATGTTCGCAAATCATAATAATGACTCACTCAGAAAAACATATAAATATACAGAAGTAGGGGATTGTCAAATATTTGTATAGGTAAGGGGACAAAAAGGGGATTTACATACAAAGAAGTCAAATACCCAAAATTGCAAATGTTTTCACACGATAACTGTGGAAAACTCTACTAAAACTATATAACAATAGCGTAATAACAAAAAAGCAAACACTAGTCCATTCCAACATCTCTAAGAATGACCCAGTAAGCAAGCAACACAACTGGGCTAATACGGCGTATAAGTACATACAAGAGCGCAGAATAGTAATACTACATAGACTCGAGGTCCATACATAAATAACTCCCCCGCAGAGAGGCATAAGTATGTTTGAATGATATAAATATTCACGTCGCAAAATATACATTGTGCGACATCGTGTATATGTTCGCTTTGCGTTCTGCCCTACGCTTTCTGACTCTGCGATTTATACTTTGTGCGCATGTATTCATGACCTACTACTGGCGTTTCTATGTATGTTACACTGTTTTGACTACAAGCTCACATTCTTGTCGGTGCCCCTAATGAGCTGTGCCCTTGTTCGCATTTTGTATAAATTGGTTCAACTATAGTTTATTCGTAAAACCGCTGTTCGCAAAGTGTTCGATATATGCTTGGTAGCTCTCGTACGTTTGTAGGCCAATCAGGTTAAAAAATTCCTGAGGTATGCTTTTAGCGGGCACAATAGGATCCTCGTCGGAGCTTTGGGCATGTTCATACCAATTACTCCTAATAAGACTTACATCCCGTACTCCGGCTGCATGCAGCAAATCGCCGGCGATACTAACAGTGGTACCACTGGCTACATACTGGTCGACTACACAAACATGCTGACGCCCGTCGAAAGTACTTCGAAGCCGTTTTACTTCCTTATGACGCACTGCGGCGTCTGCCATTTTTCTTTGTTTAGCACAGATGGTCTTAAAGTGTGGGGTAGTTCGAACATGCTGAGAGAAGAAGCTCTGAGACGCTGATATCGTGGGCAATGCCGAATACTCAGTAATTGCAAAAGCAGTGGGCGCTGGGGCTAGAACTTCGAGACCTATTAAGGGATGAAGCACCTGAGCAAGTTGTCAAACAAGTGAGGCGTCGGTATTGCGGTGGGTTGGAAGAGTGGTCTAGTCGGCATCTTTCGGAAAAAAAGTTGCTGCGCCAGGTAGGCTGGGAGCGACGGCAACCATTTGGAGCCGTATAGCTGCATAGGTTGATTGGTTTAAAAAGGCTGGCACTACATTACTGCGCGACATGAGGCGTAATAGGAGCTCTCTGGCTCTCCTCGCCTATTCGCTGAGCTCGTAAGTGGCTTTAGCGACGCGTTTAAATTGTGATTTACTTTGCAGGTTAAGGAGGATGGTGGTTTCTTTAACAAAACGACTTTTTAGAACGCGCTTGACGATTTCATCGCGGTGCAATGGTTCGCCGGCCTTTTTGAGCACCTCGGTGATGATGTCAGATACAGTCCCCTGCTTGTAGCCCCATTCCTTAAGAGCATAAATGCCTCGTCCAATCAGGACAAAACGTTTGTCTTTAATAAGTTCGTTGTGAATAGCCTGAGTAGTGACATCTTTACGCTTAAAATCACTTTCTTTGATGGCCTCAGCAATTTCATTAAAGTGCATGTGCTTGCCATTTTCGCTAAGGATAACATAGATTTTGTCACGGATATTTTTTGGGTTAACGGTTGGCCATTTGACCAATCCCCAGCGGCCGTTAAGAGTAGCGAGTTGCTTAGAGATGCTGGCCAGAGCAGTAGCGTACTCTGTGCTCGCTAAACCAGTGGTAGTAGCCAGGTCTTTTGTTTGGACCGGACTGGCAACCTTCTGAATGCCGCTTACGATATTAGCAACCTCTTTTTTGATAGCGGCAGTATCATGTACGGCTGCGGTTCCTGCCGCCTGATAAAAGTTGTCGTCTTCGCCAACCACACTAATGGCTGGACACAGTTCAGTAATAAAGGCCAGACGAGACTGGTCGGTACGAGAGTTCTCGGCAGTAAGTTCGGCAGAAAGTGCCGAAACGCGGGCTGTATCCCCTGCTCTTTTAATTGCTGCAAGGAGTATGGCTTCGGAGTCGGCGATATGTGGGAGTTCTACGCCTGTTTGACGTAATTTCGTAATAACGGCTTTTTCGAGCTGACGGACACGTTCCCTGGTGATACCAAGTAGTTCGCCGATTTGCTCAAGGGTTTCCTTGCGGTCAAATAAGCCGTAACGACGCGCAATAATCTCACGTTCACGCTCACGCTCAATGCTAGACAAAATGTCTTGAACAATTGTTTCTGTCTGTAGTTTCTGGGTGGTTTCGCTCATATATCCTCTCTAGCATATAATATTTAAACAATATAGTCAACAACATTCTATGATTATCTTTTTTGCTGCTTGTATTACCTCAAGAAGCATCAAATATGTTGACACAATGCTTACAAATGTACGTTGATAAACATATTGTAGCACAAACTGGCAAAAATTGTAGACAACATGTTGTAAAAAGTTATCAGTTCACGTTTTGGCCGTATGCCCGAAAATACAGTATGGCTAAGGTAGCTTATTTCTTACGTTTATTGGCGAATTTACGAACCGTAGATTGCCTTTTCGCAAAACGCTTTCCGGTGGTTTTGGGAGCCTCTGCAAGAAGTTTTTTGGCCTGCTCATGGGTAATTGTAGTTGGGTCAGTGGAAGAGTCGACCTTGGCATTAGTTTTACCGTCGGTTACATAAGGTCCCCATCGGCCCTTTAACACCTTAATGCCGTCACCAAAATCAGCAATATTCTTTTCGGCCTCACTTTGGAGCTTAGCGGCATAGAGTTCATGAGCAGTTTCGAGTGTTATTTCGTGAGGATCGTGTGGCTTAATGCTAACAAATAGCTTTCCTATCTGTATATAAGGGCCAAAGCGCCCAATATTTGCCTTAATGTCTTGTCCGTCTGGTGTGGTGCCGACTAATCGAGGTAATTCAAAGGCCTTAAGGGCCTCGGTAAGCGTGATAGTTTCGATACGGGTGCCTTTGGGAAGCGGCGCAAATTGTGGTTTCTCATCGTTTTCGCCGTTACCTATCTGAAGCATTGGGCCAAACCGTCCAAATTTAGCAAAGATGGGCTGTGCTGTTTTAGGATGCTTGCCAACTTCCCTCGCTTGGGCCACGCTGCTACGGTCAATGGTGCCGGATTTTTCGATGAGGGCATGAAACGGACTATAGAAATCAGTGAGCATTTTATTGCGTTCTAGCTTGTTAGCGGCAATGTCGTCGAAGTGCGCTTCTACACTGGCGGTGAAGCCGTAGTCAACTACTTGGTTAAAATGATTGGTCAAAAAGTCGGCTATCATTTCACCGCTGCTAGTTGGCACTAGTTTACCCTTGTCGGCACCGGTTTTTTCTTGGACGATCTCTCGATGAACGGCAGCATTTTTTTGGGTTAACACAATCACTTCTCGCTCATCACCCTCGTTTTCGCCACGGACTGCATAGCCTCTGGCCTGCACGGTTCCAATAATAGTAGCATAGGTGCTTGGACGTCCAATTCCGAGCTCTTCGAGCTTCTTTACCAAACTTCCTTCGGTGTAGCGAGCAGGTGGACGAGCAAAGGTTTGCCGAGCAGTGACTTCCAATGACTCGACCAGGGCACCCTTTTCGGTAGCTGGGAGTACAGAATCTTGCTGCGAGCGACCATATACTTTTAAGAACCCATCAAACACGACCACCTCACCCTTGGCCTCAAAGGTATAGTTAGTGCCGCCGACAGTAATGGTGATTATGGTTTTTTCTAGCTGAGCGGGTGCCATCTGGCTGGCAAGTGTTCGCCGGCGAATCAGGTCATAGAGTTTTTGGTCATAGCTGTCGTCGCTAGCAACTTCGGTACTGACGTCGGTAGGACGGATAGCCTCATGGGCTTCTTGAGCGTTGGCGTTTTTGTTTTTAAAACTGCGTACCTGTAGATAGGCTTTGCCATGGGTCTTTTCGATATATGCAGCACTAGCGGCCAGAGCTTGTTTGCTTAGAGTGACGCTATCGGTACGCATGTAGGTAATTTTACCGGCCTGATAAAGGCGCTGTGCACTCGTCATGGTTGCTTTGCTGCCAAACCCTAAACGAGCATTGGCCTCTTGCTGGAGAGTGCTTGTGGTAAAGGGAGCGCTCGGGTTTCTTGTGCCCGGAGTTTTAGTAATGGCAGAAACGCTATATTTTACTCCATTTAGGCTTTCTAAGAAGGCATTTGCACTTGGTTCGTCTGCAAAACGCTGCGTCAGTTCAGCCCGAAACTCACCCTGCTCGCTCGCAAAAACAGCCGTAACCTTGTAGTCAGACTTTGCCTCAAAGCTGCGAATCTCACGCTCTCGCTCCACTAGAAGCCGCACAGCCGGACTCTGAACTCGTCCGGCACTTTTGCCGCCTGGGACCTTTTGCCAAACCACAGGGCTTAATTCAAAGCCGACAATGCGGTCTAAGATTTGCCGGGCCTGCTGAGCCTGTACAAGATGCATATCTACAGTGCGAGGGTGTTTTACGGCTTCTTCTATGGCCGACTTTGTAATTTCGTGAAAGACGATTCGGTTGGTTGTCTTCGGGTCAAGCTTAAGCACTTCACAGAGGTGCCAGGCAATCGCTTCGCCTTCGCGGTCTTCATCGGTTGCTAGCCAAACTATTTCCGCGGTCTTAACGGCTTTTTTTAGTTCGGCTAGAACCTTCTTTTTTTCGGCGTCGACTTCGTAGGTGGTAGCAAAACCATTCTGTACGTCTATAGGCTGCTTGCCATCTTTGGCTTTTTTGGCAATAGAGCGAATGTGGCCTATGCTTGACAGCACCTTAAATTCACCACCAAGATATTTCTCGATGGTTTTGGCTTTGGCCGGACTTTCTACAATGACAAGGTTTTTTGACATATTCTATATAAGTATACGTGCCACAATAAAAGACACAAGTAAAAAGCCTACACTACTCTGGTAGCAGGCGCAAGCGAACTTGCTTGGCGCGGCACTGTTCAGAATAGCCAGTATATAACTACAGAGGCGCCCAGTGGTTGCTGCCAAGGGGACGAATTTTGCCACTGAGTTCTAAAGTGGTAAGTGTTTGGGCAAATAGGTCGGCAGTAAGCCCTGTGGTGCTTAAAAGGACGTATCCGTCGCTCACCCCTTGATACAGATTGTCTAAAATGATTTGCTCTTCGGGCGTGTCACCGCGGTGAACTTGTTTGGTGGTTGTTAACGAATCAAGCTTAAGGGCGTGCAAAATATCTTCGACGCAAGTGACCGGAGTAGCGCCCGATTTTATGAGATTGTTGCAACCAGTAGAGGTTGGACTGGTAATATTGCCAGGAACAGCCAAGACATCTCTGCCCTGCTCCAAGGCAAATCGTGCAGTATGGAGAGTGCCGCTTTTTTCTCCTGCCTCAACAATAAGCAGGACATCAGCGAGTCCAGCTACTAACCGATTCCGGGCTATAAAGTGTTGCTTTAGACTTGGTACGCCCTCAGGATATTCGCTCAGCAACACACCCCCACTCTTTAGAAGGTCACGGGCTAGCTGGGTGTTACTCGCAGGATGAATTTTATCGAGTCCGTGGGCCAATACCGCTATATGGGTGCCGCTCCCTGCTGCCAGGGCGGCACTATGTGCAGCCGCATCCACGCCAAGGGCCAGCCCACTCACAATCGTAATACCGCGTTCAGCCAGCTGTCGTACCAGCTGCAGCGTCACTTGCCTGCCATAGACACTAATGTTGCGACTTCCGACCACGGCTACCCTGGGACGTTGCAGCCAGTTTGCTGGCTCTGCTCCCAAATAATACAGGTTTTTTGGAGGTGCACTAATCGTTCGGAGCACCGAAGGATAAGCGGAATTATTAATAGACAGATTTTTTACTTTCATACAAAAATGTGAATAAGTATTGACATTTAAGCACTTTTTTGCTAAAATGACAAATCGTAAGTGATTGTTAAATCACTTTTGTACCTTACATCCCCAAACTACTACCTTTCTCTTAGAATAGAGAACAGGTATGTGTTAGATTGTTTTAGAGTCGCTAAAAAATATAGAACAGTTGTTACCCTCCACTTTTCTTCTTAGCAGTTTGAGCTCAGGCTGTAAACACCACTCTAAAACAAACTAACCCCTTTAACTAGGACTTGGCTGTATGCGTTGCATACGGTAAAGACCCAGAAAAGCATTATGAGTCTGAACGATTTCTTGAGTAGCCCTGCTACTTAGAAGACACGGCACTGTAGAGTTCATAGGTGTTCCGATGTTTCATATTTCTTGGGTGGGTTGAAGGGTGGATCGAGGGCGAGCCGTAATGTTCGTCCTCAAAAATAGCCTCTCGAGCGGTGCCCACCCCCTCTCGTGGGGCTTTTTTTGAAGCAGTAGATTTGCTATACATGAGGAGCAATATGAAGATACATCAAAATCGAATTGCAGAATTAAACGCCTTTGAGGCAAGCAGTATCTCATGCCGTGCTAGTATTCCTGTGTCGCTACAACGAGGACTTACTGGGCCTTAGTCAGAAAATTGCTGCCATTTATACCGCGACCGATGAAATTCTTAAACAATCTTACGTACCAGCAGCAAACGGGGTAGTATTGTATAATCCGTTCGCAATATATCCCCGTTTACTCTATACAGAGCTGCAGCGTGGAAGGCTAGGACATATGGCTTGGCAAACTTGAGCAGTGTGGAGTGCCTTGTCAGCTTGGTGGCTTCACCGAGCAATAGTGAGTAGATATACTAGGGTGTATAGTAAGGTGTAATCATAAAAATTGAGGTGAGTTGTCTTATGCGCGCATTTGGCCCCGAATAACCCAGTTAACTTTGTGCATAACGGCATCGGCAGTGGCCAGGTAATAGTGTCCCCAGATGCCGTGGCGGCAATCCAGAGGATAGCCAAAATAGTTGTGCCTACCCCCCATCGATGCGGGCCAAGTGGCTAACATTGCGAGCGTCCTCCAGCCAGAAGCGTGGGAACTGGCGGAGCTAGAAAGAAAAGTACGGTCAAGTCATGCTACCATGCACAATCGCATGCGCAGAGACATTGAATCTCTGCTAAAGGTATACACTGCCCTCAATGCTATTGGACTCAATACGATTGGTACAAGCAGCCAGCCAAGCCAACCCGGGTAGTTAAAGATGCTATATGCCCCTGTTGCCATAGTAGCTCCTGTTTTGCTGGCACGGCGTTAGCCGGTTGGGGGTTTCGGTCGACGCGGATATTGATCTAGATTCAGGAAAGGTTATCGGCAACAATATCAAATGCTACGTAAGGAATTTGGATAGTGCCCAAAGTTTCTTTGAGTTTTTTGCAGATGCAGCGTCGAGCTGTTGTAAGCCATTCTTTTCACACAGTGATACATAAAAAAAGCAGTACTTTCTTGCTCTGCTTCTACTAGTTTATTAGCCAGTAATTGCTCGCCAAAATTGGTAGTTTTGTCTGAGTCAATTAGCAGTATCTTGTTTACAGTATCACAGCGAAGCGTAAGAGGGGTTGGAACTTTGCGGTAGCTGATGACATCTGGGTCTAGGCGCTGCGTCCGTGTAAATGAAACGTTAGAGCATTATTCTCCGTAGAAAATGAAGCGAGCTTGTCTTCCGCTATTCCACCCTTTTCCTGTTGTGTCGTGAACCAGTTCGAAAGAACTACATTTGCGATACGGTATTTCAAGATTGGATCACTTTGTGTCTCTGAGGAGGGCTTGGTTGTTTCAGTAGATCAGGTGCTGCCAAGCAATACGACGGCGCATATTGTACCGGCAGCTAAGCCACGACGCATACGAGTAGTAACAGTAGGAGCACTATTTTCAAAATGAGTAAAGATTTTAATAAAATCGTTTTAAATTAAAATATTATTTTTGTCAACTAAGTTATAAAAAGCTCCGAGTCTCGGTGTTCACGGGCATTCCGTAGGCATATTCACTAAGGAGAGCGGCAACCTCACGGGTGATAAGTGGTACGTGCGCCTGCTCTGACTTACTAAATCGCTGTAGCACAAAATCTGCGCTGTCAATTTGCGGAGGAGTTTTTGGCCCAATACCAATACGGACGCGGCCATAGTGCTCGCTAAGGTGCTGAGAGATGTTTTTTATTCCGTTGTGCCCAGCACTACTGCCACCGGTACGAACACGAATCTGGCCAAATGGGATATCGAGCTCATCATGCACAACGATAATTTTTTCAAGCGGGATTTTATAAAAATGCGCGATGGCCTGGACGGCTTCGCCGCTGAGATTCATAAATGTGGTCGGCTTACACAAAATAACCCGAGTGTCACCCAAGGTCTGGGTTGTTACTAGACATTTAAGGTCTGTTTTGTGAGCCCAGGGGTCAAACTTTTGGGAAGATGCAAAACTGTCAAGGCACGTAAACCCAATATTATGCCGCGTGCCATTGTATTCATTGCCTGGGTTGCCCAGTCCGACAATAAGCAGGTTTTTGTTCATGCCAAAGGTGGTAAAACTGAGCCGACTGCCATAGTCGGGACGCCGTTGAAACAGAGCCATTACTGAGGCTCCTGGTCAGTAGTCAGCTGTAAAAAACTCATTTCTTTAGTTTGCCTGTCCGCTGTTTATTAGTGATAATTTTGCGCTGGGTCTTAGTACGTTCGGGTTTAGTGGGACTATTGCCATGTTTGTGCCGGCCAGATTTCTCGATAAACCATAACTGCAGAGCACTGCCCTCGAAACCAAACTCCTCGCGCAGTTCACGTTCCATGTAGCGTCGATAGCTCCAGTGAACATATTTGGTATGAGAGCCAAAGATTTTGAAGGCCGGGGTTGGGTTGTCGGTTTCTTGCACCATGTAATTCAGTTTGGGTGCTCGGTTTTTGAGTCCAGCGGGCGGATGGCTGGCAGTGACAGCTCCAAGCCAGTTATTGAGCTCTGATGTAGTGAGGCGAGTTTGCCGTGCTTTCCAGATATCGAGTGCAATATCAAAAATTTTAGTGACATTTTGGCCAGTTTCGGCGCTGGTAAAAAGCAGCGGGGCCCAAGGCACAAAATCAAACGTTTGTGCGATTTTCGGCGCTAAAGCATCTCGTGTAAAGGCATCTTTACCCTCTACGGTATCCCACTTGCTTACCACAATAACAAGCCCTTTACCGGCATCTTCTACCATGCCAGCGATTTTTTGGTCTAGGGCGGTACCCAGTTCGTTTACATCGGTAAGGAGCAAACACACATCGGCCTGTTCAATGGCAGCCAAACTGCGGATAACGCTAAAGTGTTCGATACCCTTACCTATCTTGCCACTACGACGTATGCCTGCAGTATCCATAAGCTCGACAGCGACACTATTGTAGCGAATTCCCGCACGGTTGATATCACGCGTGGTACCGGCCTTGTCGGCTACGATGGCCTGCTGTTTTTTAGCCAGAGCATTAAAAAGCGTGCTCTTACCAACATTTGGCCTGCCAAGCAAAGCAATTCGCAGGCTGGTCTCATCAGGCTGTGAGAGGTGGGGTATGTGCTCAAGCAGAGTGTCTAGTAATTCGGCAATACCACGATTTTGGGTAGTGCTAGTTGGAAGAATTGGACGAATGCCGAGTCGTTCAAATCCTTCGAGGTCATGTCCTCTCGCTCTATCTACTTTATTAATAACCAAAAAGACGGGCTTTTTGCTCTTTAGTGCGGTACGAGCAACCCTGCGGTCTTCTTCAGTAATAGGGACATTGGCTTCCACGATTACCCAGATGATATCGGCGGCATCGACTGCCTGAGTAATTTGTTCTTGAATAGTTAATTCAAAGTCATCGGCGGCATCTTTTACTCCTGCGGTGTCCACTAACCAAAAGTTATTGCCTTCCCAGCTTGCCTTGGCACTGATGCTGTCACGGGTAGTTCCTGGTTCGGCTGAAACAATCGCCTCGCGGCGGTCCAAGACTGCATTAAATAGACTGCTCTTTCCAACATTTGCGCGGCCAACAAGTGCCACGATAGGCAATTTTTTACTCATATCGTAGGTAGTATAACAGATAGGGAGGCATTCTTGTATTGACGCCTAGGAGTATACTAAAAATATAACCCAAAAAAAGGAATTCTTGTGACTAGAATTGTTAAAATAGTCGGTGCTCCACTCAATGCAAGGGTGGAGCTGTTTCCTGGTGTTTTTGAAAAGAGTTGCGAGGCGCTTGCGCGGATGACTCAGTTAGTATTGGGCGAGGTGTCGTATGACGAAAAAAGCCACTTTGAATGCCATTACGATGGCTATGTGCATACTCCAGACGAAGACAGAGCCGCCTAGCACGTTTGGTAGCCCGGCGTAGGGTTCACTGAGTTACTTTTGACGGCTGACTACTTCAAAACTACCAACAGGAATAGTACCAACACTATATGGTCCAAAATTGGTTCTATGCAGTTTCACGACGGCATAGCCAAGTGCCGCAAAAGTACGACGAATTTGACGATTACGTCCCTCGTACAGAACAACCTCATAACTGGCATGGTGAGTGTCGAGCCGACTCACCGAAAACATAGACCCACCGTCGTTAAGCTGAATACCATAGTCGGTAATCATCTGTTGATGAAACGGTTGTAGCTGCTTGTCGAGAGTGACTTCGTAGCGCTTAGCCTTGGAAAAGCTGGGGTGTGTGAGTTGATTAGCAAACAAACCGTCGTTGGTAAGAAGTAGCAACCCAGACGAATCTTTGTCGAGTCTGCCCACCGTTTGAAGTGATTTGAGGGCCTGCGGCAAACAGTCAAATACCGTGCGACTCCCCTGCCCATTGCGAGAACACACCACACCAATCGGTTTGTGAAATAGTATGGTGGTTGATGCTTGGGGCGGCGACAACAACTTTCCGTCTAGTTTCACCTGGGATGTCAATTTTACCTCTGTTCCCTTCACTGCAGGCACGGCATCTATGGTTACTCTGCCTGCTTCGATGGCAGCATCAGCCGCTCTTCGACTAAGTGAACTTGCCAGGGCAACGTATTTATTTATTCTCATGCCAAGACTATAGCACTATTTGCTAGGGTGCTGCACTAGAGTGCGACACTGTTTGGGTCAGGCTGACTAGGGTCGATAACGCGGAGGGCCGGTTTTTCAACAGGATTTTCTGGCTGTTCAGAGGCGGTGGGACTAATTTGTTCGTCGTGTTGAGGCAGAGCAGCCGAGTCAATGACAACTGGTGATGGCTGAGTAGCCACAATCCCTTTAGCCTCCTCGGCCGCTAAAAGAGCATTGATGTCGGGCTTGGCATGGGGGTCATTGATAGGCTGTATGACCTTTTTGCCAACCACCGTTACTTGGTCGTTGTCTGGCTCTTCAGAGTCGTCTGAAACCTGTACCGGCGGTGGGCCGGGAGGGATGGCTGGTGAAACGACCGACGAAGAGGTAGTAGACTGTTCCAGATTGCTGGCTTCAGTGGGGCTCTGCTCGGTGAGAGGAGTTGCAGTAGGAGCTTCGGTAGGCTCAACCGCCAAGCTCTCGAGAG
This sequence comes from Candidatus Saccharimonadota bacterium, assembly GCA_020427985.1. Lineage (GTDB taxonomy): Bacteria > Patescibacteriota > Saccharimonadia > Saccharimonadales > UBA4665 > JAGXIT01. The sequence goes on along the minus strand of JAGQNR010000002.1, from coordinate 44,859 downwards.
CTTGGGGAAATACAGTATCATTGTCTACGGCTGTATTGGTGGCAGAATCGGTAAGACTCGCAGCTGAATCGACAGCTTCGGGGGGGTTCACTTCTGTTTGTTGAGGGGCTGCTGTAGCAATATCGTCAGACAGTGCCTTCATTTGGGCTTCAAGCGCTGCTTCTTCTGTAGCTAGGGTAGTCGGCTCGCCGGTCGGAAGATTTGTATCACCCAGCGGTGTGTTTTTAACGTCGGCCACCACAGCAGAAGGTGCCTCGATTTCTCCGTTCGCATCGGGTTGAGCTGCGATTACTTCGTCGACCGTTACTGGGGTTGTGTTATCGCTAGGAGGGTTAACAGACGTGGTGGTTGCTGGCGAGGGGCTTTCTGTTACTGCCGGAGCAGAAGTTACAAGCGGTGCTGGATCTGTAGGAACGAATTGACCAACACTTGCTGGCGGTTCGACGGCCTGTCCTGGGGTGGTAATGTCAAAAGGGGTCGAGGTTGGTGTGTCTGCGGGCGGGTCAATAGCGGTCGAAGGCGCATACATAGTACCGGGGTCGGCTTGCGGAGTAACAGCATTGGGTACCGGCAAAGCTGCGACAGGAACCGATGTATTGAGAGTTTGAGGCTCTTCAACAGGAGCCAAAGAGGGTGGTGTGGAGGGTGTAGCAACACTGGCGCCAGTAGGGCTAACTGGTTCGGTAGGAGTTTCGACTGGCGAGGCTGCAGCAGGAATATCGCTGGTCAAAGCAACTGCTGGTGGTTGTGGAGCGGTATCACCCAAGAGAGCCTTGGCGCTATTGACGATATCTTCAAGTGTAACCTGCGACTTAACAAGGTATTTATCGGCGCCGAGCTTGCCAGCGCGGTCTTTGTCTTCGGCCTGCCCCAGTGCAGTGAGCATAATGACTTTTGTATCACGCAGTTCATCGGTATTACGTAGAATATCGAGCATCTCATAGCCACTAATACGTGGCATCATAACATCAGAAATAATTAAGTCGGGACGCTTCTGCTTAGCAAGTACAAGCGCTTCTTCGCCATTTTGAGCTGCTACAATTGTGTAGCCTTCGGCTGCTAGTCGTGCCTCATATATTTCACGTAAGTTATTATCGTCTTCAACAAGTAAGATTGTCGCCATGTGCCATCCTTTTACATGGTTATGTTTATGTTGTTAGTATAGCATGTCTTTTAGTGTGCGCGGTTACGGCTACCCCCTTGGGAGAATTGTATTTGAGCTTGATTCGACGCTCATTAGTTCTTTGGCTTTTTGAGTGGAAATACGGGGCAAGTTAATAAAAAATGTACTCCCCTCGCCCGGAGTGCTTTCGACCCATATTTTTCCCTGATACAGCTCAACAATCTTGCGACAAATAAATAACCCTAGTCCGGTACCGCCAATGGTTCTGGTAGTACTATTGTCGACTCGATAAAACTTCTGAAAAAGATGATTAATGTCTTCAGGGGGTATGCCGCTACCTGTGTCTTTAACATAGAGCTGCACAACCGCATTATCGCCGGTAAGTCCTAGAGTGACTTTACCCTTCTCGGTGTACTTGCAGGCATTATCAAAGAGGTTAGTCACTACTTCGCGAAGCCTGTCTGGGTCAACAGAGGCATAGTAAAAAGGGCGGATTACCCGATCCCCACCGGCAGTGGTATTTGATGAAGTTTGATTGGTGCCAAAAACAAACTGCATCTCAAGCTGTTTTTTTTCGGCTGCAAACTTAAGATCACTGGCAAGCTTTTCGAGAAATTCACCAATTTCAACCACTTGTGGGTGGCTGGTAAGGCGGCCATCTTCGGCTTTGGCGCTGGTAAGGAGGTCCTGAAACAATTGCCCTAAATGCTGTGTGCTTGAATGTGCCTTTTCTAAATAATCACGGGCCCGCGCATCGATGGCTGCTACTTTGTCGTTGAGTGCCAAGCTGAGATAGCCTTCAATAGCCGCAACAGGGGTGCGCATTTCATGGCTGGCGGTGCTAATAAATTCGGCGCGTTGGTTTTCTTCGGCGCGCTCCTGACTGACATCATGAAAGATGCCCACTTGGCCTGTGACTCGTCGTTTTTCGTCGAGCAGCGGCGATACGCTAAAGCTCACCGCGATAGACTTGTTGGACTTTGACACCAGGTTCATGGTACTGTCGCGAAACGGCTGACCTTCGGACTGAACGCGGTTAAACGGGACGTCGATATCGGCAATGTTTTGTCCTTTGTCATCGACAAAGCGAAATACCGAACGCCAATCCAAGCCAATGGCCTCTTGTTTGTCCCAGCCAACAATGTCACAACCACCCTGATTAAGATGCTGTATCGTCTGTCGGTCGTCAATCAAAACTACTCCGTCGTCAATCGCGTTGAGAATGATTTCTGATTTGGCTTTTTCGTCGCGCAGGCTGCTGGCGAGCCAGCTTTCGTCTTTAGGGGCGCCTCCCCGCCGCGTGCGCCGTTGCCATAGCCACCAGAGAGCAATTGTGCTCATTGCCACTAGTCCCACGCCCCCACCGATTAGCAAAGTTTTATTCATAAGCGATTTATAGGTATTAGTATCGGTGTTTTTGGCAGAAATGGCAAGTTGACTCTTTGTGACAGATGCGCCTGGTATGGAGTGGCGTTGTCGCAAAAAATATGCTATGATTGTTCAGCTGTTTTGTGCCTTGCACAATAGTAGTGACCAGGCCCCGTCGTCTAGTGGTCCAGGATATTTGGTTCTCATCCAAAAGATCGCGGGTTCGAACCCCGCCGGGGTCACCAAGTTAAAAGCTCACCGCAAGGTGGGCTTTTAACTTGGTTATGCTTGCAGAGCATCGAATCCGCGAAGCGGGTGCGGAAACTGTCAAACAACTTGTTTGACAGTTTTTAGCACATGATAGAACTTGTAATGAAGTGGAAAGTTATATCATGTAGGCGTCAGCCCGCCGGGGTCAAAATAAAAGTCGTGGGAGAGGTACGAGTGCGCGGGTTCTAGCGGCGTAGGCTTTCCAGCCTGGTCGTTTGGCTGCTCTAACTTCAGCCAGCGGTACGCCCGATATATAGACAATGAGGTAGGTGATGAGGATTGCACCAACCAATCCTATCCAGCCATATGATGATGCGAGACATGTCAGACTTATTCCCCACCAAAAACTAAGCTCGCCAAAATAGTTTGGGTGACGACTGTATCGCCAAAGCCCAGAGGTCATTAAACCGGGCTTGCCCTGCTGCTGACCCAGAAACTTCTTGAGCTGATAGTCGGCCACAATTTCAAAAATGAGGCCAAAGAGTGCTACGGCAACTCCCAGCCAATAGACTGCTGGCCATACAACGTGACTGTGTTGGACATAAAATGCTGGGAGTGCGACAAACAGTGCCAAAACAGATTGTACCAGGTAGATACGCTGGTAGATTGCACTGGGCGTGGCGGTATTCCATCTTGCCCGCAGTGCAACATAGCGTTGGTCTTCTTGCTTGGAAGCTACAATCCGCCGCCACACATGAGCTGCTAGTCGTACTCCCCATACGCCTACCAGCAGCAGGGCCGCAAGCCTATAGAGTGACACTGGCTGTCGGCTCAGTAAGTAACTCACGGCGGTGATTGTCGTTATACTCAGGCCCCAGCCAACATCGACGTAGTCGTAGCGTTCCTTCCTCAGAGCAATCACAAATAGGATACTCATCACTAGTACGGCCGAGAACAATGCGATTGCCAGTGTCAGCCAAACGCGCTCATTGTCTGCTGCAGCCAGGCCTGTTGCCGACACAATGAAAGCCGTGCCAAGTAGCAGGACGAAACCTTGTTTTTTAGCGGCTGAGGATGACATAACTTAGCCCCGCAACCGTCGCTGTCAATACTGCCCCCCATACGAGGTCAACGAGTACTAATTTGAGAGAGAACCCTTTAAGAGTCGCTAAGTTGGTAAGGTCATAGGTGGCATAGCAAACAAATCCAAACACCGCGCCGTAGACGAGAGCGTGCTGCAATGATGCCTTTTCGAGTGCAGGATTCAATATAAACAAGATGATGCCTAATACGTAAATGAGGTAAAAAGCTGCGGCGGCTGCCATGTTTGGTTTGGTGAGTAGCAGACTACCAATCTGACTTTTGTAGAATTTATTAGCGACAAAACCAAGCCAAGCAGCATCGATGATTGCCATAAGCACCCCTGTTATCAAAAACTTTGTTACCATTGCTACCGCCTCCTTAGCTGTCCCGAGATAGTATTCGCCCCATCCATTATACAACGAAATCATGCGGACTACCCTATCGTATCGTATACATGAATCACTTGTGATACGGTAGTCCAGCATTGATGGTGCTGGTGCGGTACAGGGCTTCTAGGGTCACTACCATGGCTAAGTCATGTGGTAGGGTGTGTTTGCCAAGACTCCAGAGGTAGTTTGCCTGGTTGCGGACGTCAGCAGGTAGTCCCTCGGGACCCCCAATAAGAATACTTATTTCCTTGCTGTCGATTTCTCGGTGTTTCAAAAATTTCGCCAGCGCCTCGCTATCGTACTGCTTGCCCTCAATCTCGAGCACAATACGCACGCTGCCGTGAGTGACAGCTAGAATTTCGCCTGAGTTATAGGCGTGCTTATCTGCGATATGGGTGACACGTACCGTATGTAGCCGTTGCAGGCGCGAGAGATATTCGGCAAACCCTTGTTTGGCATATGCTAGCTTTGGCTTGCCAACTACCACAATATGTATCTTCATATCCTTCCACTATACTCGCCTGCTGCCTCGTAATAAAAGCGGTAGCTAGAAAAGCAAAAAGAAGGGGGTATTACTACAGACGGATGATGCCAAGATTATGCTGGGTTTGCACCTGGTCGGGTAAAAAGAATTCATGTGTGGCCCTGGCTACTCCCGGGAGAGCCTCGCGGGCATAGTCGTCGATAACGATAACTCCTCCGGCTTGCATTTTTGGTATCACGAGCCGTAATGAGTCGCGAATGCTTTCATAGAAGTCACCATCAAGAAATGCAAATGCAATGTGGTCGGGTATGTCGGCGGCTTTGAGGTTAGCAAACCAACCTTTGTGTATGATAGGTGGCCTTAGGCTGGCCTTGGCAAATTCTTGCAGAAACTGCTTCTTACTTACTGCCAGAACACCCGCGGTGAATCCCTCCCCTGTTATTGACGCATCCCAGACGGATTTGGGTGGTAGCCCTTCAAAGCTATCATAGACATGAAAGGCTCGGTCTTGGCCGCGGGCATCGAGCAGCCGTCTCAGAAACAAACTAGTTGTACCAATGTAGCAACCGAGCTCGACTAGTGCACCCGGTATGCCAGCAGTAAGAACACGGTCGAGCTCGATTAAGAGGCTGCTGAGTTGACGTTGATTTATCTGGTCGGAAATAAGTGGCACTCGGGCAATCAGCTGTTGAACGCTGTCATCCCGTGGATAAATCTTGCCCATCAGTGTGTAAGCGAATTCCACATATAGTCAAACAGTTCTTTTTGCAGATGGGTAGTACCTGGGTTATCAATAACAATTGTCGAAAGGAGGTTGCTGGCATTCATAGTAATAAAAGCGGTTTTGTTACCGTAAATAATGGTATAGCAGTTTGGGGCGTCACCACGTGATGATTCGAGCCAGTGTCGCTGGGAAAGCTTGTCATTACTTCCACCCTGGCCAACCGCAATCACTCGCACTTCGATACCTTCGGCAATTCGCCGCTGAGTAAAGTTGCGGAAGTTCTCGTACATGAATTCACGAACCTGCTTGGTTGAAATAACGCGGTAAGCACTCCCATTGCGGCCGCCGCGACAGGTTGCAAGTACATCGCGTAGGACCGCGGCTACGCCTTCGGTGTCTTCGTAAAAGGTAGCAAAGGGCACTGCTTCAGAAGAAGTGGTTGTTATGGTGAGTGAGCGGATGTAGTCTTCAGCGCTCTGCTCTGCGCCGTCGAGTTTTTGCCGTTTTTCACGGATAAGTTCGACAATTGATTGTGGACTCGAGGCGGTGTAACGTCGCTGCTTACCGATTTCAATAGACCCGACCAGGCCTTCTGCCGCTAAAGCTTTGACCGATTCATACACACTTCCGCGGTTAATGCCGGTATCGACAGCAACTTTGCGCAGACTACTCCGCGGGGTTGTAACGAGTGCCTCGTAGACACGCTTGTCACGAGTTGTTAGACCAATTTGCTTAAAATCAAAGCTACTACTCATACTATAATCAATAGTAGCATATAGCTTTAAGCATTAGGGTGTCAAAATATTGTTGCCACCTTGAGTTGTTTTGCTTGGCAATAAGCGTATACTAGGAGGCAGAACGTAACAAAAGTCGTTGTATAGAAGTAGAACGGAGCCAACATATGACACCTCAGCGTCCTCTTCGCCATCGCCAACGTAGCTTGGCTGCTGACTACGAACGCCTGCCATGGAAAGTGATTCGTACTCCCGAACAGCGCTACCTAACAAGTGCCGCCCTGCAGTTCTTTACCCAATCGGCCGAGGCTGGATTAGTGCAGGTTGCTTCAGATGAGCTTGTGGCTGCTCAAGATTTACGGGAGCGTCTTTTGGCAGACATGCCCGCTGAATTACCCCGCATTTTATCAGGGGCCGAACAAGCCCTAGCAACTCAAACACTTATGACTCTGGCAGTCCAGAAACCGGCGCCCGTTACGGAGTTCCCAGGTAATGATGCAGTGTCTCTTGCGGTGTTAGCTAGGGGCTATCAGGGCCAGATACCGGCTATTCAGTACTATTTGCGGTAAATACATGGAATAGCCTTTGGCGGATGGTGTCAAAAATTTGTTGCCGACTTGGGTTGTGGAGCCGGTACTACGGTTGTTATTCTGACCTAAACCGTAAGGAGTACCTATGGCTACTATGTTTGATTCACTATTTCATGAAGGCATGGCACAATTTCAGCTCGGCGAGGCCGCGCAGGCTGCTCAACAACGCAGCACCACGCATTTGCTTGAGGTTTTTAGACGTAATAATTGGGATCTGCCGCCTGCTCTTCAGGCGCTACCAGACGAGCCAGAGGCTCAATTAATCACCCCTGTTATGGTTCCGCAAAAGCTTGGCAATATAGCGCTCGGAGGCTGTTCGGCATAGTGGTTATAGTTGCAATCATGCCCGAGCCGGCGTATAGTTGCAAAGTAATTTCGAGAGTAATCATCTAAAATGTCTGGAATATTTGATCCCGGTTTTGAAAAGTGGTCTGGATTGCCGAGTCCTGCCAGTGTTGATGTGCCAAGCTTTACGGGTGAGATTTTGTTGCCTTCGGTTGTGGATCGGGACGCCTCACCCATTGTTAGACCTGAGGAGTAAATTCGCTCTCGACTGCTGCTATGAGGGTGGGTAAAATGGTGTCAAAATATTGTCACCAGATTGTCTAGTGGCTTACGGATGACAAGAGTAGTATGCCTGTATCGAATTAAGAAAGGCGTTCTATGACAGCAACTATGCATTTTGTTCAGCCATCGGTAGTCCATGACTTAAGATGGGCTGACAGACTGTCTGGTACCAGGCTGCCAGCTGGCTATGAGCATAACGTATCATCTCAGTCTATCCCAGAGGGCCTAGGAACTCGACACGTTCCTCGGCTGCCACTCGATATTTTGGCTAGCGGTCTGGGGATTACAAAAATTACTGTTGACCAAACCGGCACCGAAAGATTTAGCCCACCCACGGTTGAAAGCACGGCCGCTCAGCGTGTGACCGACAGTATTATCGAAGCCATCCACACCGAAGAAATAGCGGTGAGTCTATCTCCCCAACGCTGTGGAAGTATTTTATCGTCGCAAGCTATGAACCGACTCGGCCGACAGGGGTTACAAGCGCTTGTGGATGCCGGGTTTATAGTCAGAATGCCTGCCTACGAGGAATTGCTTGATGATGGCGGTCATTGTTCGGTATTTCCTAACCCAAGTAGTGAGTTTTTGCAGAAACTCGGTGAGCTATGCGGTGTTACAGTAAACGATGCGCGTGATCTTGCGCTACATGAAACCTCTGACATTGCCATGAGTAGTCCTCTGCTCGCTGAGCCCTTTTGGGCTGCCGCGAGCTAATCTGCGAGTATGGTTGCTACTGGTAGTTCTTGCCAGTGGCTTGTATAGCGAGGGCTGGAAAGTGCCTTGCGTGGCTGCCAGGCAGTACTGAGGTGTTCTGAGGCGTAGCCGAGGCTCGCTGAGCCGTATTTGGCGCGGATGCTATCGAGGGCATGCATGCGCCGCTCAGAGCGCTCAGTACTGCGGGCGTCGACCTTGCCGAGCAGATCGATTTGCAGCAGCTGATCGCTACTGAGGTTATGCAAGATAACCTCGGCTTTATGGTATTTGTACGGCTCAAAGCCCTGTTCCAGAGTCTCGATGAGTGCGCGGCAAATAGTTCCTGTATCGGCAGTCGGAGCGGTGAGTCTAATAGCAAGTGCACGACGAGTATAGTTGGGCTTGCGCCGGTTGGTAGAAAGCAGCACTGTAGCATCGTGTGCCCGCTGATGTTCACGGCGGAGTTCAGCAGCTGCGCGGGCGGCCAGGCTCGTCACGGCTGCGGTAATGACGCCCAAACTGTCGGTATCATGTCCAAACTGTCTACCGCGGGCGATAGCGTGTTGTGGTGGTGTTGCTTGCTTGAGTGGCAGACAAGCTGTGCCACTCAGCTCGGTAACAAGCCGCCTACCCTGAATATGCATGAGTTGCTGAGCCTGCCTTGGTCGCAGTCGTGCGAGCTCCAGGGCAGTACTGATACCCTCGACCCGGAGTTTTGGTGCCAGTCGCCAGCCAACTCCCCAGACGGTCTCAACGGCTGTGTCTCGGAGTCGTTGTTGGTAGTGGGCTGCGTTATGGTATGGGTCTAGATATACCATACCACCGGTCGAGAGGTCTTTTTTGGCATGGTGGTTCGCAAGCTTGCAGAGTGTTTTGGTCGGGGCGACACCAATACTTACCGGTATGCCAATCTGTCGCAGGAGGTAGTCCCGGATGCGCCCTCCCCACTTAATGTAATTATCGATATCGAGGGGTGATAGGTCCAAAAATGCCTCATCAACGCTATATATCTCAATTTGGGGGGTAATGCTACAGAGTGTGCTGACGATGCGCTCGCTTATATCGCCGTAGAGCTCAAAGTTGGCGCTATACGCCACGACGCTCGGTCGACCCTGTGACGGCACTGAGCATTGGCTTGTCGGGTCAATTACGGTAAAGCGCTCACGGAGTTTGTGGAGTGGCTCGCCCATGGTGATGCCGAGGGCTTTGGCCTCGGCACTGCGTGATATGGCACAGCCGTCGTTGCTGCTAAGCACGACAACCGGTACCGTCGCAAACTCGGGCCGAAAGAGTCGCTCACAGCTGACAAAAAAATTATTACAATCGATGAGTGCGTACATGAGAAAATGTGAGTTAAGAGTTAAGAGTTAAGAGTTAAGAGTTAAGAGTTAAGAGTTAAGAGTTAAGTGGATAGTTGCGCTGACAACACCCCAGAGAGTGGCATCTTGAGTGGTGTGTTGCGGGCAGATTTTACTCCATTTGGCTATGCAAAGCTCGCCGGTATCTGTTGTGTAGACGACGATTGCACTTGGTTTGGGCCGAAGTGCTCGGTTAACAACAGCGATATCACCGTCATATATACCGCTGTCATGCCAACTGTGCCCGCGAATGCGAAACAAATAGGTACTGGCCGGTGAGGTAATGAGGAGCTTATCAAGGCTGAGGGGCGTTCTGGTGCGTCCAGCGGCGGGGTTAGGAAACCCAGCGTGAGTTGCGACGTCGCTCCCGAGGGCGGTAGCTGTTTCTTGCAAGAGATTTAGTGTATCCATCGTATATCCCAGCGTAGTTTAGGAGTTATGGTTTGAAATATATCAGTGTATGTACGGCGCTGCACTGGCTTATCGGTGAGGTCAAATGGTGTCTCGATGGCGACTGCTTCTGACCCAGGAAAATGGTGCTGTATCTGTGCGATGTCTTCGGTAAGGTAGTAACGCTCCATATTAGCGGTCCTCCCCTGCCCGTAGTCCCAGGAGTGTCCAAGCTTGACCGTCTTGACGCAGACGGTAGGTATGGCCGTCGTCGCTGGCCATGTCAAAGAGTTTGATGGCTTGCTGGCCACGCCGTACAAGATAGCGCAGACCGTTTTGAAAGGTAATGGTTCGGCCAGAGTGCTCGATAGTGCGTGGAAATGAACGGAGTTCGCTGCCGGTAAAGTAATAGGCGGCGACGGTTACCGGTTGGTTAATAGTGGTCATAAGTGAGTCCTCATTACAGTTTAGTAAAACGCAAAAATGCCGAAAACAAAGCTGTTTGTCGGCAACGGGTTTTATAAATAAGATGCCTGTAGCGCGGGAGACCGTTGACTCACCTACTCAAATAAGGAATCTTGTTGTAATGAGGTATTGCAGGGACCGGAGTATGCAACCCAATGGTATAGTCCGTGGGGTAAAAATAGGCTAACAGTTCTGTAAGTAGCTTACCAGTCCTCACGTGGCTATTCACAGTGTACGCCACTGCAAACCACAAGCATAGTGTAGTTTGTGCAACGAACAAGCCTGTTACGTTAGGGCGTATTGGGCTCGAGCTGCGATAAAAAGTCAACAAGCTCGTGAGGGGTTATAGAAGCTTTAACAAGGTAGCCATCGGCTTGGCTCTCGATATCCTCGCGAATATCTTGGCGTTGTTCAAGGTTGGTCGTAATGATGATTCGGGCTTTCAGCTTGGGGGTTTCAGACTTGTCACGCAAGTGGCGGAGGACTTCTATACCAGTAATCGTGGGAATCATTAGGTCGAGTAGAATAATGTCGTATTGGTTGCTCTTGGCGCGGTCGAGGCCTTTTTGGCCGTCCATCTCAACGTCTACCTCGTAGCCGGCCTTAGTAAGGGCTCGAACGTAAAGTTCACTAATAAAATGCTCGTCTTCTATGCAGAGGATGTTTTTAAGTGTGGGGGTCATGCGTTTAGTATAGACGGTTGCAAGAGCAAAAACTAGAAGACTTACTTGGATAGAGAACTGCGTGCTTCACTCGAGCCTCTGCTGTCCTTGTTCTCCGCAGCTTCGGTGAAGAAAGATGCTCTAACAGTTTCTTATAAACTCTTCGCCTAGCGCTTGTAATATGAGTGGTTTTTTATCCAGCCATGTGCTTCGCGGGTAATACCGTTTTTGGCATTGGCCTTAAGCTCGTCAGAAAGCTTGTGGTAGGGTACCACCGTAAAGAAGAAGGTACTCCCCTGGCCCACCTTGCTGCGAACAAAAATGCTCCCATGATGCGCCTTTACAATTGCCTGACACAGGTACAGACCCAAACCCGTGCCTCCAACTTTTGCACGGTTGTGGTGGTCGCGATAAAATTTGTCAAAAATATGTGGCAAGATAGAACTGTCGATACCTACTCCAAAGTCTTTGACGCTCGTTTCAACCATACCCTCTTTGTTGACAGAGGCACTAATGAATATTTGTTTAGCCGTACCTGAATATTTAACCGCGTTGTCAACAAGATTACTCAGTACTTCGTATATACTATAACGATCAACTGCGACAGGCGGAAGGTCACTGGCGATATCTGTTTTAATCGTAATACCTCTGACCTCAGTTCGCAAAGAGAGGTCGCTGACAACATGGTCAAGCACCTCATTCCAGTTTTCCTGTTTAAGGTGAAGCTCAAGCTGGTTATCCTGCACCTTAACAACGTTAAGAATATTATCAACAAAGGCCGAGAGCTGCTGTCCTGAAACCTCCATTTTTTGCATAAATTCCTGCAAGTCAGGAGCTAGCTTGGGGCCAATTTCTTCTTTAAATACTTCGATATAGCCTCGTAGCAAGGTGAGCGGCGTGCGCAGTTCGTGCACCGTTAGGGCAATAAACCCAAGGGATTGGTCGTCTTGTCCGTACGTTTCGGTGTGGTCAAAAAGCACTAACACTGTTTCGTAGCCAAAGGGGTTTGACTTATTGTAGTGAGCAGCCAGATCGAACTGTTTGTTGTTCGCTTGGTCAACCAGGCCAAGACGGACTCTTTCCCACGTCCTACTCGTGCTAACCGATTTATGCTTGCTGCGTTTGAGCCAAGTGTCAAATGTATCGTCGTCGGAAAATGAAAAATCAAAGATACTGTAAACATTATTGCCCTCAACTTCGTCAGCTGGCCGAGCAAGGTACTCCAAGGCTGCCTTATTGGCAAAAACAATTGATTCATCTTTGTCTAGGACAACTAGAGGTAAGGGCAAGCTATTAGCAATGAAGCTTGCATGTAGAGAAGTATCTTTGGCACCTCGTAGGTCTTTGGCGTGGTCAACTGATTGGGCAAGTTGATACACCTGGTTAGCCATGACGGCTATCATTTCGCGACCGCTATGCAATATATCAAGCTTTGGTGCGGCAGTCTGGGTGCTTTTGGGTGAAACAAACTGTATGACGTCCCAGAGTGCCTTAACAGGTTCTGTCGTTCGCTCGATAATGCTTCGCTGCGCCACAAGCGCTCCCACTAGCCCAATTGCAACGACAAACAACAACACCCCTTCTACGGGCAGATAGTGGCGTACTAACAGGGCAACTCCTGCTGGTACCACCGCCAGAATAATCAGCACTGTTAATATATGCGTGCTGATGTGGCGCAAAAATTTGTCGTAAAAATTCATCTTGCTACCGTACGAGTCCGCTACTCGAAACAGCTACAATCCAGGTTTGGCCAGGATTGAGCGCTACAGCTTGTCCAGTGGCATCAGTGAGCACAAACGGTGCTGTTTCATTGGCGCGACTCCAGGAACCGACCACTACATTGCCGTCTTGGAATATTTTGGCTTCGCCAGAACCCGTTGTCGTGTACTGAGAATGTTTATCGGCCGCCACTCCATACCCCATAACGAGAGCAACAATAACCTTTGGTGTTATTTGCACTTGTTTACCGTCGGACTGAATGCTAAGGTGAGGCGCCCCGGCCTGCGAACGATGATAGCTGTTTGTTTTGGCGTCGTAAGTGTAGCTAGACGAAAAGTTGGGACTCGATATGGCGACAGAGACCGTTGGGTTTGAAGGTGTTTTAGAGGGTGCCTCTTTTTTGCGTAAAAACGAAGTAAAAGTTGCCGGCCCATAACTCTTGGCCGATGCCAAAGCAGCTAGCTGGCTGTATGAGGTATAAAGATTGTGAGGAGCGTATTTCCCCTGTATTCGGCTGTAGGCCGCACCGTTGACAAACTGGTCGAGGTCTTTTGTTCCCCAGGTGCGAATGTTACTCAGGGCCTCGGGGCTGCCGCCGGCATGAGCCAGCGCACAGTCAAAGCTCATACACCACTGTGCGTAATAAGGGCGCACGCTTCGCACGGGACCAATCGAACTGGGCTGAGTATCTTGATAGAATGCTAAGAATCGGGTAATACCACCCTCGGCAATGGCTTCAAAAACGACACTTGCCTCGCCTAATCCGCTTTGCGGCCGAGCTTCAAGACTGTTTTCAATCATCACTCCAATGACAGGCCGCTGATTAGCGGCTGCGTCTACTGGCAGACCACTTAGGTTACTATAGATGGGTGGGGCTTTGGGCTTGGGTTTAATACTGACTTTGGGTGTCGGGGGCTCTGGCATGGGCTGACGACTATACCATAGGCCAAACAGGCCTGCGCTGAGTAGTACTGCAGCCACGAGCCCAATCATACTTGTGCGTTTGCGGTTAAGCGTCCAATGTCGTTCCCAGAAGTGCTTACGGAGCGCTTGAGTACTGGCTAACTGTGGAGCGGGCGTATCATGCTCAGTAGCTATAGGGTCGACAGCGGCTGGCTCGGCAATGTTGGTTTGATTCGACGGTAAAGGTTTTGGTTTTGAGCGCCAAGGCTTAAAGTCGCTTTGCATATCGATTATTGTAGCAGAATTTTGTTTATGCTTGCAGTCTGGGTAATGGGTGGTGCACTGTCCTGCAAAAGGAGCACAACATTAGTATAGGCGAACAAATGACCTGGACGAGCCAATTATCTGTTAACGACGCAGCGCAACTAGATTTTTTGAGTCCTGTTGCTTTTCCGAGGGCCCAAAGAGCGGTTGAACTTTCGCCTGAGCAACAACGTAAATAAATTATCCACGAGCAAGCAAATAGTGTCATTAGGCATATGTTTGCAACTGAGCGCCCGATTGGTGTCGGCGAGGTGTTTCCTTTTTTGGCTGAACATGGCGGCATACCAGACAACACTGACCCTATCGTCCACTGGTCACGGGTGTGAACGCATATTGCCAAGAGATACGGACCAGATATCATTGCTACTTCTGGCAAGGTCGCTCCACGAAATATGCACTCGGGTTTTGGCAGTTAATCGTACAATTGATACTTCCCAGGAAGTCGAGCCTGCTGGAGTAGCTCAGTCTAGAAGTAAAAATGACCTCAGTGCGTCTGAACTCGACCTATATAGTAACGGAGATTGGAGAAACGAAGCGGTGTGTCTTAAGGAAAGCCCGGAGCTGTTTTTTCTACAGTTAAACAATCGATTAAACAGGCTAAGACAGTTTGCGGCAGATGCGCCGTGCGGCAAGCATGTCTTGCTTTTGGTAAGAGTGCTAGTCTAGGCTACGGGGTTTGGGGTGCCAAGAACTACAACCGCTACAGATCTTAAAGGCTCGCTCCTAGACGCTCAAGAGTTTGGGTTTGACCGAGCAAGGCTAGTGTGTTGTTGAGCTGGGGGCTAAACGGCGCCCAGGTGGCATAAATACGTATCAGGCTAAAAAGTATACCCGGCTTTTGGCCCGTTTGCTCAAGGAGCTCATTTAGGGCGGCCTGGATGGTTTCTGGTGTCCACTCGGTGAGGGCCGCCAGTTTATCGTAGCTGGCTTGCACCAGTTGGGCAATTTCACTTGGTTTGAGTTTTTTAAGCTGTTTGTTATCTGTTATGAGTGAGAGGTCTTTACTTGGAATAGTAAAAAAGTATCCAAACCCACCTAGGTCAGCTAAGGTCTTTAGCCGGTCTTGTGCAAGAGCAAGCACCTGTTTTTTATAGGCTTCATCTGCTCCAGCGGCTGCTTCTGGCCAGAAGTTTTCATGGCCAACACTTTGCCCATTCCCAGAAACCCGTGTATAAAGCTCGTCGAGGGGAAGCTCACGAATAAACTGACCGTTCATCCACAGCAGCCGTTTTTCGTCGAACCGTGCGCCACTCCGCTGGATTTTTTCTAGGCTAAAGCGTTTAATGAGCTCAGCTTTCGTATAAGTTTCTTGAGTAGTACCGTCGTTCCACCCCATTGTCGCAATAAAGCTCATAAGGGCTTCTGGCAGATAGCCGTCCCGAATGTAATCTAGCACGTCTTTGGCGCCATCGCGCTTGCCAAGTTTTTTGTTGCCCTGTTCGTTCATGATGTGCGGCATATGAGCAAACACCGGTGGCGTAAGCTCGAGCGCCTCATAGAGCGCCAAATAATTGGGCATGCTGCTCAAAAATTCTTGACCGCGGATGATGTGGGTAATGTGCATCTCGGTGTCATCGATGATGTGAGCGAAGTTGTAGGTTGGATAGCCATCGGACTTTATAAGGATAATATCGTCAATTACTTCTGAGCTAGTGGTCGTTTCACCCATGACGGCATCATGATAGGTATAGCTCTGGGGAGTAGACTTAAATCGTAGTGGTTGGGTGCCATCCCAGGCCGGAGGCTGCTTAGGACGATGGTTGCGGTACAAAAAAGCTTTTTTGGCAGCTTGAGCTTGTTCACGAAATTGCTGGACCTGTTCGGGAGTGTAGGGGTCGGCGTAGGCCAGACCTTTGTCGATGAGTTTTTGTGCCCACTGACGATAGCTATCAAGACGTTGACTTTGGATGTAAGGTGCGTAGGGACCACCAATATCGGGGCCTTCGTCGTAATCAATGCCAATAGCACGCAGACTAGCAATAAGGTGTTCGGCACTGCCGACGACCTCGCGTTTTTTGTCGGTATCTTCAAACCGTAGCACAAACTGGCCCTTGTTTTGGCGTGCCAACAGGTAGGCAAAGAGTGCGGTACGAATGCCACCAACATGGAGGTAGCCGGTAGGGCTGGGGGCAAATCGAGTACGAATCGGTGTGTTCATAACAGGTAGTATAACAGTCAATTACCCCTGTTGCATAGAGATGATAGAATGATAGCATTTTATGGTTGTGCTTAGTCTCACCGGTTGTTACACTGACCACATGATGAAACCAACTGGCGGCAACCGTCCAAAATTTAGCGGTGAATATATTGTTGACACTCCAGTCGGGCCAAGCTCTGCGGTGGTCGCACAAGACCTCGCGGACAGTATTGTTCGCGCTCAAGAGGGTGCCTGTTCGGTGGGTGCAGGCCAAGTCTGCCACATCGAAGGAGTCGTAACTATATTGCCACGAGAAGCGCTTATGAATGAAGCGCTGGCACCTGCTCGAGTTAGAGTTGAGGCAGGCTGTGGATGTGCGGCCATGCAGAGTATCATTGAGCCACCAGCTACAACGCCGCGTAACCTCGTGTGGGCGGTTGGTTTGTTTGAGGATAGTCATCGCCCAGTGTATACCAAGCCGCAAGACTAAGTGCCTGCGTTTCCCTGCTTCTATGTACGCAGGCTGGCGAGTAGCTCAGATGGTGACAGCTCACTCGTCAGGGGCACTTTTGGTAGATGACTAATGACGGCTAGCTCGTCGCGATGGTCGCTGCAAAAGGGGTTAGGAATCTTCATAAATGCAGCGCCATCGGCCTCTGATTGTTGGGTGGGCGCCATGAGACATGAACTAACTGCACAGTGGCCAATTCCGTAATCGTGGCAGACTTCGTGGGCGAGCACCGAGGCCGCATTGTCAACACCAATAGTTTTGTGACTCTCACTGGGTGCTACTTGTGTGATAAGGTAACTATGCTGTTTTTGAGTCGTGCTGCGGTACGTTCGATGGGCCCCTACTGCACGTGGTGCATCTGGTACCACGGGAGACTTAGTGGTTAATAGTATAGCTTTGTCATCTGGCGGCAAAAAGGCGTGCTCGTCTAGGAGGTCGGTTGGCGGCAGCCTAAAAGGAGTAATGTCTCTTGCGACAATTAATGGCCCCAAAAAAGGGCGTAGGCGCTCTCGAGTTAAGCAAAGTATTTCTTTGGCAAGTTCAGGGTTGACCCCTGGTGAAAAGCGGTCGCGAGATTCGACATATACGGCATAACGACGAGGTGGCATTTATATATTATAGCATATTTATACGTCAAATACAATCTATACGTTCTGAACGAGTGCACCGAGTTCTGAATCGGACAGTTGCTTGTCGCCGTTTAGCGTGTACCAAACTCCGTTTTTAACCCATAGCGTACTGCCATTGTTCATACGGTATACCGTTTGGTTGCCAACAGAGTCTTTTTGGTAGTTTTGTTCTCCGGAGAGGTTTTTGGCCGCTACAGACTGTATCATTTCACGGTCGCTCCAGTTTGTACTGCGCTGAGAAAGGTAGTAGCGTGAGCCATTGTGCGACAAATGTATGGTACGAGCACCGCGGGCGG
The DNA here is from genome assembly GCA_020427985.1 of Candidatus Saccharimonadota bacterium. GTDB lineage: Bacteria > Patescibacteriota > Saccharimonadia > Saccharimonadales > UBA4665 > JAGXIT01. Next base: position 27,500 of record JAGQNR010000002.1, on the reverse strand, counting down.
TAGTTGCGCCGTCGTAGGCCATATTTGCAGCTGCAAAGTTTGGCATAGTGGTGTCTACGCCAGCTCTAATACCGGCTACCGTGAACTGTAGATTAGGGTTATTGAGGTAGGTAGCAAATGCCGTAAGCATTAAGATAGCCAAAACTCCTGCGGTCATACCTGCCGCATGCAGTCGGGCCTTTTTGCGGAACGCTGTGCGTTGGCCGCGAAAGTCAACGTAGTGATTGGCATGAGCCACCGCTCGCTCAAAAAGTTCGTTGGCAGGAGCAAAAGGAGTCAAAGGGGGTGGCGCTACGGGTGCCTGACCAGCGGTAGGTGCTGGTGTAACCGGAACATGAGAAAAACGTACGGGTACACTATGGTTGACAGAGGAATATTTCGTCACCTGTTCGTGATGAGGAATAGCTTTGGCACGCGTGAGACGGTCTTTTTGAATAGTATGAACCGATTGTTTTACAGTGATGGTTGTGGGGTGCGCGAGAGCGGCAGTTGTAACGGTAATAGGCTTTTTAGTGGGTTTTTTAACGGCACGTCGCATGAGAGTAGTTGAAGACTGAGGAGTGCGATGCGAGGTATGGTTTGGCTGCGCAACGACTTTTTTAGCACTTTTTGCTGCAACTTTAGAGCCAGTAGTGGCGTTGTAGCTGCTGCCATTTAGTTTGATGATTTTGGTGGTCACAGTTCTGTTTCCTCTTTTTTGCTTTCGTACAATTTTCTATCGGTATCATACCGCTTATCCCTTGCAAACGCAAGCGTTATACACAACATTTTGGTATTTACAAAAACATCCCTCGCCCCATAGCCAGGCCCGCAGTGCTAGCGTATACTTAAGCACAGCTATGGACTTTTTGAACCCCGCCAAGGAACGTCGTCATCGTATTGCCCTGTTTGCAGGCTATTTGTTGGTTGCGATTGCGATTGCTATTGCGAGTACAGTGCTGCTGTATGCTTCATACGGCTATACGGTTGATCGTAAGGGCGATGTGCAACAGCGAGGGTTGGTATTTGTGTCGAGTCAGCCAACTGGCGCAAGCGTCAGTGTAGATGGTGTCAAAAAAGCTGTTACCAATACTAAACTCGAACTCCATACCGGTATCCACACTCTTCGTGTCAGTGCGGAGGGCTATAGGAGTTGGGAAAGAACAATTGCGGTTACCGGCGGTGATGTGCAGCGCTATGACTATCCCTTTTTAATACCAACAAACCTGTCAACTACCACCAGCGCCAACTATGGTAGTGCTATTGAGTTTGCAACTCAGAGCCCCAACCGCAAGCGCCTTTTAGTGCTAGACAAATCCGCGCCAGAACAATTTAGCCTGATGGCTATTAACGACCCCAAAAAACTCAAGTCATCGATTGTAAAAGTCCCCGACGCCCTCATTACAGCTGGCACTGGCGTTCAATCTTGGCAGCCTCTCGAGTGGGCGTCTGATAGCAAAAACATCTTATTCACACACAGCTATACTGTTGAGGCCCAAACAAACAAAGAGTACATTGTTGTAAATGTCGAAAAACCAGAATTGAGTCAGAACATCTCTAAGCAGCTTGGCCTTGCCCAAGAAGAAGTGGTAACGCTCTTTGACAAAAAGCCCGATCATTTTTACGGGTATTCCCCTTCCACCAAAACACTTCGTTCTTTTACAATAGAATCTCAAGATAGCCGAACTATCTTGCCGGCAGTATTGGCCTATAAAACCTATGCCAACGATACCGTTCTGTATGTTACCTCCCAGCCTCCTAGTGGTAAGGTCATTGCCGACCAAGTAAGCGTGGTATTGCAGCAGGGCTCACGCACGACGACACTGCGCCGATACTCGACGAATCAGCCGCCCGACACGAGCTATTTGTTAGACATTGCTCGCTACGATAGCCAATGGTACGTTACCATAGGTTCCACAGCCGACAAGGGTGTATATGTATACAAAAACCCTCAGACACAAGTTTTAGAGACAGGTTCGCTCCCTAAGCCTTGGCGGTTTATAAGCGTGGCTTCACCAAGATACGTTGCGTTTTCGGATACTGCACGGTTTATTTTGGTACAAAGTGGCGCTACTATTGGCGTTTATGATGCCGAAATGGTAGAAACCAAGCGGTATACTCTGACTGACCCAATGGATTCGCCACAAAGTAACCTTAGTTGGATGGACGGCCACCGCTTGCTTTATGTGAGTCAAGGCAAGGTGGTGATGATGGATTACGATAATCAAAATAAGCAACTACTGCAGCCTGCCCTGCCCGGATTTAAGCCGTTTTTGGCTCCAGATTTTCATACTATGTATACACTAGCACCTTTGATGACCGATACCTCCGGCGTGGTATTAACACAAACTGCACTCGTTGCCCAGTAAAGAGTGAATTATAAAGCGCCAGAAACAGTCTGATAGTCTTTGACTGCTCATTTGTTGGTTCGTGTTGTAGTCCATCGGGCAACTAACTATCGTTTGTCATCTTCGGTTTATTGTTTTCACCTCATTTTACTCACTTCTATCTGTTATTTTATGCCTCTTTTTACTCCATTATCCCTAGGCTTCCGGAGTGCCAAGTAAGTCACCAGGCATTCTTATAATTGTGAAATGCTCGTCTTTTCTAAGCTCTAAGCTCTACAATCTAAGCTCTTGCTGCGTTCCCGATACCCTAAACCCTCTGCTCTGATAGCTCCCTACTGCCGCTAGTCGCGTTTCCAAAACTGTACACCGCGCACAATACGAGTCCATAGAGTTGGGCCGTTACTCGAAAGTTTATCGGGGGTAGTTTGGGCTTTTGGCTCAGGGGTGGTGTTAGTCGCTGGATTTGGACTCACCTGCTCGCCCCAAACGACAAGCCGATTGGTGCTCAGACCTGGCGGGTCGCAGGTTATGAGTACAGCGGTTGCGGTTTTACCTTTGGTGTCATGCAAAACGCTCACCTGGGTTGGTGGCACAATCTCGCGTGCAAATACCTGGTACGCATACACTTTGCCGTTGTGGGTAATATAAAAAATATCTCCCGTCGTAAGCTGGTGCAAAAGCACAAAGGCGAACTTATATTTACCATTATTAAAGATGTTTGAACTACTATGGCCAAAATAGGCTCCGTTGCCATTTTGGCCAGGCAAGACGGTGCTGGGGTAATGAATAACTCCCTCTTCGAGGGCGGTTTGAACGGTCGATTCATCGGTCGCCGACAGATTAAAGTCGATTGGTATCTGAATATTAATCTTTGGGACAATGACCGTCGGCTGCGCACTTGCTGCTGCCGTTTGCGTGCTCATAATAACCGGCGCCGCTGTGACCTTGCGACTCGGCTGAATAAAGGGTGCGATTATGTACTCGTTAAAGAAGCTAAAAAGCAATATTGCCAACACTATTCCGCCCATACCTAGGCCAAATGCTAGCGACTGTAAATGATGCTTGGTGTTTAGTTTGCCGTTGGCGCTAATAGTTTTTTTGGCTCTGGTTAAGTGCTTTTGGGCTTTTTTGCCGGCAGTGGTGGCAAGAACCTTTTGGGTAGTCTTAGAAGACCGTACTGCGGCGGCAAGCCGGCTGGGTTGCTTGGGTTTTTTGGGTGAACGTTGAGCCCGAGGACTGATGGTGTTTTCTGAAAGAGCGGGCGCGCCAACAAATACGCCTGTGCTCGAGCTAACTGGGGTTGGAATACCATTACCGCCTGGCTGAACGACTGCTGCTTGATTGTCAATCCCGAGACGTGAGGCGACCGGTTGTTGTTTTTGAAATAGCTTTTGGTAGGGAGTATGCTGGTTAGCACTATAAAATTCTTGCCAGACTTCATGCTTTTCGGCATCTGACAGCTTGGTGTAATAGTGATGCCAAGCAGTTTGAATTTCGGCTAGGCTCCTGCCCGACGCCGACAGCTCACGCATATACAGCTGATGCTTGCTTGGAGCCGCTTCGGCTTGTGATTTGGTAATAGTTTCGACTGCATTTGGCTCATCACCGTAGGCACGGGCCACCTTTTCGCGTTGTAAGCGAATAGCTGCTTCGTCTTTTGCATCTGGTGGGAGGGGCTGAATGGTCTTCATAGGCTTCTACACGAAAGAGCTAGCGGCCCACTCGCGTTTCATACCACAGTATAGTACAATACACCTCTAGTAGCCATGAATAATCTTATGGCTATTTATCGTAAGAGATGCTTCACCTCTGGTGAATTGTAGATGATTTCTTTGGTTATATGGGTTGGTGGCGGAATTGGTAGACGCGCTAGACTCAAAATCTTGTGAGCATTTGCTCGTGGGGGTTCAAGTCCCCCCCGACCCACCAAAAAAGTCATCTATTCATCGCAAACTATGCTGTGATTGAGTGAAGTTTGCGCACTGTTGCGGTCATAATTTCCATTGGGTCCAATTCCAGTTGAGAGGGTGTGTGCTCTTCAAGCGCCCCAAGGATAGCTTCGGTGCCGTCTGTATGAAATGGGACTTTGGCTAAGGTAATGAAACAACGTTGTGAGGCCCTTTGGTTGAGTCTAAGCCCAAACTGCTGCAGTGCTGCGGTCATCACATGATTCTCTCGTCTGGCCCACGCATCATCGACAATATAGCCAACTCAATAATTGGAGACAGACTCTCATAGGTAGCGAATAAACGCTCTGCGGACTGCGGTTGGGTATCCTTGAAAGAGGACAGCATGAATGCATTTAGTTCTGCCTCAAGAGATTGATTACCGATATATTTTTGGTCGGCTTCGACAATACTGCTGCCGTCTACCGATTATGAGTCGATGAAGTGTACGCTTGGGAAGCATCAACTCTCGGTTGCGTCTGCCGTGCCCGCGTTGATTGTATAAATATGGATAATAACTCCCAAGCACAGGGTTAAGAACATCTTGTAAACGAGAAATAGGCTCACTATTGAGCACTGGCCGTGAGAGTTCAAAATACCCAACATAGTTGGGCCTAAGCGTATTCATCAATATTATATTAAAGCACAAACATAATAAAATGCAAATAGTTTACTCATTACCACCTCGCGCCAGAAGCGATGTCGTCAGGGCGGCAAAGGGTTCTGTAGGGTTTTGAAGCCACCAGGTGGCAGCTATTGCTGCAGTCTCAATAACACCCGAAGACTCACCGGGGTGAGTAGGTGTAGAACTTACCTCTCCGTGTACGGCTACAAGCCAAGTTGTTGCATGAGGGGTCATAACAAATAGGTTGGGGTGGTCGGTGGTGAGCTGGTGGAGGTGCTCGACATAGTTTGTAAGGCTCATTGACATTGTAAAGGCATAGGGTGAACGGAGCTGGACGGTGAGCGCTTGTAGTTGCGGCAATGGTAGTACTAAGAGCGTTGCCTTGCGACCTAGGACCGCGGTGTGTTGCTGAATGACGGCATCGGCGGCATCGGCAACCACTGTGAGCAGCCCTTGATATTTGGTGATAAACGATTCTAACGTAGCAGTTGTTTCGCTATTTTTGCCAATGTCTCCAGCCAGTAAGACCCCCTCTGCCCATGCTGACGCTGCGAGGAGTTCTGCTAGGCTGCGACGGGCAAAGCTGCCACTTGGGGTGCTAGGAGCATATTCGGCCTCAGGGAACACGTTACGGAGTGTCTTATGGAGCGTGTCAGGTAAAAGGACCCGCGTGCTACCAATACCAGCACTGTTAGCAGCGGTATAAGCTGTGGCGGGCGTGGCAAAACTATGGGCGTTCCCCCCGACAATCAGCAGTTTACCGGCAGCTTGTTTGGTCTCGGGCCGTGCCCATAATAAGTCTGGGAATAGTGGTTGTTCGGTCTGTTTGTGCCAGTAGACTTGATTCATATTATATATTATGCTATAATGTAATAATTATGGCAAATCCAAATGAAGCTCCCTTGTTAACTGACCAACCCCGCATATTGGTCGAGGTTGCTATTTTTCAAGATAGGCATGCTGCAGTTTTTGGCCGCTTAGGCTCCATCGCCAGTCGGCCCTTTACCGCACTTACACCAGAAGAACGAGCTGCCTACAATGCAGCCGAAGCAGCCCACGTCAAGACACCTCCAACTACCCCGCCTTGGGCTTAGGGAGTTCGTAGACGACATTTTTACGCTCAACGACTACTTGCCACCCCTTATCTTGAGCAATATCGTACAGCTTCTGGTCGGGGTTAAATGCAATCGGGTGGGCAACTTTGTCGAGCATTGACGAATCACTTGGGCTATCGCCCACACCATAACTTTCGTCGTAGGTGCAGTGATACTGGTCGACGAGCCGCTGCAAAGCGGCCGCTTTGTTATGAATAGGTGTAACAATTTCGCCGGTGAAAGCGCTGTTCTTCATTACCAACCGAGCGCCCACGGCCGCGTCAAATCCATGATGATGTCCTATTCGTTCGACGATTTCTTGCTGTGAGCCACTAATGGCAAAGAGCAAATATCCCTGAGCTTTTAGTTTGGCTGCAAGGTCACGCGTATAGGTAAAAGTTTGGTCTTTGTACTCGCTAAATACTTGGTCGACAATGAGTCGATATTCCTGCGCATCGAGGTTTTGTAGCGCTTCAATATACAGTTCAACGAGGACGGCCTCATAGTCAGCAAAACCATTCTTACTGAGACGGTTCTTCCAGGCAAAGCGAGCGGATCGAATTTTTTCATGTGCGCCAACTGACAAGAACCCTTGCTTGCCTAGTTCGTGAACGATGGCATGGAACAGCTGCCAACGCATGAGTGTGCCGTCAATATCAAACACCGCAAATTTAGGCTGTACTACTGCCATCAAACACCTCCACTTTAATTGTCTGAAGCGTGTAGTCGCCGTCAAAATGGAACCAACCCTCCACGCTCTGTCCGGCAATCACTGCGGGCAACCAATGGGTGTCATCTGGCCACATAGTGTCATATGGTACGTCATTGGTAGCAAACCACTGCGGTTGCATTTCCTCTGTCTCGGTTGGTTCGCCCTTCCACTTGGTACATATATATAGGTGCGAGTCGAGATTGGAGTAGATGTCGAGACGTGGCTCTTGGGTAAAATGCAGTATTCCCCTGTTCTCGATATGAATGGGGGTGACGCCAATTTCCTCATGGCACTCACGCACTGCTGCTTGTTCGGGTGTTTC
>JAGQNR010000002.1:0-20374 GCA_020427985.1 Candidatus Saccharimonadota bacterium | reverse complement strand
CCCGGTTCCAACTTGCCACCGGTGCCGTTCCATTTTCCTACCCCATGGCCACGTTTTTTGCGAGCTAATAGTATTTGCCCGTCGCGGACCAGAAACAAAAGTGTTGTAATGGTTTCTGGAGGAGTCATAGAACATCCGTGGGTGTTAGCTGGCGATAGAGTGCTTTAGCTTGATCGAGACATTGTTGAGTCGTCTTGCGTGCCAGTGAATAATCGGCATTTTTACTGCGGATGACAGAAACAACAGAGGCGGCCGCCATTTGGGATTCTGCATCAAGGTTTACAATGAAGGGATGGTTTGAGGGCTGTGAGAGTGACCACTTTAGGCTAACGACGGCTTCGGCAAGCCGTTCGCGACGGCGGGGGTCGCCTACCGGAAATCGCTGGTCCAGGCGTTGCTGCCAAGAAGCAGGGTTTGTGACAATAGTTATTGGTATGATGTTTTCAAATCCGTACGCTTTAAACAGTGCAACAACACCCGAGAAATAGTCGCCAATACAGTACCTACCAGGGTAGTCGGCGGACTCACTCCAATAGATTGTTTTGCTATGCGGATTAACAACGTATTGCACAATGGCCCTACGCTGAATGTCGCCGCTGATTGCCGTAAGTCCCTCGAATGTTTGTGGTCGATATGTGTAGCGGTTGGGGTCATCGTCTCGACGTGGGCTACGTGTGGTGCGCGTTCCAACAACCTGAATTTGCTTGTCCTGGTGCATTACTTCGTACATAACTGTGCTTTTGCCCATACAGGTCGCGCCAACGAGCATAATGAGCGTTTTTTCGGCAAGCAGTCGTTTGGTTTGGGCACTTGGCTGATATGTGTCTTGACCAGCTAATAGTTCTTGAATGATAACCTGCTCGTCTTTCATGCGTATAGTATACCGCGTACCGGGTTGCATCTCGTAGTTTTACGCAAAGAAGCAACAAGCTTTTTCATATGCCTTTACGTTTTCGGTACCCGACGCCCTATACCCGAAGTCCGAAGTTCTCTGTCTTAACTCACGCCTCTGCTCTGATAGCTTCTTAGCTCGTAACTTGCCTGTAAATGAGGCGCTGGGCGGTGACGGTTTCGTGTTCGGCGCGGTGGCCACTGATGACCCAGGTGAGCTGGGCTTTGGGAATAGATTTGCTGAGCGCATAGGCAGTGGCTGGCGGGCAGACCATATCGTAGCGACCGTGAATGATATAGACTGGCATTTTGAGTTTACCGGCGTTCTTTAGAATATAACGGTCGGGCAAGAAGCAGCGTTTAGAGAAGTAGCGCATTTCAATTTGCGCGCCTGAGGGCTCAAAGTCATCGGGGTTAATGGGATAAAACGTATCGTCAAGCGAGAGCGCAGAGAGTTCAAGTTCGGTATAGGCATGTGCTGATTGGGCGGCTGCGCGTGCATTGGTCGACTGGAGGGCAGTCTTAAAGTGGTATTCACTTGGGTTGTCCCGAAATACTTTGGGTACGGTAGCGACGTATCTATCCCACGCCTCTGGGAAGTGTGACTGAAACAGCCCCTTGTCGTGCCAGTCGATCTCGGCCTGTGACCCAGTAAAGACGGCACTAATCACTAGGGCTTTTACCCGGGACGGAGCGCTTAGTGCATAGTACAGCGCCAGGCAACTTCCCCAGCTTGCGCCAGTCAAAATAAACTGGTCGATGCCGAGGAAATCGGCGATTTTGGTAATGTCGGCCGCAAGTTCTTGGATGGTGTTATGGTGCCAACGGCCGAGTGGCGTGCTCCGCCCGCAACCCCGCTGGTCAAAGAAAATCACCCGTTGTGTGGTGGGGTCGAATGGTGTCTTGTGCTTGTCTTTGGATTGGCTACCGGGCCCACCGTGCAGGAATATGAGGGGGTGTTTGGCCTTTTTGTTGCCCCAATCTTGAATGTAGAGTTGATGCTTGTGGCCAACATCAAGAGTGTGTTCGGCAATGGTATGTGCGTCGGGCTGCATAGCGATTTAAGCGGGGTGAGTCTCTAGCTTAATGATAGGTGTTTCGTGATTTTCAATCACCGTCTGCTGTTCGTTAAACTGCACGCCCACTGCTTCGGCAATGGTATCAACTTTGAGCTCTAGGTCAGAAACAGATTGCTTTAGTTCACTAAATTCACTCTTTAGTTCACTAAATTCACTTTTAAGCTCAGCGGTCTGGTCTTGAATCTGTGAGACAATTTCTTGCCTGACAACAGTAATAATAAAGTCTTTGAGGTCACGAATTTGCTCATCGGTCATGGCTCTAGTATACGCCGTGGCTGGTGATGTAGATAGTGTAGAAACCCCTACAATTCAATGCTGACTGGGCAGTGGTCACTGCCCATAACATCGGCGTGAATCTGCGGGTTTTTTACCTGGGATGCAATAGCGCGGCTGGCGAGCCAGTAGTCTATGCGCCAGCCAACATTACGTGCTCGGGCATTGGCCCAGTGCGTCCACCAAGTATACGCTTCAGTTCTGTCTGGATAGGCACTACGAAAGGTATCGGTAAAGCCGGCATCTAAGAAGTCCTGGAACCGCTTGCGCTCTTCGTCGGTAAAGCCGTGTTTGCCCACATTGGGTTTGGGGTTGGCAAGGTCGATTTCTTGGTGGGCAACGTTCATGTCACCGCAATACAGCACTGGCTTGGTTTTTCCGAGCTGCTGCAAGTATGCCAAACAAGCGCGGTCCCAGTGGTCATAGCGCAGGCTTAGGCGGCTAAGGTCGCCCTTGCTATTGGGGGTATAGCAAGTCACAACCCAGTAATCGGCAAATTCGGCGGCAATAATGCGTCCTTCGGCATTGGGATCGCCGTAGGTGTCACCGGTAACACCATATTCCTTAATGATTTCGTCTGGGAAGCCATCGATGTATCTGATAGGTTTTACCTTGGAAAAGATGGCAGTACCGCTATAGCCTTTTTTGACGGCGCTAAAAAAATGCTCGTGGTACTGCGGAAAATCTAGTTCAAACTGACCACGTTCGGCTTTGGTTTCTTGCAGACAGAGCACGTCGGGGTCATGCTCTTCAATAAATTTTTGAAACAACCCCTTGCCTAGTACGGCACGGATGCCGTTTACATTCCAGCTATATAACTTCATAGGTACAGTATACTGTAATTATGTATAAAAGAATTCTACTCAAATTATCAGGTGAACAACTACAAGGCGAACAAAACGGTGGGTTTGATACCGACCGGGCAAAATGGATTGCACATGAAGTTAAGACAGCCGTTCAGGCAGGCACACAGGTGGTCATAATGGTGGGGGGTGGCAACTATGCGCGCGGTGCCCAGCTCGCCAATGACGCCATACAGCGGATTACCGGAGACTATGTGGGTATGTTGGCGACAATGATGAATGCTTTAACACTGGAAGATGTGTTCAATCACCAGGGCCTGGATACACGGGCGCTCACTAATGTGAAGTCAGACCAGGTGCTCGACCAGTTTACGCATCGTCGTGCGATGAGCCATCTTGCAAAAAATCGTGTGGTGATTGTGGCTGGTGGTATCGGACGACCGTTTCTAACGACCGATACAGCAGCGGTGAGCCTCGCGCTAGAACTCGATTGTGATGCCGTTATCAAGACGACAAAGGTTGACGGGGTGTATTCTGCCGACCCTGCCAAAGATCCTGGCGCTACCAAATACGATACACTTAGCTATGATGAGGTGTTACAAAACCCCGCTATTGCTGTTATGGACAAGGCCGCTATTGGGCTTGCAATGGAACAAAATAAACCGGTAATTGTGTGCGACTTGCTTGCTGCGGGCAATGTTGCTCGGGCAGCCGCTGGCGAGGCAGTTGGTACAATTATTAGCTAAGTGGCAAAGTAACAGAGGTGGGCGTTGAACCGATTAGCTGGTAGGCGTCCTGTATTTGATTAGCATAGTTCTGAGTGTTGGTTTCGTTCCATGTGCAAACGCTCAAAACACCCCTGAGGCGTTGGATCTGCTCTACGCTGACGGATGTCGTGAATGGGGAGTGCTGAAGTACAGTGTTTGGCTCGTGTAGAGGATTTGCGATGGTGTACGATTGCACTTTTTTGGGTGCTTTTTGGGTCGCTAGCACTAAGCCAAATTCCGAAAATAGTTCTTCGCCTGACGCCGATAGGTGCCCTGTCAGTTTCAGCTGCCAGTCATGATAAAACGTTCCGCCGAGCGCAATCAGCCCAACAGCTGAAGCTGGTAACTCTGGCCGCGCGTAGCTGTTTGCTTTTGACTGAATGGTCCGATTAATATCTCGCCAGAGGAGGAATTCTTCGGTAAGTTGGGCTGGCCGTTTTTCTTGTATATGCATAAAGTCTCCAGCTACCATACGTAATGGTAAAACTTTTCTTATAATATCACATATAATAATAAAATGCAAGTATAAGCTATTTTGGACTGCTATTTTGGTCAAAGCTGTACTAACAGGGCCATAGCAACCAGAACGAAAAAGTTGGCGGAGAGGACAGGATTTGAACCTGCGAGAGCCTTTCGACCCAACACACTTTCCAGGCGTGCGCCTTAAACCACTCGGCCACCTCTCCAGAATCATGAGTAGCAATGTACAGACACGTTGTAGTATACCCGAAAACAAGACAAAAATTACAGATGAAATATATGAATGCTCGGTAAGATACTACTGTTGCGAAAAATACTCACAAAAGTAAGCGCAAGCGGTTGCTCTGTCCTGCCGCAGCAGCGTACACTAGAGCGTAAGGATGGCACTCATAGAACTAAAAGACGTCAGCAAACTGTACGGCTTCGGCGATGCAACCAATGTTGCGCTCGATGAGGTCACTTTGACTATCGAAAAAGGCGAATGTGTTGCGGTTATGGGCCCGAGCGGCTGTGGCAAAAGCACACTCATGAACGTAATTGGCCTGCTCGATCACCCTTCGCACGGCGACTATTACCTAAACGGACGTCGTTCGGCCCGACTTGGCTCGAGCCAACGCGCCAAACTACGCCGCGATAAGATTGGGTTTATATTTCAGTCTTTTAACTTACTTGGTCGGCTAACCGCTATCGACAATGTGGCCTTGCCGCTCTTGTATAAAGGTAAATCACCCCTAGCACGCCACAAAATTGCGCGGGCCATGTTAGAGCGCGTGGGACTACACGACCGCACGTATTATTACCCTCACCAGCTTTCGGGCGGACAAACCCAGTGCGTGGCGATTGCGCGGGCGCTGGTGAATGACCCCGAAATCATTATTGCCGATGAGCCAACTGGAAACCTCGACACCGAAAGCTCACGGCTGGTCATGGAACTGCTGGCCGAAATACATAAAAGTGGCAATACCGTGCTTTTTGTAACCCACAATCCTGAGCTAACGCGGTATGCCACTCGCGTAATGTACATGCAAGATGGCATGATTAAGCACGACGAACAAAAGCCGCTTGGGGTGGTGGGGCGCTATGCGCACACGGTCATTTATGGTGAGCCCGAGTCACACGAGGATGATGATATTGCTGGTGTTTCTGCCCTTATGAAAGCTCGGGAACGTAACGAACCAGCCGAAAAACCTGCCCGCAAAACCACTAAACGACGTAAAACAACCAAAAAGCGTGGGGGTACCAAATGAATATTAGCAATGGCAACCTGCGCCTCGCCTACGAAAGCATTCGTACCACTAAGTTTCGCAGTACGCTTACTATGCTGGGCATAATTATTGGTGTTGTGGCGGTGATTTTAGTGGTGTGTATTGGTGAAGGGGTTAAGCGCCAAATTGGCCAGCAAGTGGTGCGCTACGGCGATAACGTGGTAGTTGTGCGCCCACTGAGCGAACATCGAGGCATTTTGGGCGGCGATAGTGTGCCAGTAGGCGCTGCAGCACCATTGACACTTAAAGATATCGAAACAGTGCGCCGGCTTCCAGCTGTAGCTGCAGCCGTGCCGCTCAGTTCGGTGAGTGGGAGCATTAAAGGCGACCGCCAGGTTAACACGCCATTGGTTATTGCTACAACTCCCGAATTTGCTACCTTTATTAAACCCCAGCTTAAATACGGTGGGTTTTTTGAGGCCTCACAAGACGCTAACCAAGTAGTATTGGGTTCAAAAATCGTGAGCGACCTGTACAATGATTCGATGCCCCTCGGGCAGACGTTGTCATACCGTGGTCAAGAATTTTTGGTCGCCGGGGTGTTTAAGAACTTTAATGCTCCCCCCCTTTCTATCGAGTCAAATTTTAACAACGCAGTATTCATCCCCTACGACACCGTACGCAATCTGACCGGTGTAGAACCCAGTATTTATGAAGTGTTGGTACGGGCCAAACCCGGTACCAACATGCCAGCATTTGCTCGGTCGGTTCAGGCAACACTTGTCCAGTCGCACGGCGGTGCCGAAGACGTCGCTGTAAGCGCTGCTGGCAAAACCGGCAGTGGTACCGACCAAACACTGCGTCTTTTAACGCTTTTGACCATGGCAGCAGCCGTGATTGCCTTTGTAGTAGGTGGCGTGGGCATAATGAACATGATGTTTGTCACCGTTACCGAGCGCATTCATGAAATTGGCATTCGCAAGGCCATAGGTGCAACCAACCGGCAGATACTTAAGCAGTTTATTGCCGAGGCATTTGTCATCAGCTGCTTGGGTGCAGTGTACGGTGTTGTGGCTGCTTTTGCGGGCATAGGGCTCCTGCGACTATACACGAGCCTGCAGCCGATAGTTGTTTGGCCGATTGTCATTATTGCACCGCTGGTGGCAATTGCAAGTGGAGTATTGTTTGGGAGTATTCCTGCCATAAAGGCTGCGCGCAAAGACCCCATTCAGGCCCTCCGCCACGAATAATTTGCGTATATTTAAAAAAAGTATTTTAATATTAAAAATGATTTGTGTGGACTCACCCGAGATTAATGTAACAACCGGTTTAGTACAGTTATTGTTCCTGAATCCGGCAACTGGGTGCCGGCAAGCACAGAAATAACCCCGATTACTTACCAGCATAGCCAGCGCATTATTTCTACCAAAATCGTGGCACTCCTGGCTGCGTTTGATAGGAATTATGGAGAGGGAACCCAGCTAAAGCATGACTGGGGAGTATTTGCAGCGGCTTGGCGACAGGGAGCTTCGTATGGGCAAATCCGATTTCACGTGGACGGTGGTTACACCGTTGAACCACTAGAAACACGCGCAAATCAGGCCCAGTTATATCCTACAGACACTACAATAGGCGATGTGGTGCTGATGTATGATTCAACAGATGAGCAATCGTTCAAAAATAGTTATCATTTTATGGTGCATGCCAGCCTAGACAATGAACAGGAGCCATTAATTGCTGGTGATTGAGTATTAATACGTCATTAAAATAGTGACCAAATGGCCGCTAGACCGGCGAGTGTCATGCCAATGGTGGTAAGCCAACCGATGGTGGTAGTAGAGCGGCGGTTAACCCAGTGGCCCATCACCTTTTTATTACTCGATAATTTAACAATAAAATACAGCACAAAGGGCGCCACAATACCGTTGGCGACGGCCGAATAAATAAGTGCTTTTATAGGGTCAAGCCCGACAAAGTTGAGGCCCAGCCCAACCAGCATCGACACAATAATAACTCCATAAAATGCATAGGCTTGCTTGAGTGGGCTGTGCAGGTTACCGCGCCATTTCATGCTTTCGGCTATAGCATAGCTACTACTCCCGGCCAACACAGGAATGGCGAGCATGCCAGTCCCAATAATACCGAGCGCAAAGAGATAATAGGTGGCGTCGCCAGCTATAGGACGCAAGGCTTCGGCGGCCTGAGCAGCACTTTGGATTTCGGTAATACCCTGCGGAAACAACACACCACCACACGCGGCGATAATAAAGAACATAACAACATTGCTAAGTAGCATACCGGTCCAAACATCGACACGCATAGATTTGATTTGAGCGGGAGCGGTGGCACTGCGCCGTAGCTTGAGGGTGGTATTGCCGCGGGCGATGCCTTCTTCTACCTCTTGGCTGGTCTGCCAAAAAAACAGATACGGCGAAATGGTGGTGCCCAGAATGGCACAAATAAGCAACAGGCTTGTTTTGTCAAAGGTGAAGTTTGGAAAAATAGTTTGGTGCAGTGCGGTGCCCCAGTTTATTTTGGCAAGGAGCGCCGATGCAATATAGCTTAGAAGCACAAGTGCAAGCCACTTAAGGTAGCGAGCGTATTTTTCGTACGGGGTAAGGACCTGCAGTAAAAGGCTCAGAAGCGTAAAGCCCGCTACTACGAGCCAAAATGGGAGTCCACTGTGAAGTAGCTGGACAGCCTTAGCCATAGCGCCAAGGTTGGCGCCAATATTAAAAGCATTGGCTGCAAACAGCAAAAAAGTGGCAAATCGCAACCAGCGACGTGAGTAGTGTATGCGGATGTTGCCAGCCAGGCCGCGGCCAGTCACCATGCCTATGCGCGCACACATTTCTTGCACGGTGCTCATAAGGGGGAATGTCCACAGGCTGAGCCACAAAAAACCAAACCCATGGGCTGCTCCTGCCTGGCTATAGGTAGCGATACCCGAGGGGTCGTCGTCGCTGGCACCAGTGGTCAAACCTGGCCCAAGCGCGTGCCAAAACCTGCGCGCACGTACAACGCCAACATTTTGCGGAACGGCTTTGGCAATTGCACTTCCCTGCTGGACGGTTTTGTCGAGCATGACAGCCGGCATTTCCATGCCACGTTGAAGCAGTTTGTCTGGGTCAATTTTGGGTACGCCGCGAATAGGGCGAGGCGGCTTTGGCGGTAGCATAGGGGGAGTAGATTGTTTCATAACGATTACGCTTTAACCGTTATTGTAGCAGACTGTATAGCCGCTACCTATTACCCGGCACCACATTCAAGGCTTGCTTTTAAATGTGCGAGGTGGCTTGGAGCCATTGGGGGGTGTGCTGGGAGCGGTCGCAAAGCTGGCGCTTTCGAGCAGGAGTTCAAGTTGTTGCCTGTCAAACCCTAGGACTTTTTTGACCGTGCCGTCGGTGAATTCGACCGTAGTAAAGGGTACCCCCATTTGCCCACTGAGGCGAACCATGTGCTCGGCCGCGATACGGTTATAGTCGACCGAGTATTCGGTAAATGGTACATTTTTTGACTGAAGCCAACTTTTAAGCATAACGCAGTAGCTGCAGGTGCGTGTGCTGTAGACGGTGATTTTTTTGATGGTCATAGGGTGTCACCTGCTGTGCTAAGCACGCCACCCAGCCGCTTAACTGTTTCTAACCCACCCAGGTCAGTGACATGAGTGAAGCCGGCTTTTTTGAGCACGTCTGCAGCTGTACGGGAGCGGTTGCCACTGCGACAATACACATAGATTGGGGTGTCTTTACTAAATGCGGGTAGCTCACCGGCTGACATGTCTTGGACTGGAAAGTTGGTGGCCTCGGCAAAATGCCCAGCGGCATATTCGTCTTGGGTGCGAACATCGTAGATCATAGCTGTTCCTGTTTGAGCTTGCTTGGCGATGGATGCATAGTTTTGACTGGTAGTTTGCGCTACAGTGGGCTTGGTGGTGGTTGCATGGTTTCGTCCGGTCAGAACAAACCATACACCCGCTGTCAAGATAATAATAACGACCATGCCAACGTATTTCATAGTGAAGTCTCCGTTTTACAGTGTTTGCACACTCCAGTAATAACTACTCTGCCCGATACGGCACAATCGGTTATTTTAGCCGCCAGGAGCGACCGTACCTCGCTAATTACATCAACATCATGGAGCATAGAGCAGCGTTGACACATAAAGTGGTCGTGTGGGGTAGCAAGGCTATCGTAGCGCATGGCGCCTTGGTTGTTTGCCGGTGCGTGGCCGATTTCGCCGCGTTTTGCGAGTCGGGTGGTTGCACGGTGTACTGTGGTGGCGCTGACTAACGGATATGTCTTGCGCAGCCACCTCAGTAAGTCGGCATTGGTTGCGTGGCCGTGCTGTCTAAGGAGTTCTATAATTGCACTACAGTAGGGGGTTTGGCGGGATTGTAAGGTGTTGGTTGATGCGTAGGACATTTTAGTATTGTATCTCAGTTGTTTTCTAATGTAAACTATTTACATTAAATACAGATAACAAGGGGTAAACATGGCAATAGTAATTATCGATGTACGCGAACCAATTGAATACAAAATGGGGCATGTTAAGGGCGCGATTAACTTGCCGCCTGTGGCGCTCATGGCAGGCGCAGAAGCCTTGGCCGAACTGCCCAAAGACACTCAAATTGTTGTGTATTGCCGCACCGGGACACGGAGTGTAGCCAGTATGCACTATTTACAGCAGCTTGGTTTTACTCGGGTGGCCAATGGTATTAACCAAGCACATGTTGAGAAGAACTATTTATAACTCAAATAACTCGTAGGGTTAAAATTGTCCTGATTATACTTGACGTCGCTTATGATGCTTTGTTTGCTGGATATGGTTTTCACTTCGTCTCAAATGACTCCATCTGTTATTTTATGCCTCTTTTCACTCCATTATCCCTAGGCGGTAAATGAGCCGTTATGCATCCCCTGACAGTAGACTGCAACCTTCAATTGCTACGGTATGGAGGTGTGGTGTGTATGATTAAGGTTCAGGTTCAGGAGCTATAAAGCTCTAACTTCTTTTCTAAGCTCTTTGTGTTTCCGATACCCGAAGCCCTACACCCGCTGCGTTTAACTCACGGCTCTGCTCTTACAACTTTTCTAAGCTCGCTACTTCGCCCTACCCGATGGCGGGGCCAAAGTAGTACCAAAACTTCCAGATAATAAAAACGGCAATAAGTAGTAGCCAGGTCGCAACGATGTCTATGTGGTGGCGGGTCACAAAAGTGGCCAGTTTGGCGAATCTAGGTTGGACTTTGAGGTGTTTTTCGGCAATACAATACAAGAGCACATACCAAAAGGCTACGATGGTAACTACCCATGTCACCATGCAGTAAGGGCAAAGATGCTTGAGAACAAATGCGCTTTGGTAGATAAACCAGTGCGAAAATACGATGCCGCTTGCCAGCCCACTAAGTAGACTCAGCCAAAGCCACCGGGCATAGCGTGCTCCGGCATAGATACCTACAGCTAACCCCAAGACTCCAGCAAAAGCTGCAATGCCAAAGAACTGGTTGGGAATAGCAAAGAGCACATGTCCCTGCCAAGTATCCATGGCAGCGCCGCAGCCAATAATAGGGTTGATATCGCAGGCCAGGGTGGAGCTAGGGTGTTTAATATGATGAAACTCTTCAATGGCCAGCATAAACGAGGCAGTCAGGCCGATAGTAGCACAGACGATTAAAATCGCCATACAGCGTCGTAGGAATGACGTTTTTGACATAGCTGCGGAAGTGGTTTGACGGAGTTTTTTGGTCATTTATTTCCTCTCGGACACACACGGTTGAGTTGCTAATGGTTTGGTGGTGGTTATTGCCCAAAGGACATCTTTACGAACCGCCTCACTCGCGAGTGCATACCCGATATTATTGTACGTGGTAGAAGTGGCGAACACAATGCCAACGACTTCGCCCTGTGTGTTAACAACTGCACCGCCCGAGTTTCCTTGAACAACATTTGCTTGTAATGAAAGCACGCGCCGCAGTGTTTCTTCTTGATTATAAATATCTTGTCCCTTAGCTCTGATGGTGCCAAGTGCAACAGCGGTTTGAGCCTGCCTGTTGCCGCCCTTTGGGTACCCAATAAGCAGGAGTGGCAACCCGGGTGTGGTCTCTTTGGAACTTAACGGCAAAGCAGCTGCGCTGAGACGAGGAACATATAATACAGCCAGGTCATGTTGCGGGCTAAACCATACGATTGTAGCGGAGTACGTATGGTTATTTTGAACTATTCTTGGGCGCGATACGCCAGCTACTACATGCGCATTGGTGACAATATAATCGGGTGCAATCGCAAATCCAGTACCGTCCATAAGGCCTCCACAGCCGATACCCTCTATCTTAAAAGTGGCCGACTCAACCTTAGCTACCACTGTCTTAAAGGTAGAAAGAGGTGGTTTTGGGTAAGTGGCTTCAGGGGAGGGTTCGTCACCCGTAAATACTTGAGCAGGCTGTTGCTCGATGACGCTACTGAGCACGCTTAGAAACTGAGAGGCTGGTGGCATAGTGGCATACATAGAACTAATTACGCGGGAGTTGTTGAGCTGGTTGAGAACCCCGGTTCCTCCGTTTAACGAAACGATCACTGAGCCGAACCAAACACCAACAAGCGTTGTTGCAACCGATAATGTAGCGCCTGCAATTCCGTCGGCCCACTTAGTACTGGCGTGGACTCGCCTTCTTTGAATTTTGATTGCCAAGAACTCGCCACAGCTCATCCCAATAAAACTCAGTCCCAAAATAAGAACCAACGATAATACCGAGTTAGTGCTGGCAGGTGCAAGATTGTTTGTGTAGCTAGCGGCATGTACTCCTGCGGTTAAGCCAAGCAAAAACCCAGCAGTAGAGAATAGCTGTCGTGCCATACCAACTTCGTAACCGCGTATGCTGGCGAGTACCAGAGTGGCAATAATCAGTATGTCAATGATTTGCATATCCTCTAGTGTAGCACTGGTGTGCTACACTGAGCATAGAGAAATAATTCCATGAAAATAGCGATTGTTACGTGTTACCATGACCCAAATTATGTACGAGCAGTAACGCTTAGAAAAGCGTTCAAACTGGTTCCAGGAACCGAGTTAACTATTATCAAAAATCGTCGCAAGGGACTTCTGCGCTATTGTGAGGTATTATGGCAGCTGTGGCAGGTCAAGCGCACGGTGCGACCCGATCGCATAGTCTTAACATTTCGTGGACAAGAACTGTTGCTTCCCACGCTGCTGATTGCGGGAAAAACACCAGTCTGGTTTGATGAGTACATTGTCCCTATCGCCTATGCTACTCACGAGAATCATGCCTTTTCGCTGCGCACCAAACTGTTTCATGCTCTGGCTAGGTTGGGAACTCCCCTGTATAACCACTTGCTGAGAAGATGTGAAGTTGTTTTAGCTGACACGCGTGTTCATGCTGAACTGGGAGCACGTTCTGCGCATTGCAACTTAAGTAAATACCTGGCTTTACCGGTTGGAACCGACGAAAAACTCTTTAAGCCGGCACCGCGACATGCGCTCACTACCTTTGATGTGTTTTTTTATGGGACTATTCAGCCGCTGCATGGAGTAGAAACAATCTTGCGTGCCGCAGTAGAGCTAAAAGATACGCCATCCATTCGATTTATAGTTGTTGGGCCAAAGAAGGCTTTGCGCCAGGCGGTGAGAAGAGCGCAGAAACAAGGCGCCAAAATTGAATACAAATCTTGGGTGTCATTTACAGAGTTGCCCCAGCAGATGTACTCAAGCGGTGTGGTGCTAGGAGGGCCATTTGGCGGCACACGGCAGGCGCACCACGTTATAACGACTAAAACGTATCAAGCTCTGGCCTGCGGAGTGCCTGTTATTGTGGGCGAGAGCCAGGCGACTGCTCCTTACTTTTTGCATAAACATACGGCGCTGGTGGTAGTCCAGAACGATGCCAGTGCTCTTGCCAAAGCATGTCTGTGGGCATTTAGCCATCCAGAAGAACTGGCTCTTGTGGGAGCGCGTGGACGAAAGTTGTTTGAAAAGGAGTTTTCGGTCGAGGCCATCGCACGGCTGATAGAAGCGCGTTTACAACAACTTACCAAGTAGGAAATACCTATTTGTTTGTAGCGCGCAACTCCTAATTTTGAATTTTCAAAACCCCATCTTATTGCTGTCTCCCGTTAATTCTATATTAGTGAAAAAATCTTCTGTTATTGTTCTGTGTTTACCTGTTCCCCATCCTCATGCCCTAAGCTCTCTGCGTTTTACTCACGGCTCTGCTCTCTGCTCTGATACCTTTTTCTAAGCTTCTTCCTCCGCCGCTGTGTGCGAAGGAGAATACTCTGATTACTTCTTTGGAGCTCTGTGCAAATAGCTCTTCCTACGACGCTACTTGATTTTTAGCTTTTGTTTGGCATGGAGTGATAGGGCCAGTATGAAGAGCAGTCCAAGATACAGAACATAGGTAGCCCGGTCGATGAGATTGGCGGCCACTATTTCGCTTGGATTGATTCCATGAATTTGCTGTGATGCCAATAAAAAAGCCTCACGAATACCAACGCCATCTGGAGTAATCGAGACAAATAGCGAGAAATTGGCGGCCCCCGCGTAAGAAAGTGCCTGCCCTACACTAATGCTCGCATTAATACTGCGCAGTTCAATGTAGTAGCGTACGGCAATACACAGTAGCTGGGCAAGTGTAAGAATAGCCAGAAGGCCAATCAGGCGAGGTGTTTGTAATGAAACGAGAGTGTCATGAGTATTCTTTTTAGCATACCAACGAATAACAGCAAAGCTTAGTCCCCCACAGCTGATCGCTCCAAGTAGTGTTTGCCACCAGGGACAAGTGCCTACTAGAAGGAATACGGCACTAATGACTGCAAAGATTGCAAAGTACAGTAGTGTTGCGGCAGTATAGCTACGTAGTTTGATGCCATGTTTGGTTTTAAGATAGGCGGCACGTACGCCAGGACCGCTTTGTAGCGGGCCAAAGAAGTTGGCGATAGATGAATAAATAGTAAGCAAAAAGTTCTCGCGACCATCGATACGTTTACCGGCAAGACGTACCGTGATTTGATTGATTGCGGCCAAAATAAAGACCCCCAAAAAATTAACTGCCAAGACCGAGGCAATGACAAGCGGAGAGGTTTGTTTGACGCGGGTAACGTATTCGGAATGAGTTGCAAAAAAATATATAAATAGCCCGGCGGTAACACAAAGTATGAGCGTAGCGAGTATTTGTTTGATATGACCAGATAACAGCTTCATATAGCAAGTGTACCATATGCCTAATCCTCAGTAATTCGCGGTATACTACATGTAATATGCAAAAACTAAGCTGGCGATTGGCAAACAAAGCGGTACGTAACGCCATTCATTCAAACCTGTTCTGGTATGGCTTTTTGGGGGTGTTTGTGGCAAGTAGCCTGCTTGTAGCCATGACAGGCCGCTATTCTATGGCGTTTGATGAATACTATCATTTTGGCACCATTAAAGAATACGCTAAGGTCTGGGCCCCTTGGTCTGTCCAGCAACCCGATGGCGGTGCAGTACTTGGCTCCATTGAGAGTGATGCATCCTATCTTTACCACTATTTGATGAGCTTTCCCTACCGTGCCCTACAGTTACTAACCAACAGCCAACAAACACAAATAGTTATCCTGCGGCTCATTGATGTGGGGCTGGTAGCGTTTGGGTTAGAACTGTTTCGACGGTTGCTACTGCGACTCGGAACGCCGCAGGGGGTGGCTCACAGCATCTTGGCAGTGGTAGTGCTTTTGCCGATGACATCGTTTTTGGCGGGACAGCTTACTTATGATGCTCTGCTCTTTGCGATAACACCAGTATGCTTGTGGTATGCGGTACGATTTATGCGCGGTATTGTATATGAGAATCGTTTTGAACTGCGCACGTCACTATTGCTTGTTGCTAGCTTGGCAGCCGCCTGCCAGGTCAAGTATGCCTTTTTGCCCATGGCAGCAGTGATTGTATTGAGTAGCCTTTTTCTGCTGCTACGACGAAGAGGCAGATACGAACTAGCATTGCACTGCCAGATAAGGTCATTATTTAGAAGTTGGCGTGGAGTTGCCGTGTCCGCAGTTCTGGCACTAAGCCTGCTAGGGTTTGTCGCACGGTATGGGGCCAACATAGTGCAGTACCATAGCCCGGTACCAGAATGTGTCAAGGTACTGACAGTTGAGCGGTGTCGTTCTTATGCTCCGGTGGGCCGAGATATGAGTTATCACGAAAAGGGCTATTACAAAAATGTCACCATCAAGGATAAGTTACTGTATCCGTATCGTTGGTCGAAACAGATGGTCTGGGAATCGTTTTTTGTGGTTGGTCCCAAACATACTGGCTATGCGCTTGGGCAACCGTTGCAACCAGCCTACGCAACTGGGGCTGTCCTGGGGGTGGCCTTGCTGGCGGTTGTAGTTGTTGGATGGCGGCGATTATGGCGGTCGGGTATTGAAGCGTGCTTACTTACAGCAGTGTGCTTGGCCTATGTTGGTATGCTGTTTGCGCGTAACTATGCAGGCTATCTGCATACAGGGTTCCCTGTTGCAGTGCATGGTCGCTATGTATTGCATTTACTGCCCGTTATGGGCTGGTTAGTGTGGCGGGTGGTACAACGCACCAAGTGGTCGCGGCGACAGTACTTGCCCCTGGTTGGTGGCGTCATGTTATTGCTTCTTATGGCCGGAGGAGGAGTGCTCCCCTATGTTGTACGCTCAACCTCAGAGTGGTGGTGGCAGGGTTCCGAAGCGCTAGTACGAGCTATTGCCGATGTTGCCGGATTATTTTTTAGATAAAGTGTGCTCTTCGACATAGAGCCGACGGGTCAGTTCAAGCTGTTTTTCCTGGACGAGCCGATTAATTCGCACTAAGTCGGCGATAACCCCAAGAGCAAAACTCAGCAGTGCGCCCATGGTTAGAACGGCCCCAAAAATGAGCGATTGAATATGGCCGCCTTCTTGATTGTCGAAGAATCCCCACAGGAAGCGTCCGAACGGGACAAGCCCCAGTATAAATAAACTTGTTCCAACTGTTAAAAATAAGCCATATGGTCGGTACATTACAAAGGCCCGAAAAATGGCCGCACCAGAGCGTAAAACATGCTCAGCACTACTGTTAAACAGGCGAGATTCGCGCGTTTTGGGATTGACGTTAATTTTGATACTCTCGATGGCTATGCCGCTATTCCCGGCTTGAATAAGGGTCTCCATGGCATAGCTAAAGCGGGTTACCACATTGAGCCTAAAAGCTGTTTCACGACTATAGGCACGAAAGCCACTTGGCGCATCTGGAAGATTGGTGTTTGCGGCTTTATTGAGCACCCAAGTGCCAAGCCTTTGGAATAGTTTTTTCCCCGGTGAAAAATGAGCGATCTTATGAGTTTGACGGTCGGCAATGACCATATCGGCTCGGCCACTTACGATTGGCTCAATCAGTCTTGAGATGTCTTCGCTTGGATACTGATTGTCTCCGTCGGTATTGACAATAATATCGGCTCCCTGCTCAAGGCAATAAAGCACACCATCTTGGAAACTCTGAGCGAGTCCACGCCTGCGTGAATGACGAACAAAGTGCTTGACGCCTAGCTTTTGGGCAACTTCTACGGTGCGGTCATCGGAACCATCATCGATTACAAGAATATGAATCTCATCAATCTGAGGGATTTTGCGAGGAACAGTAGCGAGCACCAGCGGCAGTGTTTGCTCTTCGTTGAGGCAAGGTATTTGTACAAAAAGCTTCATGAGGATGCTCCAATTTTTGCAAGGGTTTCTTGTTCAATAACAGGGTGATTGATAAGTTGATAATGGCAACGTCGGTCAATGACTTGGCCGCTAGGGTACAATAAAGCGGCTAAGGTAGGACGTGATTCGGACCGCATGACTTTGCGCAGTCCAAAGCCGAGTTTGTCGTACAGCGTACGAGCTGGCTGATTGCTTTCCCAGGTTTCGAGCGATAGTTCAGAAGGTTTTGCCCCATGCAAATATACAGCTGTGGCTATGACAAGCTCACCAAGCGCTAGGCCCATACTGAAGTTTGGCGCGTACTCTTCGCGCCGCATGGCTTGTGCCAATCTGCTCCCACTGCTACCAACACGGTATGCAGTTGTGACCTTTGCATCTGGAAGAACCAGGTTAGTCTCTGGGCCCGACCAACCGTAGGCAAGGAGTTCTGAATCGATGCTGTATATACCGATAAATCCTCGTCCCTTTGCTATCCAGCTTTGAGCGTGTGCGACGCTTGCAAACCGCCCATTACCACCAACGGAACCTATGTCGTTTGGGCAATATTCGGCTATTTTTTGCTCGGAAGCAACGGCCTGTACCATTGGAAGCACTTCGTCTGTTAAGCCAGTTGCGGCATAGGCTCCGCTTTTTGCTAGCAGACGTAAAGACTCCTCTGCCCTGTCGCCAAGAAGCAGGCTCGGCGTGATAACTTCTGGTTGGTGTGCCAGCTCTGTCGGAAAACACTCCTTCATATGGGGTAGTATATCATGTTAATTTCAAGGTGAGTACGTCAAACAAAAAACTCCCGGTTGTAAAAGCCGGGAGTTTTGACTAATCGGCAAGGATTAGTAGCGGCGATCGTTGCCGCCGAAGTCGCGACGAGGTCGCTCCTCACGTGGGCGAGCTTCGTTTACTACGATAGCACGTCCTTGTACTTCGGTGCCGTTGAGTTTTTCAACAGCTGCCTTAGCTTCGTCGTCGTTCTCGAACTCGACAAAGCCGTAGCCCTTGCTGCGATTGCTGTCGCGGTCGACGATTACTTTTGCTGATAGTACTTGCCCAAAGTCAGCAAAAAGCTGTTCGAGCTGTGTGTCGTCAACTGCCCAAGGCAGTGAGCCGACAAAAAGTTTGGTTGCCATTATCTGGTAACACCCTTCTCTACTTGTCCTACGGAGGTAATACTTCCGTAAGAAGAATTAGCTGCGCCTCATTCGAACCTAAAATGTTAAAATTTCTAGAACCTGAGTACCGAATAAATCCGAAAACCCCTTTTTCGCAGCCTTCTAGTGCTGTAACCATAGCACATATACTTATCAATAACAATAACATCGCTTACACTTCCGCGGTTGGGCCGAACTATGAAGTGGACAGAACATTGCCGCAATAAGCCTATGTGATATGCCGTTTTAGTATTTACTACAGCCAATGCCAGTGGCCCCTGTAAGTCATAATTGTACAGAAATCACTGTGAGATATCTCTCAGCAAACAATAAGCTTTTTGTACTACTATGCATCTAACGCGCCAAACATCTCCCGTGCGCAAACAGAAATAATATCGTAGAAAGGACTCGCACCATGAAACGATTACACATTCTTACCAAACCAACTAAAGTTGCCGACATTGCAGAGATAGATGACTTGGGCGAAGACAATAAGTGGCTGCTTCAGGCTGAGAAATTACAGATTAAGAAGATTCGACGCTTTCGCCAGCAACTGGCATCGTAGGCTATTGGGTTACTGATATAACGATTGGGGTGGAAGCATCCCATCCAGTGTCGATGTATAGAAGAGGTTTGGTTATTTGTTTTGATAGTGCAAAGCTAATTTCGCCGGTGGCGGCTTGAGCGGGATTGAGTTTTTGGGCCTGAAGAGGACGTTTTTGGTAAGAGCTTGCCTGGAGTCTGGCAAAATCCCCTTGTTCCGTACGAACGTAAAGATGGTTGACAGGAAATAACTGCTGCGGCTTGTCGGTATTATTTTTGACAGTGATTTGCATGGTCAATAATTTTTGGTCCTCGCTAATCGGAAAGGCATGGTCTACCTTGGTATCTTCGCCAACATTACGCACAGAGACCGTAGCTGCAAAATTTTGGGCAGTCTGCAGAGAAGTACGAATGGTCTGCCGCGACACCACTGTAAGGCGAGACTGTTCTTGTTGATTGCGTTGACGAGTAAATTGTGTCCAAAACAGCGTATTTACGAGCAGAATAGCAACCACCGCAAGTACTAGCATTGCCCCTAGCAAACTATTCTCATCTCGAAGTCGTTCAAGGTAGCGTCGTCTTTTATCTATGGTTACATCTTGACCTGTGCAAGAAGGCTGTGGCTTTTTTGAAACGGATTTCTTTGTCATCAGGTTATTGCGCTCCTTATGTCTATTCACTACGGCTTGTTAGGGTCATAATAGCCTACAAGATAGGCGTTCATGGTTGCATTGGTGTTCTGGAGTGTACTAGCTTTGTGGCCATGCCCACCGACTCCACTCAGTGAAGTACCAGATATGTAGGGGTAAAAATTATACGCACCACACAGCGCATTCTTAGCAGGGTCACTTGGTAGTAAGTTTTTGCCTGTCGCCGGAATATGCCAGGCTCCGTTAAAGGAGCCAATATTATAAACTGCCCGGTTAGAAGGGTCTGCGGCCGATACATTGTACCCCCAACAATTCGCATACGTATTGTGGCTATTAAGGTCGGCTGTACTGTAGCAGGGACCACGGCCACCACAATAGGTGACCGCAATAACAGATACGGTTTGCATTGGACTTGATGCCGCGGCAAGATTTGAGCACAAGAGCGAGAACGTATACTGCCCGGCTGAACTTAGGGTGATAGCCTGAGACCCACCACTAGGGGTTTTACTACCACTCCAGCCACTACCGCCTGCCACACAGGAGGTAGGGCTACCTGTTGTTGACCAAGTCGCAGTCACCCTTCCACCAGAGGTAATAGAATTTGGCGAAACTGACAAGGCAACGGTCGGCCGCGGCACGGCATTGACAGATGCACTGGCAGATGCAGAACCAAGCTTGTTGCTGCAGGTGATTGAAAAAACATAGGTTTTTGCCACAGTCAAAGCCCCTGTGCTGGCCGATCCATTCGCGCCCCGACTGCCGCTCCAACTTCCACTGGCAGTACAAGACGATGGATTGTTTGTCGCTGACCACGTTAATGTGGCACTCCCCCCAAC
>JAGQNR010000028.1 GCA_020427985.1 Candidatus Saccharimonadota bacterium | reverse complement strand
CGGCTCATCTTTACCGTCACCGTTAATATCAGCAAATTGCACACTGTTATTTACGGGGTCCACGCAGGGTTGATTAGATATCACAGTCGTTGCGGACCAAGTTCTCATGTCATTGTTCCAAGTATGAAACTCAACCATACCACTACCGGTATTCTTGAGACCAATTAGCACCGGCTCATCTTTACCGTCACCGTTAATATCAGCAAATTCAATTAAAGAAGATGTTTGGTCTATACCACTTTGATTGCTTGCAGTGTGGCTTTTCCAGGATGAAAAGAGAAGCCCAGGCTGAGTTTTCGGCACTTCATAGTAGTCTTTCAGGCACGTGTACGGGGGAGCTTGCTTGCTATTCTCTAATGCCCATTCCTTCCGTGTCTGGGAGGAGCTACTAGAAATCGGCATGTCTCCATTTGTGTCACAAGTCGGGACTTTAGCATTGAGAAAATTTTGAATATCTTGAACCGACATGGTGTTACTTGCTGAAAAAATGTCGTCATCGATGATTCTACCAGCTTGCCAATCAGATGCAGATAGCGCATAGCTATGAGCGGGCAATAATATTAAACCGCTTAGAGTTAGACTCAGCAGAAAAATGATTAATTTCCTTGCGAATCCAATCGAATTTTTTTTTGATTTATTTAACAATTTTAACTATCCTTTCGGGGCTTTCAAAAGAAGAGCCATTAGTCTTCTTTGCGGAAATAACTAAATTCGCTTCCCCGCTAGCTAGCTCAGAAGCCTCTACAACAAAGCCCATACAAGTCGAGAATGTTGGTTGGTATAAAGCTTTGGCATCTCGTGTAATTGTTTTCCCGCCGTTTTGGACGCTTAATGTACAGCTAGCCCATTGATCGCCGTTTAGCTGAGTCTTAACGACAAGATCCTTGTTGACATTCTGTTCTGCAGAAATTATTGTGACGTCACCTACGTTGCTCGTTGGTGCCGTTGGTGTGGAAACATCGGGAGCTCGTGTTGCTGTTTTTGTATCCTGGACCTGTTTCTTTTCTTCTTCGGTAGGAGGAAGATACGGCAGGTTAGGGCCACTAGTACCATTGCTATTAGGCTTGCTTTTATCGCTATTATTTCTCAATAACAATGTGGCAACAATTACCATTAGCAGGAAGAGGCAGAAAAAGATAAGGCTAGTATAAACAATCTTGCGTTTACGGTCATCATAATTTTTTTGTTTCATGGGACAATTTCCTAATACTTATATTGTATCATGAAAAGTCAAGATTTAAACAGAAAGGTGTAGCCTCTACGCCAAATAATTACCGTAACCGCTCTTCTTCAAAGGCTCCGCCAAATCATCCAGCTGCTGTCGCGATAGCCACCCCTGCTCAAACGCCACCAACTCCGGCGACCCAATAATCTGCCCCGTCCGCTTTTGCATGACGCGGACAAAGTCCGTGGCGTCGCTCAGAGAGTCTATGGTGCCGGTGTCTAGCCAGACGTCGCCAGATTCAAGGGTGACTACTTTCAAAGAGCCGCGGCGCAAGTATTCGTCGTTGACGGCGGTGATTTCTAGCTCGCCGCGGTCAGATGGCTGGATGGTTTTGGCTATCTCTACCACGGAATTGTCGTAGTAGTAGAGGCCCACCACGGCGTAGTTGGATTTTGGCTCGGTGGGTTTTTCTTCAATAGAAATGGCTTGGCCGGTCGAGTCAAATTCTACAACGCCGTATCGTTCTGGGTCAGAGACCTGGTAAGCAAAGACGATGCCGCCGTCTGGGTCGGTGCAGGTCTTGAGTGAATCGTCTAGCTCTGTGCCGTAGAAGATATTGTCGCCCAAAACCAGTGCGACTTTGTCAGAGCCAATAAACTCCTCACCAATAATGAAGGCCTGCGCTAGGCCGTCTGGTGATGGCTGTGCGGCGTAGGACAACTGGATGCCCCACTGAGAGCCATCGCCCAAAAGCCGCTGGAACTGCGACTGATCTTCTGGGGTTGTGATAATCAAAATCTCTCTAATGCCGGATTGCATCAGCGTGGTCAGCGGGTAGTACACCATGGGCTTGTCGTACACAGGCATGAGCTGC
>JAGQNR010000027.1 GCA_020427985.1 Candidatus Saccharimonadota bacterium | reverse complement strand
TGATCTCGGCAGACCACGAATTCTGGTTCCGCCACCATACCGGACGGGAACCGAAAAATGACGACTTCTTCCACGCCGACGCGCGGGCCGATTACATCGCGGCGCTCGCTAACCCCGAGACGGTCCGCGGGATCTGCGAGGATTACAGGGCAGCTACGTCGATCGATCTGGAACACGATCGCGAGAGCCGTGCGCGCGGCCTGAAGATCACCTGCCCGTTGCTCGTGTTGTGGGGAAACAAGGCCAAGATCGAGCAGTGGTACGACGCACTGGCGATCTGGCGCGACTATGCGAGCGGGCCAGTGACGGGACACGCTGTCCGCTCCGGCCACTACCTTGCGGAGGAGGCGCCTGAGGAGGTCATCGCCGCGGTCAAAACCTTCCTGAATCTGTAGTGGCCTGGCGCGGCCGAAACATGACCGGATGGTATGTCGCCCGCAAATGAACGCCGCGCTGGACCGGCACCATTGGCCAAAAGCGTGAGCCGGCGCCAACATATCCTCTTGCCTTATCGGTCGCGATCCGGCTGGATCGGGAGTACAGCTTCGGGCGCTGATCACTGCGTCCTGGTGACGAATAACAAACCAGCATATCCAGACTAGGGAGGTCGGGCGGTGAGGTGTCTGCTCGCCCGCGCCATGTTTACCGGCGCTGCAGCCGGCTTCGCCGCGCTTGCGGCAACTGCGGGTGCTTTTGCAGCCGACTCGGTCAAAGTCGGATTGCTCACCACGCTGTCAGGTCCTGGCGCCGGTCTCGGGGTTGATATCCGCGACGGGTTTCAGCTGGCGGTAACGCTAAACGGCGGTAAACTTGGCGGACTTGGCGCTGACGTCATCATCGCGGACGACGCCGCCAATCCCGAAACCGGCCGCCAGACGGCCGATCGCCTTATCAAGCGCGACAAGGTCGACTTCCTCACCGGTATCGTGTTCTCCAACGTGATGCTTGCTGTCGGAGCGCCGACTTTCGCGTCAAAAACTTTCTATATCTCCGCCAACGCAGGCCCCTCGCAATTGGCCGGCGCCCAGTGCAACCCCTACTTTTTCGCAGTCTCCTGGCAAAACGACAACCTGCACGAGGCAGTCGGCAACTACGTCGCTGAAAAAGGCTTCAAGAAGCTCGCACTCGTTGCGCCTAACTACCCGGCAGGCAAGGACGCATTGACGGGCTTCAAGCGCTATTACAAGGGCGATGTGGCACTTGAGGTCTACACGCAGTTGAAACAACTGGACTATGGCGCCGAGCTATCACGCATCCGCGCCGCCAAACCGGATGCCGTCTATATTTTCCTTCCGGGTGGTCTCGGCATCAATTTCATCAAGCAGTTCGTCGGCGCCGGTCTTAACAAGGAAATGAAGCTGTTCGGCCCCGGCTTCTCAGCTGATGAAGACGTGATCAAGGCTGTAGGCGAGCCGATGCTCGGCATGTTCAATGCATCACACTGGGCACACGATCTCGACAATGCAGCCAATAAGACTTTTGTTGCGGCCTTCGAGAAAGCCTATGGTCGCCTCCCCTCGCTCTACGCCTCACAAGGCTACGACGCCGCTCGCATGATTGATGCGGCAGTACGAGAGGTGAAAGGTAATCTTGAGGACAAGGCGGCGCTGCAGAAGGCGCTCGCTGCTGCAAAGTTTGCCAGCGTGCGTGGAGCGTTGAAGTTCAACACCAACCAGTATCCCATCCAGGACTACTACATTCGCGAGATCGTGAAAGATGCCAAAGGCCGTGTGACCAATCGCACCGTCGGCGTCGCATTCAAAAACCACGCCGACGCCTATGTCGGCGAATGCAAGATGCCGCCGCTGTAACCGCCACGGCCGTTTAGCAGCGTCTTGAACCAGTGAGCCGCGGTGAGAGTGTCCTCAACGCGGCTCATTGCGATAATAGGCAATCGTCGCGGCGATCCCATCTTCCAGCGTGGTGGCTGGCAGGCCCTTCAGCACGTCACGCACGTTTCCTTCCGGAACATCCGGAGGCGATGTCAACGCTGGCCCGTCAATGGAGATCCGAGCATCATTGACGTGTCGCTTGATGATCGCCACCACATCCTCACAGGACGCAACCGAGCCGACCAGATTGAACACGTGCGCGCCATCGGGTTCGCGCATCAGCGCCGCGACATAGGCAGCAGCGATAT
>JAGQNR010000026.1 GCA_020427985.1 Candidatus Saccharimonadota bacterium | reverse complement strand
GGCAGCTTATGCATTCGCAACACTTAACCTTGCAAACGCAGACGATCAGGCATACATCATTATGGCAGCAGTTATGATCGGCGGTATGGTTCCTCCAATCGCAATCGCTCTTTCAAACACATTCTTCAAGAATCGTTGGACAGACGAAGAAAGAAAGAATGCTCCCGTAAACTATGTAATGGGACTTTCATTCATCACAGAAGGTGCAATTCCTTACGCAGCAGGTCATCCGCTTCAGGTTATCCCTTCATGTATCGTTGGTTCTGCAGTAGCAGGCGCACTTTCAGCTCTCTTTGGCTGTAAGCTTATGGCTCCTCACGGCGGTATCTTCGTATTCGCAACAATGCAGGGTACATGGTATTTCTACCTCCTTGCTCTTGCAATCGGTGCAGTAGTTTCAATGCTTATGCTTGCACTTCTCAAAAGACCGATTAAAAAATAATTAATTTGCTATTACCCGTTTTTTGAAATGTTTTGTTCCTCGGCACCGGTGTAAAAGCCGGTGCCACCCCTCAAAACTCAAAGAACTTTCACGACATTAGATTCAAAACTTCAAAACAAAAATCTATTTATAAAGGAGATTTTATTATGGTATCAAAAGAACTCGTACTCACAAATGCACAGGGATTCCATATGCGTCCGGCATCGGTTTTTGCAACAGCTATGGGCAAATACAGCTGTGATGTAACAATCAAATTCAACGGCAATCAGTACAACGCAAAGAGCCTCCTCAACATTATTGCGGCTTGCATCAAGTGCGGCAGTGAAATTGAAGTCGTTTGCGACGGTGCTGACGAAAACGAGGCACTTGCAGAGGCAGTACAGCTCATTGAGAGCGGTCTTGGCGAATAATGGCCCTGACAGACCAGTTACAAGAGGTGAAGATTATGCTACACGGAACAGCCGCATCCGAGGGTATCGGAATCGGTAAGGTAATGCTTATTGAAGAACATTCGCTTGAATACACTCCACGAACAGTAACAGATACTGAGGCAGAGTCACAGCGTTTTAAGGCAGCAGTAGATGCTTTTTGCTACAATACTGAAAAACAGGCAGAAAATCTTCGCAGTTCAGCCGGTGAAAAAGAGGCAGAAATTCTTGCAGGTCACATTCAGATTATCAAAGATCCGTATCTCAGCGGTGAAATTGAAAAGCTGATTGCAGACGGTCAATGTGCGGAATCTGCTCTTGAGCATATGTGCGATATGTTTATTGCAATGTTCTCGGCAGCTGACGATGAGCTTACAAAACAGCGTGCGGCTGATGTCAGAGATATCAAGAGCGGTGTTCTCGGCATTCTTCTCGGAGTAAACGAAATTAAAGTAAGCGATGCGCCAAAAGGCACTGTGCTTGTTGCAAGGGAGCTTACTCCTTCTGTTACGGCAGGTATTGTAAAAGAAAACATAGCAGGCATTATTACTGAAACAGGCGGAACAACTTCCCACTCTGCAATTCTTGCAAGAGCGCTTGAGATTCCCGCCGTACTCAGTGTTGAGGGTGTCGCATCAAGCCTGAAAAACGGCGACACAGTTGTAGTTGACGGCAGTGAGGGTGCTGTAATTGTTAATCCGGATGATAACACAGTTGCAGAATACTCCAAAAAGCGTGACGCTTTTCTTGCAGAACGCAAAGAGCTTGAAAATTACAGGGGACGAGAAACAAAATCCGCAAGCGGAGAAGTTTATGAACTTTTCTGCAACATAGGAAAACCCGAAGACGCTGTCAAGGCAGTTGATGCAGACGGCGAGGGTGTCGGACTTTTCAGAACAGAGTTTCTGTTCATGGACAGAACTTCAATTCCGACAGAGGACGAACAGTTTGAGGCCTACAAAAAGGCGGCTCTTATCTTAAAGGGCAAGTCGCTGATTATCAGAACACTTGATATCGGCGGTGACAAGGACATTCCGTACCTTGGACTTGAAAAAGAAGAAAATCCGTTCATGGGATTCCGTGCAATCAGATATTGCCTTAAAAACCGTGAACTTTTCAAATCACAGATTAAAGCCATTTTGCGTGCAAGCGCATTCGGTGACATCAAGATTATGTTCCCGCTCATCACAACTATGGATGAACTTCGTGAGGGCAAAAAGCTTGTTGCAGAATGCAAAGCCGATTTACGCAATATGGGCATAAATTTCAACGAAAACATTCAGGTTGGTGTTATGGTTGAAACAGCGTCTGCGGCAGTTATCGCAGATATGCTTGCAAAAGAGGCAGACTTCTTCAGCATCGGCACAAATGACCTCACAGGCTACACAATGGCTTGTGACAGAGGCAACAACGATGTGTCTTACCTCTACTCTCCCCTTCAGCCAAGCGTTCTCAGAATGATTAAACGCACAATTGAGTGCGGTGTTCAGAA
>JAGQNR010000025.1 GCA_020427985.1 Candidatus Saccharimonadota bacterium | reverse complement strand
GCAGAAAAGTCTCCAAAGGACTTAGGCAGTGCAAAGCAAGATGCTGACTTTGATTATATAGTAGAAGACCTTCCGCGATTAATTACTTCATGCGAAGATGGTGCGCGAAGAACGAGAGACATCGTTTTAGGCCTACGTAACTTCTCCCGCCTCGAAGAAGCCGCACTTAAAGAAGTAAATATTGAAGAAGGCTTACAAAACACACTTCAGTTACTTTCGGGAGAATTAAAAAACAGAATTCAAGTGAAAGAAGAATTTTCAGGAATACCCCAAGTGACGTGTTACCCGAGCCAACTGAACCAAGTGTTTATGAATATCTTATCTAACGCTGCTCAGGCGATTGAAGGTGACGGCGAAATAGTTATTCGCACTAAGCAACTCGATAAGGAGCGTGTGCAGGTAGAGATTGAAGATAACGGAAAAGGAATGGACGAGGAGACTAGGGTAAAGATGTTTGATCCATTCTTTACGACCAAATCTTTAGGCACCGGGACGGGCTTGGGACTTTCTATCAGCTATGGCGTCATTGAAAAACACAAAGGTGAAATCCAAGTAGAATCCGAGCTTGGCAAAGGCACTAAGTTTATACTCACCCTGCCAATAAAGGGGCCGGAGTAGTTTTGTTTTAAACTAATAAAGTCTGTACTCGCTCGATTCTGTCAATTAAGTCAATGCCCTTTACAATTGATTGATCAGTATACGTCTCAATTTGAGATTTTCATTTCAGATGCGATCTGTTTGTTTGAGATCGCCAAAAAAGGTTTAGTTCTGGCAGGAATTTTGCAATAATTCTACATAGGGGAGAAGTTCAATGCTTTTCAAAAAACTGACAGTCTTAAAGCTTAAAGACCTCAATCAACGAGTTGTGGCAGGGGTTTCCCTTACCATAGCGTTAAGTTTTATTGGCATGATGAGTGTGCAGTTAATGTCTTCAAACAATAGCCGCAGTTTAGCTTCAAGAAAACCAGCACAGCAAAGTAATGATTTGGTACATAAAAAAGCCATAGAATTAGTAAACAAGAATCTGCAGATGAATCAAAAGCTAAAAGAACTGCGTGCCATGGGTGTGGAAATAAAAAATGAAAAAGCACTTGAGCAATATCGACAAAAACTAACTTATGATCATGCGACAGCTGCCGATCGAGACCTCGGCGTAGAAATTCTAATAGAAGATGGTAGCACCTCAACTTATGAAGATCTTAACCCACATCAGGGAATCTACAATGGGCAGTTGACCCCGGATGAAAAAATTGAAATGCGTTTGAATCAACAGAGAGACATTGCAGTTTATGAACGAAACCAAAAGCTTCAGTATGTACGGCAATTCCTGGAGAATGCACGAAAGCAGGGCTATGACATCACGCTGAACGAAAACCTTGAAGTGGTTAAGGTAAGAAAAATTCCGCAACAAGGGCCTTATAAAGGATTAGATTCCATCGACCGCATTTCTGAATAATTTAAGAGCTTCAAAACTTGAAACAGATTTTCTCGTTAAAATTAGATGATCCACAATAGGAATCCCTACGATTTGGCTGGATTGAACTAGGCGTCTAGTCACCTTGAGGTCTTCCAAAGACGGAGTCGGATCTCCACTGGGATGTCCATGAGCGATGAGAATTTTAGAAGCACCGACGGACATAGCAAAACGAAACACTTCCCTGGGGTGCACGACACAACTGTCGACAGTGCCTAAAAAAATCATTTTACTTTGAATGAGTATTTGATTTGAAGTGAAGGCAAGGACCCAAAATTCCTCTTGGTCAAACTGCATGACTCGCCGCAAATAGGATTCAGCTTTTTTGGTGGTGTCTACTAGCATGGTGGATCTCCTTTGTATGGCAGGTCTATAGCAAAGTCTGGTCTGTTCTCTTCTCCTATTTAATCGCAACTGAAGGACTACACATATTCGATATACGGCCC
Source organism: Candidatus Saccharimonadota bacterium (assembly GCA_020427985.1). Lineage (GTDB taxonomy): Bacteria > Patescibacteriota > Saccharimonadia > Saccharimonadales > UBA4665 > JAGXIT01. The sequence continues at coordinate 700 of JAGQNR010000025.1, read as the reverse complement.
TGAAACAGCGTTGAACAATTTGTGAAATCTACTGTTGCTCTCAAAAAATCTACTCATTAATATGGTTTTTTATAAAAAGGAGCTCTCTATGCTGAAAAATTTAATGGTGATATTCGTAGCCGTGTCCGCAATATTGACAGCCGGTTGTGGTGAAAAAGCTTTTGTAAAAGGTGATTACGATGACAACGTTCAAGACACAAATCTACTCAACGATAAATGGTCAGAGTCGGACATGCAAAATGCTGTAAGAGACTTGGTAGCTAGTGCAACGAGTCACTATTCTATCGCCAGTGCGAAGCGGCCACCAGTCGTTATGGTGACTCGCCTTCAAAATAAAACTAGCGAACACATCGACACTCAAAGTGTTACTGATATGTTTCGTGTGGAGCTGATGAGAAATGGCCGCGTTCAATTTGTAGATAAAGCAGCTCGAGATGATATGGCCGAAGAATATGAGTACCAAAATTCTGGAACCACTTCACGCGAGACTAAAAAAGGACCTGGAGGTCAAATCGGTGCTGATTTTATTCTTAACGGTCGATTGGACTCTATTGTTCAACAAGCTGGGCGTGATAAAACAGTCTATTACAAAATGACTATGAATATGACCAACCTAAAGACGGGCATTATTGTGTGGTCTGACTACAAACAAATCCGTAAAAAGTTTAAAAAACAACGAGTGGGTTTCTAGGTCTGAACT
>JAGQNR010000024.1 GCA_020427985.1 Candidatus Saccharimonadota bacterium | reverse complement strand
GGCGTGACTCGTCGAAGATCTGCGACAAGCCCTGAGCCCCCCACGACCCCCACCGGGCCAACACCTCCTGCTCCCCTGGCGTCGCAGGCCGGCCCTCGGCCTGCACCCGGCGCAGGACGCGGATCGCGGCCACGTTGGCATCGAACCTGGCCACCGCCCCCGACGGCGCCAAACCGTCCTGCCCCCCAACCCGAAACCCCACCACCGCGCCGGCCACCGGCCCGGCCGCGGACGCGGCAGCGGTCGAGGAAGGGGCTGGTGGGGTGGGGGTTACTGGTCCTCGATCAGGCCCGTCTTGTCGTGGATCGCGTGGTGAGTGTCCATCAGCAGCTGCAGGATCGAAGAGGTCTGCGGGTCGAAGCCCGCGTTCTCGTCGTCCTCCTCCAGGATTTCCGGTTCCGGGGTCAGCATCTCGGCCCGGACGATCTCCTCGGCCTGCATCCGGATCGCGTTGAGCCGACCCACCTTCTCCCAATAGGTTTCGCCCTGCGGGTCGGGGCCCTGCATCTGCTCGGCCAGCCACACCACCCGCGTCTGGGCCTCCTGCCCCAACGTCGAGAAGAAGTGGTTGGGATCCTCCAACGCCGCGTACCTGGCCGGGGCCAGCATCTGCCACGACTGCTCGGCGAACCGGCCGTACTGATTCATCAACGGACTCCTCATCTGCGCTGAGCCACAACTCCTCAAGCGAGGGCTGGTCATAGCGGGATCGACTTCTAGACGCCATGCCTTCGAAGAACCCCAACTCAGGTCACACACCGCGTGAACCATCATCGCGACCCACCCCTCTCCACAGTCCTTGTAGCGTCATCATCTCGGGCCCCTCCGACACCTTCGAACCGGTGGGCCTCTGGCTGGCGAGATTGCGCAGCACGTTGCGCAGCCCTGCTACCACCTTCTCCGGGTCGCGACCCGCCAGCCTCCGAGCCAGGGCGGTGAGGTCGGTGCCGGCGGCCTGCAACCTGGTCAGGTCCGCCTGCACACTCCCCCACCCTTCACCCAACAGGGCCGGGTTCACGGCCTGGGCCCAGGGACGCCAGTCGACCTGCACCGCAGCCCCCGGCTCGTGGCGTGCCAGGGTCGCGGCCGCCACAGCGGCCGGGACCTTCGCCAGCCGCCGGGCCAAGAGGGTGGTGTCGGCGCCGGCGTGGTGGAGCTCGTCGAGCCGGGCGGCGAGATGCGGCCACTCCCCCACCCCAGCCAGGCCGGTCAGGTCGGCCCAGCGTTGCCAGCGGTCGGCTGGGGTCTGGTCGAGGCGGCGGCGTGTCTCCCTGGTCTGTTCGCGTGCGTGGTCGGCGGCCGCGGCCGGGGTGGTGGTCCAGGCATGGATCCGCGTCACCAGGTGTCGAGTCTGCTCCTCCGGCACCTGGGCCTGGTGCTGCTGCCAGGTGGCTGGGGGGCGGGCGGCGATGATCTCGGCGACCTGCCGGCCAGCCTCGGCGGGGTGGAGGAACGTGACACGGTCACGGATCATCAGCTCCCCCTGCGCCGTGGTGGCCTCGGCCAGCGCATGGTGGAGGGCGTCGGGGCCGTGCTGTTGGAGTAGCTGTGCTGGGTCTCCGCCAGCTGGGAGGAGCAGGCGGCGTGGGTCGAGGCGGTGCTGGGCGAGGAGCCAGAAGGTGTTCTCGGCTGCGACGTGGCCGGCGTTGTCGGCGTCTGTGGCGATCAGCGGGGTGGGTCCGTCGCGCAGCAGCAGCGTCTGTTCCGGGGTCAGCGCGGTTCCCAGCGGTGCGACGCCGACGAAGGCCCCGTGGCCGGCGAGGGTGACCGCGATCGCGTCCATCGGGCCCTCCACGATCACCGGCGTGGCGGTCCCATGGAGGAGGTGGTGGCCGTAGAGGACGTCGCGCTTCGCGAACAGTGGGCTGGCGGGGCTGTTCAGGTATTTGGGGCTGTGGTCGTCGGCGTCGGGGTGCCGGCGGCCGACGAACCCGACGATGACGCCTTCGTGGGTGATGGGGAGGATGGCGCGGTCGCGGAATCGGTCGATCACGGTGCCTTGGCGGGTGGTGGTGGCCACCCCGGCGGCGAGCAGCTCGGCGGTGTCGAATCCTTGCTTCCGCAGCGCACTGACCAGCGTCGTCCAGCCCGCGGGCGCGTGCCCGATCCGGAACCGGGGGTCGCCGGCGAGATCCTCCCCGAACCGCTCCGAGAAGTAGTGGTGGCTCCACGAGCCGGGCAGCTGGGTTTCGAAGAACCCGGCCGCCGCCTCGGTGACCTGGGCGAGGCGCTGCGGGGTCTGGTGGGCCTCGGCCCAGCGGTCGGCGGCCGCGAACCCCTTCCGCAGCTCGACCTCGGTGAAGTCCGGATCGGTACGCTCCCGCAAACTTGCGGCGGCTGCGAGGTCGACGGTGCGGGTGGACCAGTCGATGTCCTCGATCCCCTCAGGCGGCACCTCATCGGGATGAGGCGGCTCCACCTGCTCCTCCGGAGGGAGGGCGGTGAGGTGGTGCGTGCGCCACAGCATCGCCTGACACGCGTCATCGAAGCCGGACACATCCACCGTCGGGGTGATCAGGTTCTCGAGGTGGTGTCCGTGGTCGGTGGCGTGGGTGATCGCGGCGGCCAGGTGGGGCCACCAGGGGCTGGCCTCCAACTCCGCGGCCGCTTCATACCCGAGCCGATCC
>JAGQNR010000023.1 GCA_020427985.1 Candidatus Saccharimonadota bacterium | reverse complement strand
TATAGCTTACCTAGCTCCATGGCGTCCGTGGCCGGTAGCGGCTTGCCTAGGTACTGGCCTACCGCCTCCTCATATCTCCCCTGTTTCCAGTTGGATATGATAGAGTATGACAATTTAAGCGTTTTCATTATTTGATAGTCACCCTAATCATCGTGCCGCGGGATGGGTTAATTTCAATACCCTTTGGCAATTTACCGTTTACTTCAACTTCGGCGTCAACCAATTTAGTATTGACTGTTTCCTTAATCACAAGGTACTTTTTGGGTGGCTTGATTTCCGGGTTAATCGTGTAAACACTGCCGGTGCGGGATCGGGTAATTTTGTAGCCCTTGCCTGCAATAGCCTGCCAATCGTTGCCGTATAGTGCTTTGGCACGGCCGTCAATTTCGTTTTTGGCGTCTGCCTCAATACTCTCAAGTGTATCAAGCACATCTTTGATTTGCTTTTTGACTTGGCTCACTTTGGCAAGCTCGGCAAATGCGGCCTCGTTATCGTTTAAGTCTTTTGCGCTGGCGATGGCTTGTTTCAGCTCATCGTCATTGATTTTGATTGCGTCAATTTCAATCATTGTAACCCTTTCTTTTATATTAAGCGTATGGTGCTGGTAGCAATCCATCGGAGCCAATTCACAACAACTGGCTTACTGGTACTCGTTGTGTTTCTCAGCAATTCGGCTTATTCCTTCATTACTACCAGCACTACTACGCTCAAATTGTTAATGTGTTTTTGAACTCTCAGCGTAACCTTATCGGTATTTGCGGTGTGCGACCATCTCTATCGCTTGCTGGTTGTTCGTTGCCCTTTCGTCGAGCTGTCTCTAATATAGCATAAGCAAGCTACAAAAGCAATAGTTTTTGCTTATATTTTTGCTCTATCTCTAGTAAATCAGCTATTGAATACTTTACACTCGTGTCGTGTCGGAGCTTTTGCCACTCCTCTACTTGCTCTAGTCCATAGCGTTTAATGAGTGCGATCGCATAGTTACCGTAATCTCCGCCTAGACCCATAGGTGGTTTGCGGTTACAGTAGCCACATTGTAATCCAACTAACTGCTCGTGAAACAGTACCGCATTACCACGCCCACCGACTGCGTGACCGGCTTGCAAGTCTTTGTATGGTTTCCATGACGGGTCGCCACGCTCTGAGCAGGTGATACATATTCCGTATTCTCTAGTTCCAGTAGTTTGTATGCAGCCATTAAGCCGGATATAGTCACTAAAAGCTTTCCATGCTCGCTCTTTTGCTTTTGACCGCTTTATTTGAGGCTTTTTGGCTTTAGACTGCTTACTTACCGTATTCTTAGTTCTCGTGGCTTGTAGGGGCTTAGAACGGGCTTTAATGGGTGTTATAGTCGCTATAGGCTTGCGAGGTTTGTGCTGTAGGCAGTATTCTCCATAACAGCGTTTCCCACATTTAGCGCAAGTCTTTGCCATTAGACTGTAGCCATTTAATTGCGTCTACCCGCTTACCACTGAAAACTCTGCCGCTGTTTCTTCCTAGCAAAGCTAGGAATACCATTCCAATAAACAGAAAATCAATCCACCCATTACCAGATAGTACTTTATGGTTAAAATAAAGAAGTCCGGCGAACATCAAAAATGTCACTAAATCCTTTACTATAGAACCAACGATACTCTCACTTATTATTACTACTTCATAGTTGTTTTTACTCATCATCTCCACCTTTCATGCCTTGTATTATAGCAGTTCGTAATCTTCTTCACTTATACCGTTAGCCCAGTCGTGTATCCACTGGATTATTTCGTTTTCTTCGTAGACTAGATCGTCGCTAGTTGTTATCATTTATTTTCCTTTAGAGCGTCAATGTCGAACGATATATTTTCTACCAAAGCAGATAATCTCTCTAGTATAGGGAAGTAGCTCACTTCATTGCCGCTAAAGCCTTTATACGGTTTATTGTATTTAGTGTCAGTTTCTAGTTCTGCTTTTACGTTTTCAAGTTCCTCAGATAGTTGTCTATATATATTCAGTAAATATACTTTTAATTGCTTGTCTGTCATACTCTCTCCAATCGTACAGAGTTAATTACTTTACCGGCAGGCTCTAATCCGCTGCGTAGCGTTTCTATCTGCTCAGGTGTTAGATCGTGTTCCTTGATATAAGCGTCTACCTTGCCTTTCGATACGTCCATGAACTCCTGTACTAAGTCCTCATCGCCAAAAGCGTTATAGAGTGCCATTCTGTTATAGGTCATGCGCTGCGACTCGTAGCTCTTAATGATATATCCGTCTACTTCCGGCGAGCGTCCTTGCTCATCGAGTATCTTTGGCACTTCTTTTTTAACGTAGTCTTTAATCCGCTTGCCTAGATCCTCGAACTCTTTAGCTAATCGGTAAGCGTATAGAATATCTTGGGCGGTGGAGGTTTTAATCTCCACCATCTCCCCAGTCATTTTATTGGTAAACTCTTTCATCACACACCCAACTTGTAGACAATCGCTTTTGTCTTTTCATTGACGATTACAAGTCCGTCAATCTCTCGGTTATCGTTGTAGCGGATATTTGTTACAGTGAACTTATCGTATGTCTTATACTTTGTTTTACCTTGCCACTCAGTCTTTTGAATATTCATCTTATCAGCAGATACCCAGATAAAAGGTGCCGTATAAAGCTCTCTA
>JAGQNR010000022.1 GCA_020427985.1 Candidatus Saccharimonadota bacterium | reverse complement strand
ATCCTTCAGGTTGCCGGCCAACTGCGCCGGATCGCCCAGGTTGCGCAAGCTGTACTTCGACGTGTTGTAGAAGCTGGCGCCGGCAGCCTCCCGCAGCAGCCGCTCCCTCACCAACGTGGGCCGGCCCTCCACCGATGGCAGCAACTCCAGAACCGCCCGTTTGGTGGGGGCGAGGACGGCGTCGAGACGTGCCAGCACGGTGAACGGCAGAATCACCTTGCCGTACTCCTTGGGTTTGAACGGCCCACGCAGCATGTCGGCGATGCTCCACACGAACCCGGCATTGGGCGCAACCACGCGATCTCCTTCGACTTGGTGCATCACACGCTAGCTGTCTTCAGCGGCTGGCCGCCCCAGGATCTGAGTGACAGGTGTGGGGGATTGGCATCAGTCGGGCGACGTGCCTTCCCAACCGGTCATGAGGCTGTCGTGTCTGGCTGCAAAGTGAGCGGCGGTGAGGTGGTTGTGTCTGGGGCAGGTCCGGCCGGCCAAACCGGTGACCGCCTTGCTGAGTGCCTGGGTGAGTGGCGGTTTCCCGGCTGTGACGATGCCGTTGCTGTTGACCGTGATGTAGCCGGCTTCGTAGAGGGCGTCGCAACCGAGTGTGCAGGCGAGCATCGCGACAGCTTTGAACTGCAGTCGCTGCTGGTCGGTGAGTTTGCTGCGGAGTTGAATGTGGGCGGCGACGATCAAGTCGATTGGCAAGATGCGGCCGCACAGGTCGCAGGTGGCCGTCGGGCTGGTTCCGAGCAGGAACGCGCGCAGCTTGCTCTGCTCGAGCCGAGCTTTGGTGAGTGCCTCGGAGTCGGTGGCGTCAATGCCGTCGGCCCACGCCGAGGGTAGGGGCGCCAGGTCTGGGGCTTCGACACCGCAGGCGGCGAGGATCGCATGAGCGGTTCGGGTGTCGATCTGCTCGAGGTAGCGGCGTTTGGCGATGCCGTCGACCCCCAGTGGTCCGGTGGTCCCGCTGCCGTGGCTGATGAAGGTGGCGTATTGCGTCTGGGGAATCGTGACGGGGTGCAGGATGTCCAGCTCGACGCGTTGCCCGACGTCGCTCCAGCTCTCACCGGGTCGGGGTGGGTTCTCGGCGGGTCGGGTGGCGGAGGTGGCGGCTTCGGCGACTTGGCTCACCGCCCGGATCGCCTTGCGGGCGTGGTGGATCACGAGGTCACCTGGTCGGAGTTCAAAGATTTCCTTGCGTCCAGCGGACCAGATGCCTCCCCGGTCCTGCAGCGTCCACAGTGTGTGAGCTTTGATCGCCCGTTCGAAGTTCTCTCCCTGGTTCACCCACCAGTAGCTCAACGTGCAGTCCTCCTTGCGGGTTTGGGGGGTGTGGACGTCGAGCCTGCCAGTCGGCGGATTCGCCAACAACCTTCTCCTGGGCTCTCTAGGGGGCCTCGTTCAGGGCGTTCAGTCCGTCGACGCTTCCATCCTGGTGGACCCACAGCATGTGAATGGCGCAGGCGGCCAGGGAGGACGCGGTTTCGTCAAACAGGTTTCGATATCGGGGAAAGTCCGGAAGCGCGATGGCGCTGACGTAGTCGGGCTGGCGGGTGCGTAGCCGCATCGCAGCCAGAACTGCCTGGCCATACCAGTGCCCGGCCTGGGTGCTGGGCTGGGTCGGTTTCGTTTCGCGGCTGCGCGCCGGGTTGGCATAGGTACGGGCCGGGAACCCCTTCACCTCTATCCCCGCGATTCGCAGATGTTTGGTGGCCACGATGTCAATGCCGCGCTCACGGGTAGCGGTGTTTGCCTCGGAGGCGATGTGCCAGCCACGCTCGCGCAGGCTGGCAACCACGGCGGCCTGTATGCGTGCTTCGGTGTGCCAGATGGGTCCTGGTTCAACCGCGGGAGGATTCTCGTCGACTGGATTGATGACTGGCTGATCCCGGTGCTGAACGTTCCCATGTGTTGCAAAACCGAGGTTCTGCAGGTGACGGCGGGCCGTGTGTGAGTTGAACGTGTCAGGTGCCAGCCCGGCGCCGATCGCGAATGCCTGCCGTACCGGGTACCAGACGCCGTTGACCTGCACGGCGTACGTTTCCACCGGCCGGGGCACTATTCCGGCCAACCGTGTCTCGACGGCGCTGCGGGTCAGGTGCTGGCTGGTGCCCGCCAGCACGAACGTGACAGACCGGTCGTGGTCATCGGTCGCCATACAGCGAAGGCTACGGCTCTCACTGATCCGCCGCAGCTACTGGGGGGAGCTGATGTCGCTCTTCCAGCCGAGGTCTTCAAGCGTGCGAGCGAGATTCAGACCCACGGGGATGGCGCTGCGAACTTGGGTTGAAAGGGCTCCAGTTCGGGCTGGGTACCTGCACCCCTTTGACGCGCGTCTCAATTTGCCCGCGAAACCCGGTTCAGTCTCACGTCGTCTCAATTCCTCGTCGCTCGTCTCAATTTCGCCCTCGCCGGACAAGACCGACCCCAATGAGTTGTGTCACCGCGCGGAATGACAGGCGTGTAAGTCGTCCACCGGCTGTGGGCAAGTCTGTGCAGACCGCTCCATTGGGCGTTTCGCTACGGCGAACGCCGCCACGCCCCCGGCAGGGGCGTGGGTGCACAATGACGCCGTGACCACTGCAGGCATTCCGTTCGACGCGGTCGACTTCTACGCCGAGCTCGCCCTGAACAACAACCGCGAGTGGTGGGTCGCCAACGCCGAGCGCTACC
>JAGQNR010000021.1 GCA_020427985.1 Candidatus Saccharimonadota bacterium | reverse complement strand
GTATAGATTGCACGCATCTATCCAGATATTTCTCAACATTAAAAACAGGGACTACTAAACTTACCAGAGGATTGTTTCCGGAATCAGATGTGATTACGTCAGAATTTAGTTCTCGGCATTGATTCTTCTTATTTCTTGGCATTTCTGGCCTCGCTATACATCATTTGGATAGCATCTATGTTTGCCGACATGTCATAAGCACCATTGGCAAGAATATGGGAATTATCTACGTGCGCTTTGTTTGCTTCAAAAATGTGCCGAGCCCACGTCTTGGGGCCTGAGGATAGTGAATGAAATATCACGCTATCTGTTACTTTGACGTTTTTATCAACCGCGTCACTTATAATGCATTTAATCCCATTCGCTTGAGCCTCGATTAGAACTACTGGCAATCCCTCAAATATCGAAGGGAAGACAAATGCGTCTGCCGCGCTATAGATTCGGTAAACGTCAGATCGTAACCCTAGGAATTTAACCGCATTCGATAAATTAAGCTTTTCAACCTTATCTTCCATTTTTTTCCTAAGTGGGCCGTCTCCGACTAGTATCAGCTGTGATTTGGGGTCGTATTTTTGATATTCCGCAAACGTATCTATCAAAAAATCATGGTTTTTTACTTCTGCAAAGCGGCCAGCGTGCATCAGCACAGTTGCATTTTTATTGATACCCAATTCTGTACGAATGCTATTGCGATTATCCTGATCGTAAACAAAGTCTTTTATGTTTATTCCATTGTTTATGACTTGAAACTTACGCCATGGCATGTATAAAGCGCGCCCAGCTTCATTGCCACAGGCGACGAACTTGTTCGCAAACAATTCGATTCCGATTTTTGATACTAAAAAGTAGACTCGTTTTGCTAAGTTTGGATTTGGCTCTGACTGTGTACTATGGGAGTGAGCGATGCGAAGCACCCCACTAAGCGTGGCTGCGATGAGCGAAAAAAGCGAGTTGTAATAGGTGTGCGCATGCACAACGTCGATGTTGTATTCGGCAATAATCCTTCGCAGGTGTTGGATATGCGCTAGAATACCAACGTCTTTAACATCAGGTGTGCGGACAATTCTTCCACCAAGCTGAGTAATTTCGTCTTCATAATCAGACTTTGCATCACCGTAACAGAGAAATATGAACTCAAATTTATTTCTATCAATATTTCGTAAAACATTCATCAAAAAGGTTTCCGCGCCGCCGCGATTCATGTTTCCTATGACATGTAGCACACTTACTGTTTTACTACTCATCATTCTTATTCCTTGTATTCCGATAAAGCCTGATCAACCATATTGGGGCAATTCCTGCTAGTATGCTTTTAGCTATTCGTATGTATTCAAGAGGGCCGGCGCCTAGTTTTGGATAATAGAACATTCGTGCACGGATTTCGCCACCTCTATAACGCAGCGACCTCTTTTTGTAGTCGCTACGGTTGACACGATAATGATAGAGTACATCATCAAGCATGTAGAGGCGTTTTCCGGCTAACAGAAGGTCACACCACAACACCAAGTCTTCAGCTCGCAGGTAGTTTTCTTTATATCCACCAATATCTACGAGTGCTTTTTTGCGCATTATTGATGCCGCATGAATAGGCATATCACCTCGCATAACATCCCTCTTAGTCTTTTCTCCAGCTTTGCCGATGGTGCCGAACGTCTGGTTTCCGGAAAACTCTACCGCCTTGCTTGATACGACATCGAACTCCGGATGTGTAGTTATGAAATTATAAAGGATCTGGATGCGGTCACTAGTGACGGTATCGTCAGTATCCATGCGCACTAGGTAGTCGGTTCTTGAATGTCTTATCGCGTTATTTAGCGAATAAACGAAGCCTTTATTCCCATTATTGTTTATCACGCGTATACGGCTATCTCTGAATTCACCAACTATTTTTTTCAGGTTATTTCTGCCACCGTCGTCTACGATTAGGAATTCGAAGTCTCTAAATGTTTGGTCAAGAATACTTTTTATTGCCACCCGCAAATCAACTGTGTTAGTGTTGTACTCTGCCATGATCACTGAAACAGCAGGCTTGCTTATCATTCGACGCTCCTCACGCTAGAATTGTACGGGATTATGTTTGCTTGGTCTAACAATAGATATGACACAGTGAAGAAAGAAATGCCGTACAAGAGGCAGGCCGTGTATAAGGTGAATCGATACCGGACTCTTTGTTCTAAAAGATTAATAATATTAGGGAGTAGCATAATCAAGAATGGCGAGAAGTATAGAGCTTCTCGTTTGATGAAGGGCGAAGCAAAGCCTAGTATAAGAATGATTATTTCAACCATCGCTCCAGCGAAGATAAATGCATTTTGTCTGTAATCGCCTTTAAAGATGGTATATTTTGCGAGTAGTAATATTGTGATGAGCAAAAACAGTCGAATGTAGAATATGTAGTTCGATCCTTCTTCGGGTAAGTTCAGATACAGTTCGTATTTCTCGAATCCAGGTATGCCAAGTACTAGAGTAAAGACGTTAGCCATAACTAAGGACAATAGAATCAGCACTAATCCTAGGCGAATGAAGAATCTAGATTTTGCCAAAAGTTGTAGTTTATGCAAGCTCCTTTTTTGAACATCAAATAACCTGCCAAGAAAGTAGAATGGAATTAATAGTAATGCGCTTATGTGAAACAGGCCTGCAAGCAGTGTTAAAAGTGTGTACTTGAGAGGCTTTTTATTGAGGATGAACGTGAATGCGTAGAACATAATAGATACAGCCACTCCCTGTCGAACTGCATTCATGGTTGCTGGAAAGATAGTTAACAAATATAAAAAGAACACGAGCCCCGGGTAGCGTAACTTGTATCTTTTCATTC
>JAGQNR010000020.1 GCA_020427985.1 Candidatus Saccharimonadota bacterium | reverse complement strand
CCCGTGATTTGGGTATGTCGGTATCGACGGTATCGCGCGCCTTCTATCCCAATGCGGTGATCGCCGATGCCACGAGAAAGGCTGTATTGGAAAGGGCTGGCGAGATCGGTTACCGCCCCAACCCTTTTGCGCAAAGCCTGATCACGAAGAAGACCCAGATCGTTGGTATGGTGGTATCCGACCTGACCAATCCGTTCTATCCGGAGGTCATGACCCGGTTGACGAGTTTGTTGCAAAAGCAGGGCATGAACGTGATGCTCGCTTCGGCGCAGCAGCCCGACGGGATCGACGAAGCGGTTGATCTGCTTTTGACCTATCAGCCCGACCTGATGATTGTTCTCGCCACGAATCTCAAATCGCATGCCCGGGAAAGATGTGAAGCTGCCGGAGCGCCCGTCATTTTCTTTAACCGCTTGTCGGCTGACGGGCTTGGCTACGGTGTATCGTGTGACAACATCGAGGGTGGCCGGCGCGCTGCGAAATACCTGGCGGATCTTGGACACAAGAACTTGCTCTATGTTTCCGCCTTTCCCGACGCTTCCACAAATATTGAGCGTCAGCGGGGGTTTTGCGACCAGGCCATGGAGAGCGGGCTTGAACCGCCGCAAGTTATTGAGGCGGGCAGGTTCTCATACGAGGCCGGATACGAGGCCGGTCTTACCGTACAACACCTCCCCCAACGTCCCGACGGTGTGCTCTGTGCCAACGACATTGTTGCAATCGGTTTCATCGAAGGGGTTCAGGAAGGTGTGGGCCTTCGTGTTCCGGAAGACATTTCCGTTGTCGGATATGACAATATTGCCATGGCTGCCTGGCCATCACACCGGCTGACAACGATAGCCCAGCCATTGGAAATCATGATGGCAGCGACCGTCGAACTGGCGTCTGAACTTGCCACGTCCGCAGATATCCAGCAGCGCATCTTGCATATTTCACCGGGCCCTCTCGTAGAGCGGGATACCGTTGCCGACCGGAGGAAGCACAATGGTTGATGAAACACGACTTTTTGTCAGGCTGGCTCATACGCACAAACCCGATTGCGTGATGTCGCTCGATGGCACGATGCCCAAGGCGGTTCCATCTCCCGATGAACTTGCCGTGGTATTCGGCTCTGACGAGGTTGCCCGCTATGCAGCCAATTGCCGTCCGATTTATGAGGATCTTCGCCGGATCATAGGTCAGATGTCCGGTCTCGCCATCCTGGCGCGGCTTACCGAAAGGCGTGAAATACGGGATTTGCCGGAACTTCAGAACTGCGAGTCGCGCTGGAAGCAGGCCTCCGAACGCCTGTCGTCGCTTTCCGCCCCCGCTGGCACGGTTGAACACAAGGCTCAACTCGAAGCCGCGCTCGATTTTTGCCGCCTCGCGATGGGAACGTTTTCAGAAATTCGCGGGCAGGCGACGCTGAACGAAATGCTTGACCTCGCAGGGCTGCAGATCAAGCGGGCCTATACGCATCTACAGGCTGCAAGTTCGGCAAAGGCGAAGTTGGAAATGGTTGATTTTTCGCACGCCTGTTGCTGTGGCCGGTAAGGCTTCAAACAGGGTTCAAACTTTCAAGGAGGAAAAGATGGCTGATTATTCGATCTGGGTTCTGGAGTACTGCTATGTGCCCAAATACCACAAAAGCGGTGTGCTGTATGGGGCCCATAACGAAGGTTATGTGAAGTTGCCCTATTGCTATGTTGTGATCAAGGGACGCGATCACATTGCCATGGTCGATGTTGGCTACAACGACAAGGAATACGGCAAGACACTTGGCGACCGCTTCGGGGTCGAGAACTGGCGCGACCCGAAAACCGTTCTGGCCGAAATCGGTATCAGGCCGGAGGATGTGGATACCTGTTTCATCAGCCACGCACACTTCGATCACTTCGGCAATGTCGAGGATTTCCCGAATGCCAAGTTCTACATTCAGGAGCGGGAAATCTCAAAATGGGTTTGGGCAATGTCGCTTCCCGATCGGATGCGCTGGATGATGGTTGCTGTCGATCCGGGCGATATCGTGCGCGGTGTGGATCTGGCCCGCGACAGGCGCCTTGTCACCGTGGATGGCGCCATGGAAGATGTTTTGCCGGGTATCGATTTGCATGCCGCTCCGGACAGTCACACCTGGGGATCGATGTGGGTTACGGTTCGCAATGACGGCAAGAAGGAATCCGAGGACAGTTGGGTCCTGGCAGGTGACCTCGTCTACCAGTTCGAGAATCTGAGCAATAATGGCGCAGTCGTCGACGTCGAGGAGATGTATACGCCGGTAGGACTTGCAGTCGGCAGTCAGGCAAACCTGATTCTGGCTACTGAAGAAATGATGTCGCAGGTCGGATATGAATCCCGCCGGGTCATCCCGATTCACGAGGAACGTCTGAATGACACTTTCCCTTCACGCATTTCCGCTGAAGGCCTCAGGATAACCGAGATCTGTCTCGCGGATGGCGAATCCTCGAAAGTATCCTGATGACGGCAGATCGAAAAATAGCCGTTGTTGGCGCAGGGTTGGTAGGCTCGGGCTGGGCGCTTGTCTTTGCACGGGCAGGCTATTCGGTGCAGGCCTACGATCCATCTGCGGAAGTTCGCGGGCGTTTGACATCATGGGCTGAAAAGAGCTTGCACGAACTGGAAAGTGCAGGGCTCGTTTCGGAATCCGGAGACATTCTGTCTAGGATCAGTGTTCTCGACACGCTCGCGGATGCTGTCGATGGCGTATTCTATGTTCAGGAATCCGTTTACGAAACAGTGCAAGCCAAGACCGAAGTAAGCCTGGCGCTCGATGCGGTCATCGGATCTGACACAATTGTCGGTTCGTCATCTTCCGGTATTCCTGCATCGCAATTTACCTCGGAATGCAGCAACCGCGAACGCTTCATGATAGCGCACCCGGTGAACCCGCCTCATCTGGTGCCGGTCGTGGAAATCGTTCCTGCGCCATGGACTCTGGAACCGGCCGTCGAGCGCGTGTCGGATCTGATGCGGGATGTCGGGCAGGTTCCCGTGCGGTTAACCCGCGAGATTGACGGGTTTGTTCTCAACCGCTTGCAGGGAGTGCTGTTGAACGAAGCCTGGGCGCTTTACGAGGAAGGTATCGCCAGTCTTGCGGATATAGATGCCACGATTGCGCATGGGCTGGGGCTGCGCTGGTCATTCATGGGTCCGTTCGAAACGATCGATCTGAACGCGCCGGGTGGCATCGAGGATTATGCGGCGCGTCTTCGCGGTCTCTATGCGGGAATGGTGAGAACACCGCCGCCCGGCCCATGGGCGGATGAAGTTATCAGGAAGGCGGCGCAGGAAAGGCGGGCAATCCTTCCAGCGGATGAGTTGGCGGAGCGGCGCGCCTGGCGCGATGCCGTTCTTGGCCGTCTGGCCGCATTCAAGAAATCCCAGCACTTGACCGACTGAAGGTTGGAAAGCGCTGAATATGCAAATTCAGTTCGAAAGGAAATGAAATGTCAGTGACGTATCTCAAACGAGGGAAGCCCGAGTCGGATAGGGCTGAAGACGATGCGAAGACAAGATCCATAGTTGAGTCCACGCTGCAGGAGATTGAGGCAAGGGGGGATGCTGCGGTACGCGAATTGTCGGAAAAATTCGACAACTACTCGCCCAAATCATTCAAACTCAGCCAGGAAGAAATCGATGCGTTGATTGCCGAACTGTCCGAGCGGGAAATTGCCGACATCCGCTTTGCCCAGGATCAGGTTCGCAATTTTGCCCAGGCTCAG
>JAGQNR010000001.1:242211-249558 GCA_020427985.1 Candidatus Saccharimonadota bacterium | reverse complement strand
CTCATATGCGACCGCGAAATCCGTAGCAACTTACCTGATACTTGCCGAAATATGCAAGTTGATAGAGTTGTTGAAGCTCCCGAATTTCAGACTCCTTTTAGAAACGAGACCTATGCGCCAATATTTCAGGCCAATGAAGCACTAGAGAGGCTTAAAAATAATACGCCATTGCCTACAAGACGCTTGCATATGTTACTAACACCCCGTATGCAAGATTCTTTTAGAAAGTACACCTTTGAAGGCAGTGTAAATGCGATTGACGAAGGCTATAAGACGCTTCTTTTCTTTCCAGTCAACCTGTTGCATCTAGCCAACAAAGAACGTCCTGAAGCGACCATGCCACTCTACGAATCGCTCTCAGATATTGCAAACATATATAAGTCAAAATGGTTTCATTCTGTTGTGGGCAAATCGGCATTAACTGCTAATGGACTCTGGGGACCGATGAGTGTAACGCCCATGACCGAAAATGACATATACAACCCTCGACGACCACAATTTCCCTACGTCCTCAAATATGAACAGCAAACCCGCTTATCAACCTTTGATTTTACTCCGTCAACTACTCAGTACCTCGTAGGTTCACGAAAGACTCGGAACGAAAGAGCTGCTTTCGCGCTTAAACATTATATGGAAGAGGACAATTATCAAACAGGAACAACCTCAGGTTGTCCAGTAAACCGTCGTCAACCTCAGCTCTCGGACGAATCAGCCGCTATGCTCGCGGAAGTGTACAACACAACTATAGAAGACATCCGCCGACCGTGGCCAGAAAGTACTATCATCTTTGGACTCAAAACACTCGGGAGCTATCTGCAGCGTGTGGCTGATGCCGATGAAAGCAAAAATAAAGTACTATAAACTAAGCTCTTGTTTGATGAGGTCGGTAGCGAGGGCTGGGTTGGCCTTGCCGCGTGACTCTTTCATGACTTGTCCGACCAAAAATCCGATAGCCTTCATCTCGCCCGCCCGTACATCGTCTACCGCCCTAGGATTGGCCGCAAGTACCGCTTGCACAATAGCTCGGATGGCCCCTTCGTCACTCACCTGAAGCAAGTTTTTGGCCTCGGCAATCGACTGTGGCGCATCGCCGCTTTGCAGCATGTCGGCTAGCACTTCCTTGGCGGCCGTAGAACTGAGCTGGTTAGCACTCACCATTTTGCTGAGTGCAATGAGGTTTTTTACCTGGGATGCCTCATCTACTTCTTTAGGTTTTACTCCATTTTCAGATTGTAGTTGACTATTTCCTTGACTATCGTTGCTATGAGGCTGCATGGTCCAAAATGCTACGCGCTTGGCATGCTCGGCACCCGCATCGTCATAAACCAGACCCACCAAACGGGCTATTTGAGGGTCTGCTAGCACATCCTCAGTGGTCTGCGCATCGAGTCCAATATTGGCAAACTTAGCCCGGAAGTCATCGGGTAGCTCGTTCATATTTGCGGCAATCTCAGCAACGTATTCATCGCTCAGCAACACCGGAGGGATGTCTGGATCGGGCATGTAGCGATAGTCATGGGCGTCTTCTTTACTACGCTGACTAAAGGTCTTAAGCGCATTGTCGTCCCAGCCACGCGTTTCCTGAACAATCGGATCGCCTTGTTCGAGCAGCTCTATTTGACGCGCAATTTCATACTCGACTGCCCGCTCAATACTACGAAAACTGTTAAGGTTTTTGGTCTCAGTGCGCGTTCCCAGCTCATTGGTCTTGCTCACACTAACATTGACATCAAATCGCATATTACCGTAGTACAAATTTGCCTCTGACACATCAGCGTATCGCATTCGCAGGTACAGTTCGTGCGCATAGGCCTTGGCCTCGGCTGCTGAGTGCATGACAGGCTCACTGACAATCTCGAGCAGTGGCGTACCGGCACGGTTGAGGTCGACGAGGCTATAATTGGCACCAGCTGGATGAGTTGACTTGCCAGCATCGGCCTCGAGGTGTGCCCGGGTGATGCCGATGCGCTTTGTTTCGCCATCGACTGCAATATCAATGTAACCCCCGAGGATAATCGGTTCATCAAACTGCGTGATCTGATACCCCATGGGCAAGTCCGGATAGAAGTAGTGTTTACGGTCAAATTTACTAAACCGCTGCGGCTCAGTGTTTAGGGCAAGTGCAGCTTTGCAAGCGAGCGCTACGGCAGCCTGGTTGAGTACGGGTAGTGCACCGGGCAAGCCAAAGTCAATGTGGTTAACCAAAGTGTTTGGCGCGGCTTCACGAGCATCGTTGTTGGCTCCACTAAATAGTTTGGTCTGCGTCTTAAGTTGCACATGACATTCAATACCAATAGTAGCTGTGTAGGCACTGCGTATATCTTGGCCTATCATAGCAGCGCCCCTATGTCTCGCAGGGCTTGGCGAATGCCGAGCAGCGCGTCTTTGACATCGGTTTTATTAAGCTTTGGAGCCTCGACGTGTTCAGTTTTGGTGCGAAGTTTATGGGCAAACCATACTGTATTATTGCTGCTGAAGTCATGTTGGGCAGTTACCAAACGCTCACCCATAGTTTTGCCCCTGTACTTGCGAGTGCGTAAAGCGTGGTCAAGCAGATCATCGGCCTCGATAATAGCGAGTGCCCACTTGTCTTTGTCTTTGAGACGGCTCTCAATATGTTTCCATTCGTTCTGGTAGTAATCGGTATGGAGTGATTGGGGACGCCTAGACCGAATCATAATGATAATCATCCCCAGACACAGCAGACCAAATGCCCCAAGCGACAAAGGGCCTGTGTAGTCAAATAAGGAATTTAGTTGTGTCATGAAAGAAGTTCCTCAGTTTTTTGGGCAAGCTGCAAAAGCTTGCGGTCAGCGTGTTGCGGAGCAATAAGCTGCAATCCTACGGGTAGGCCACTAGCCAAACCACATGGAATGCTAATAGCCGGTACACCAGCAAGGTTAGCCGAGACCGTCATAATGTCTGCCAGATACATTTGCAGCGGGTCTGTGGTATTTTCGCCAATCTTAAAGGCTGTCATTGGAGCGGTTGGCCCCAGCAAATAATCAACCTTATTGAACACGGCAGCAAATTCATTGATGATTTTAGTACGAACCGTTTGGGCTTTTTTGTAGTAGGCATCATAGTAGCCACTGCTAAGCACATAAGTGCCCACCATAATCCGGCGCTTGGCTTCAGCACCGAAGCCAGTTTCGCGCGTCCGAGTGTAGCTATCAAAGAGGTTTTGGGCATCCGCGGTAAAAGAACCATAGCGCTGGCCGTCATAGCGGCTGAGGTTGCTGCTGACTTCGGCCGGGCATAATACGTAGTACACTGCCAGACCAAGCGGCAGACTGGGTAGGCTCACTTGGGTAATTTTTGCACCCGCAGCACGTAGCTTGGCAACAGCAGACTCAACCTCTGACTTGATGGGGGGACTCAGCGCATCGGTCATATATTCTTGAATAACGCCAATAGTAACTCCAGTGAGGTCAAGGGCTTGCGTGGGCAGCACATACCCGGCTGGGTCTTTAGCAATCGTGGTACTGTCGAGCGGGTCTTTGCCGGCCATGACATCAAGCACAAGTGCAGCGTCCTCGACACCCATGGCGAGAGGCCCAATGGTGTCAAGACTACTACCCATAGCCACGACCCCGCTCCGGCTCACCAAGCCGTAGGTAGGTTTATAACCGACGCAACCGGTAAAGCTAGCTGGAAGGCGGATAGACCCACCGGTGTCAGAACCGAGCGCAAATGGCGCTAGGCCCAATACCACCGCCGCGCCCGAACCGCCGCTACTGCCTCCTGGTACGCGAGTTTTATCGTGCGGGTTGAGGGTGGTAAAAAAGTCAGAGTTTTCGGTACTGCTACCGTGTGCGAACGCGTCAAGGTTAGCCTTGGCCACGCAAATTGCACCCTCAGCCTCGAGGCGTTCAATAGCGGTTGACTGATAGGGCGCCGTAAACCCACGTAAGATATTGCTGGCGGCAGTCGTTTCGGCACCAAATACCAAAAAGTTGTCTTTGGCGATAAATGGCACCCCAGCCAGTCGGCCAAGTTTTACCCCATTTGCCACTTGCTCATCTATAACTTTCGCCCGGGATTTTGCAGTTTCGTTAAGCGTAGCGATAATGGCTTTGTATTCTTCATGCTCGGCAATCGCGGCTAGCGACCGCTCAACCAGGTCTACTGCCTTGGTTCGCCCCGCCTGAACATCTGCGGCAAGCTGCGTAATCGGCTTCCAGGCGCTCATGAGGCAGACTCCTTGAACATTGAACGTTGAACATTGAACATCAATTGACCATATGACATATAGCATTTGATGGCAAAGAAGCCAGTCACAAATGAAAAGCTACTGTTCAATGCTCTACGGTCAATGATATATGTCATTACCCTATCATCCTCTTGACTTTGAGCTGATTTTTTTCTGTCATCGGAACATTGTTCAGTAAATCACGTGGTTCATAGCCATAGCTCTGTACCTGATCGTCGCGCATAACGTTAGTGAGTCCTGTGACTTGGTTGGTGGGGGCCAGACCTTCAGTGTCAACTGTAGACAGCTGCTCGACATAAGCCAAAATGCTGCTTAGCTCTTTTTGATACTGCTCAACCTCATCATCGCCGAGCGAAAGGCGCGCAAGCGAAGCCAACTTTAATACATCATCTCGAGATAACTGACTCATTTCTATTAGTATAGCAATTTTATTGTCTCTGGTAACTATTGACAATTTTCTGTTTTTGATGTATAATCTTGTTTTATGATATCTCCAAATGTAATAATTTCACACTACAATAGCCTTAGCCCTGCGAAACAGAGCGACTATCGATTGAGCCTGAGTAACGCTATAGGTGTTACGTGCGGGAGCATTGCTTTTGTCGGGACATTTGTAGGGTCGGGAATTGCAGCACATAAGAGCGCCGAACAACGCCAAGATAGCATAATCACAGCAGAAGAGACCTATAAGAAAGCAAACAGAGCCGAGATGGACTTTGTTCTTACGCTGCCAAATGACTGTTCGGCGTTCATTGCTGCCTACCGAGCAGATTTTCAAACACACCCCGATGAAACAATAGCCACAGGCAATAGTGAGGCTGTGTGCGGCGAGAACACGCTCACCACCCTTAAAAATGCCAGCAACTTAACTACAAGCACCGAAACTGCACTTGCAGACTGGAAGAAGAAAGAAAGCTCAAACATTAATTATCCAGCCTTTGTCATAGGCGCGCTATTCTTAGGTGGCTTTGGCGCCGGCATCGCCAAAAGTACTGGAGAATTTGGTAGCTGGTGTGTGCTTGATAGTTTAGCCAATATGGCAGCAAAGTCGGAACCAAAAAAATACCGCAGCCAGACGCACACTCAAATACCTGCCGCAAAGAAAAAAGCAAACAATCAGTGGCAAGTGGTAAGTAAAAAAACCGGCAATGAATTTGTTGGCCATGAGTATGGTTTTGGAATAAACGTGCATGACTGAGCAATAGTCGACACTACGGCGTATGGCTCTTTACAATTTTGGAGGTAAGGTCTACAGTGACAGCCAAAGGCCAGCATGCAAAGCAAAACGCAATCTCCAAACCTTGTTGCCTCCTGTTTATCAGAACTGCACGACCCTCAGCTCGGCGCAAGGGTAACTGGCATAGAACTTCTGAAATGTAGCACTCCGTCCTCATCTCTTGGGACTTCTTCGTTGCATGCATCGGCATATGTGGTACGTCATGGCTCGTCCTATTTGCTCGAGCAAACGCGCTCAGACAAAGCGACCGGTATAGGACTTGTTCAGTTACCAGGTTTGAGCGAAAATGTCACTCTAGATCTTGCAAGAGTACGCGCAACTACGCTCCTACACACTGTTCCACAGCTACAAACATTGCTGTCAATTGGTCATAATGCTATTGGCATTCCTGGTGCACGCGATGCCGATCGGCGCGAAGCGGTTGTACAAGAACGACTTGCCCTATTGCAAAATGTTTTGCCTAGAAATCAAAAACAGCTCTTGCTAGGATGCTCTATGGGTGCAATCATCCTCGGAGATATTGCCTACGAAAATCTGCATTCGCCCGAACCGCTTGCCATAGCGGGGCAGGTACTGTTTGCCCCTGCGATACGGCGAGTAGGCACTCTTGACCCCCGGTTTATACAGGCGTTTACACGGCAGATGGTTGCCGATGGCGCACGTGAGTTTGCGTCTGGTGGCATGGAAGAAAAACTGTCCAAAATTGGAAGTATTGGCCAGTGGGCAACAGATAGTATGCGCAACCTTCGACACATTACTCACCAGGCGCTTCACCTGCTTGGGTCGACCAGTGTAGAACACCTCGAAGAAGCTATAGAAGTCTATCCAACACTTGTAGTAGTGGGCGAGAAAGACAAAGTCGCAGACCACGAGCTGTGGGACGAGCTTGCCAAAAGACACCCCAGCAATCTACGGGTGGTGACCATTCCCCGTCATGGGCACGAGCTCATGCTTCATCCCCACCACGCAGCCGCCAAACTCGCCAAAGAAATCCTCCGTTTCAACCAAATAGCGCTCAATTTAGATTGATGATAGCGGTTGCTTGTAAAAGAATATTGCTTTATTGTTGTCTTTGTGTTATAATAAATACGTGAGCGAATTATCTTACTAAAGAAACTTGCAAATGGGCGTCACAGGTCCCACAACAGGGACGTGCTATCTGGCGGCTTTCGACAGAACGAGCCAATTTGCAGGCGTTTCAACACAAACTTACGAAGACTATGACAACCTGCGGAATGTATATGTAGCCGGAGGCGGCGAAGCCATTCCTTATATAGCACCAGATATAGTAGCTTTCTCTCGCAATGTTATGGGTCGCGCCAGAGCAGAGCTAGGCCTAAAAACGGGCACACAAATGGAGTATAGAGCCCGTAGAGAATCTGAACTCCAAAACATTCTTACTAAGCTTGCAATGGGGGGGGTTCCGTACAGCTGTCTGTTTGGATGTAGGAGGGCTTCACGCTGTTGGGGTTGAAAATCTAGGAGATGACTATTTTGCAACTAAAAGCACCTGGTCGCCTTTCGATGAAGAGCCTGTCAATGTCTCTGCCATTTTTGGGTTATTAGATCAATCTCCGCGGCAGCACAAAAGACAATACTCAGGAAAGAAAACTCAAAGACTGAGTAATATCTTTGCGTTGCCGCCTGAGTCCCCACGCACAAAACCACCATCCCCTCACGCATAGTTACATCTCTGTTTTGATTTGGGCGATTAGGTCGCGGAGTTCGGCGGCTTGCTCAAATTGTAGGTTGGCTGCGGCTAAATCCATCTGAGCCGACAAGTCTTTGATGAGATGCTTATACTCGTCTTTGGGTATCTTTTTCAGATCGAGCTTGGCGCGCTTGGCTTCTTCGGGTAGGTCTGGGCGCAGACCTTTCTCGATAGATTTACTGATGC
>JAGQNR010000001.1:0-242114 GCA_020427985.1 Candidatus Saccharimonadota bacterium | reverse complement strand
GTGATGCCGTGCTCCTTGTTATATGCTTCTTGTATGGCGCGGCGGCGAGTGGTTTCGTCGATAGTCTTTTGCATGCTTTTAGTGATGGTGTCGGCGTACATAATAACGCGACCTTTCTCGTGACGCGCCGCTCGGCCGACCGTTTGTATAAGTGCTTGTTCGCTGCGCAAAAAGCCCTCTTTGTCGGCGTCGAGTATGGCGACTAGCGATACTTCGGGTAGGTCTAAGCCCTCGCGGAGCAAGTTAATGCCCACTAGTACGTCATACACGCCAAGGCGTAAATCACGAAGTATATCGGTGCGATCGAGCGTATCAACATCGCTATGCAGGTAAGCAACCTTAACATTAAGCTCTTTGAGATACTCTGTCAGGTCTTCGCTCATGCGTTTGGTCAATGTTGTTACGAGTACACGCTCACCCTTAGCGACGGTGTCGCGAATCTCGGCCAGTAGGTCGTCTATTTGGCCATCAATGGGTCGTACTTCGATGGGCGGGTCGAGTAAGCCGGTTGGGCGTATCACCTGCTGGGCCGGCTCTGGGCTGCGACTCAGCTCATACTCAGCTGGCGTAGCACTCACATAAACAACTTTGTTGACATGACGCTCAAACTCGGTGAAGTTGAGTGGCCGGTTATCGAGCGCGCTTGGCAAGCGAAAGCCATGTTCAACCAGTATCTCCTTGCGGGCACGGTCGCCGTTATACATACCCCGCAGCTGCGGCATGGTCATATGGCTTTCATCTATCAACATCAGGAAATCATCGGGAAAATAATCGAGGAGCGTAGCCGGCTGTTCACCTGGTTCGCGGTTGGTTAGGTAGCGACTATAGTTTTCGATGCCTTTTACAAAGCCTGTTTCCTCAAGCATTTCTAGGTCAAACCGTGTGCGCTGCTCAAGTCGCTGCGCCTCGAGGAGTTTGTTTTCGTTCCGAAACAACGCCAGTCGCTGCTGAAGCTCATTGTCAATTTGTCCAAGTGCGACTTTGAGCTTTTCTTGTGGCGTCACGTAATGACTACTTGGAAATACTTTATAGCGGTCGAGTTTTTTGGTAATCTCGCCAGTGAGCGGGTCGATTTGGGTGATGCGTTCTATTTCGTCACCAAAAAACTCTACCCGATACGCCAGCTCTTCGCCGGCCGGGAATATATCTACTACATCACCACGCACCCGAAAGGTGCCTCGATGAAAATCGACGTCATTGCGCTGGTATTGAATGTCGGTCAGCTGCCGAAGTAACTTGTCGCGCACTCGACGTTCGCCGACAGCAATGTTCACCGACAAACCATCGTAATCTTCGACCGAACCAATACCGTAAATACAACTAACGCTGGCAACAATCAACACATCTTGACGGCTGAGCAGTGCGTCGGTGGCGGCATGGCGCAAGCGGTCAATCTCTTCATTGATTTGACTGTCCTTTTCGATGTAGGTGTCGCTGCGAGCAATGTAGGCTTCGGGCTGGTAGTAGTCAAAATAGCTAACGAAGTAGTGCACGGCATTATCTGGAAAAAACTGCTTAAACTCACTATACAGCTGAGCAGCGAGGGTTTTGTTGTGACTAAGCACCAGCGTTGGTTTCTGGATGTTCTGGACCAGGTTCGCCATAGTGAAGGTCTTGCCACTACCTGTTACGCCTAATAGCGTTTGTTCTTTGACGCCATTTTTCAGTCCGTCAGTCAGCTGCCGTATTGCTGCTGGCTGGTCTCCCGTGGGCTTATAGTTACTCTTTAACTGAAATGAGGTCATCTAGGTATTGTACATCATTGCAGTAGTGATATTATTGCCTCTTGACGCTCAATATAATAGCCTTGGCTTGGCTATATGCCCTGGAACTGACAAATTTATCATATTGTGCACTTGATAGCATGCCGGTATTCTCATCGGTAGGAATGCCATAGCCTATATACAGTCTAGTGGCGCCAATATAAAAACCAGGGCTAAACCCTGCCATAGCAACATCGCAGTAGTTTGCGCCATTCTTTGCGCGTGCGGCCTCTTCTTGGCTCATCATGCCTGCAGAATAACTACCTTGGGTATTGAAATATTGAACAAACTCATAGCCATTCGCATTTGGCAAAGATTGTTTGACCACCTTTTCTATACTGCCCACCTCTGCAGGGTTACAGGCGCCACCTAAGCCACCAATGAATCCCTCAAACTTCACATAGGCCTTGTTATCTGGAGAAGATACGGTAGTTATTTCTGTCGTTTCATCTTTGTAGGCACCAGACGCATCGTCAGCACGATAAGTTTTTTGTGGCACACTTTTGACCGTCCAATCGCTTGGCACACTCATCGTCACCGCACCCTTGTCAATGGATACTTGTTGGAACTTTGATAGTTCTGTTTTGGCTGTCTTAGTGCTCTTTACTATTGGTGCACTTGCGTTTGAGTCGTCCAGAGTTTGGGATGCCAACCTTTGAGTATTCCATACGAACCAGCTGGTGAAGCCAATGATAGCGGCAACAATCAGCAGCAAGAGTGTCTTAACAATGCTAAAACCTTTTTGTGCCTTGCCTAACTTTTTCATAATTGACTCCATTGCGTTAGTCTTGCTTAGCAGTATAGCCTCCCTCCATACAAGCACAATCATTTAAAAATAAGCCTAAACGCGTTACACTAAGACTCTATGTCGCATACACACAAACACGAAAACAAAGTCTGGGAGATGACCCCCGATCAAAAAGCTGCCATTGCCAAATCGACACGTGAACTACGCACCGCCGACGAAGAATTTGAAGCAGCCTTTAAAATCCTCAAAAAATACCCAAAACGAATTACCTTTTTTGGATCTGCACGTCTAACCCCTCGGTTCAAATCTTACCAGTGGGCGCGTGAACTTGCCGACGGACTGTCTGAAGATGGTTTTGCCATACTTTCGGGTGGGGGCGGTGGTATTATGGAGGCCAGTAACCGAGGTGCATTTGAGGACGAGCATGTTTCAATTGGGTTCAACATTGTACTGCCTCATGAGCAAAGCCTTAATCCATATACTTCAGATAGTCTCGCCTTTAACTTCTTTTTTACCCGCAAAGTAATGATGACCTTTTATGCGCATGGCTTTGTGTATTTTCCGGGTGGCTATGGCACCCTTGACGAGTTCTTTGAAGTGATTACGCTCATTCAAACCGGCAAAATGCCCCGCGTACCTATTATTTTGATTGGTAAAAAATATTGGAAACCCATCGATAAATTTGTTAAAAAACATTTGTTGAAGAATGAGCTCATTTCTCCTGGTGACGAAAAACTCTACGTCATGACCGATGACCTTAAGCTAGCACGTCGCATTCTTAAAAAAGGTTACGATAAATAATAACTAGTCGACGGCGAGTTCGTTAGAAAAATGCTTGTTCAGGCTATCGTCTATCGCAGTTTGCAAATGAGTGTGACCCATGTAACGGCCAATGAGTTCTCTTTCTAGGCTACTACGCATATGCTTAACAATTCTATCGGCATACGACAGCCCATTACAAACAGCTACCGACACATCTAGCAAATTGCAAGAAACCACGTCTCCACGCGCATCAACCAAACCCAAAGCGGCGCTATCTTGCCAGAATTGTATAGAATTGTCTATGGTTGAAAGTGACGATTCTACCCCGTGCCAACGTAAATCTTCTGCCTGAATGTGCGGCTCAAACGCGAGTGGCAGCGGTGTATTGGAACTGTGCGCATAGAACCAATGTAGCAGCTTCCAGGGCAGTTCTTGGCCACTTGCTTCAACAGTTAGGATTGGCTCTTTGGCAACCGCTGCCTGTACCGTTTTGGCAAAGTCAGGCTGTACCTGATGAAGCTTAAGATAGGTACTCATCGAACGAATATCATTCATTGCTTGGTTGCCAAGCACCAGTGAAGTAATGACCAGGCCAATCATATCGTGACTAGGTGGCATAATAACCACGGCGCCAAG
Organism: Candidatus Saccharimonadota bacterium; assembly: GCA_020427985.1. Lineage (GTDB taxonomy): Bacteria > Patescibacteriota > Saccharimonadia > Saccharimonadales > UBA4665 > JAGXIT01. Next base: position 238,205 of record JAGQNR010000001.1, on the reverse strand, counting down.
TTCGGGCAAAACCATCATGTGTTGGCGTAATCTTGTGGTGTAGCGCTCGGCCAATTTTGGCCATTGTTTAATGACAGGTGCAAAAAATTTAACATCACGTAGTTCAAAATCATTAGCCTGGAGTTTGCCGTAGGCTTTGCTGCGTTGTTCATGCCATGCTGTCGACTCTACAATACAGGCGGCTGCCAAAAGCTGAGGCGCTGGTTCATGTTTAAACATACTTTCTTGGCTGCGATACCCAAGTGCCTTCATAGTAGCTTTGGGCTTAAGCTGTTTTAGAATGCGTCTTAGCGAGGTATGCTTTAAGACAAACACTTGGCTATGTTGTATTTGGTTTTGTAAAGCATCTTGTACGACAGATATTATTTGCTTAACATCTGCAGTCTCGTCGATTCCCAATGCTCTTCGTATGCTCACTTCGTCAGTTTGTAACTTTTGCTGCAAGACATGATAAAGCTCAAGACCAGTGGTATCTTTTGGGTCAAGCCCAAGCTCGCTCATTTTTTGCTGCACTCCGCGCGTAACATCCACTGCCAAGCGGATGTCTGTGCTTGGGTTGCCTGTCATGCGTTCTAGTGTGCGCAATCTTAGGCGAAAAGCCGATTCGTCAACCCCCAATAATTGTGTAAGTGCCCTCGACATAACTACGTACACTTTACCACAAGCGCGACAGGTGACATAGGGATTGCACAAGGTTAAACACAAGAATGGCTTAGGTTTTGCTCAGGAGAAGCTATCAGAGCGGGGCCGCAAGTGAAGCACAGGGAACTTAGGACATGGGGGATAGAGCGTCGGGCTTAGAGTATTGGGCGTCGGAAACACAAAGGTTTTCGCTTGTAACAACTTCCAACAGGTGATGCGAGTTGCGTAACGAATGGCACCTGTTGCCGGTGGCAACGAGTGCCATGAGGAGTTCTCGCATCAGTTGTTACAACGAACAACACACAAGCCAAGAGCTGGAAGTGTGTCGAGGTTTTTGCTTACACTCCACCCCATGGAACAAGTTTCATGGTGACCCCGGGTTTTATCCGGTACAAAAGTAACGCGGGAGCGGCTTCGCCGCCTTTGAAATGAAGCCTAGGCTAATGAAGTGAAAAGAGGTAGTATCTAACAGATAAGTAGGAATGAAATGGGGTGAAGACAATGCACTGCACCTCCTAGAACGGTGAGGGATGATACCAGTCGGGCGCCTTACGCAGCCACATCTCAAGCTCACGCTCGGTCAACAACCCCGCCTGCGCACCAGCCTTTTGCACAACACTCATTGAATTAATTGGCGCCCACTGTAATGCGCCCTCTAGGTTATAGCCCTTAGCCAAGGCGGCAACAAGTGTCGAGGCATATGCGTCACCAGCACCAGTGCGCTCATATGGTGGAGCTGGATCAGGATATAGGGGCATTTTAAACCGGTTTTGACCATCGCTGGCGTAAGCACCGGCAGGCCCGTCGGTAATAACCACCATTTTACAACCATAGCTATGCAATCTATCTATCAAGTCGTGAAGGTTGTCGTAATCACCACCCGTAACAAACACTGCCTCTTCGCGGTTAAGAATCATCACCTCGGCGCGTGCATAGAGCCGCTTCATCCGTTCTACGCCAGCCTTCATCTGGAATGTGCCGGGCTGAAAGGCTAGCTTGACATCTGGGTACCTGTCGAGCCAGTCGCTCACCTCGTCATGATAATCGAGTGCATTTTCAGAAATCGAGCTAAAGTACACCCATCGAGGAACCTCATAGTTGCGCAGGTGTGGCCAGCGGTAATCAAACTCTTCGTGCTTAATTAATATTGTTCGTTCTTCTTTGTACCAAAGCACAAAGTGCAGATTACTTACTTTTTTTGGGTTCACGTGCACTAGACTATGGTCTACCCCTTCTTTTTCAAGTTGCACAATCATATCCCGGCCCGCTTGGTCACCGCCGACATTGGTATCAAAAGCAACATGTAACCCCAAACGAGCACATGACACAGCTGCGTTAGCAGCATTACCAACGGCACTCAGCGTTTCGCTGTGGTGAAATGGTAGTTTGGTACCAAACGGTATGGCAAGCCAATCCCCCTGTTCATTTTTGTAAGTATGTGCCTGGTCGTCCAAAAGCTTGATAAAAATATCTGTTACGATATCGCCGATACACAGTACATCAAATTGTTTACGCTCTTTCACCCTGCCACCCTTTGTTTACACTGTTTATGCTTACTCTCATTGTGCCACACCCGTCACTCCTATACAACTGCCTTACCAGCAGAATTAAAGGTGTCAATCTTGTCTTCGACTACCTTTTGTACTTCTGGAATAACATATTCCTCAATAAGTTTGGCGACCGAATATTCGTTTGGCCGCTCTTTGAGTGCTTTTTCAAGCGCCAATCGGTAGGCAATGCGCATATCACTATTAATATTAATTTTAGTAACCCCGATTTCTACCGCACCACGAAAATAGTGAGCTGGAGTTCCACTGCCACCATGTAGGCTAATGTTGCAGTCAACGGCCGCTCGAAGCTCTCTTAGGAGGTCTAGGTCAAGCTTTTTGGGTACGGGATACTTACCATGCAAATTGCCAATTGCAGCCGCAAAAGTATCAATGCCGGTTGCGTCACGAAACTGTTTTGTGCCCTCTGGTGTACTAAATGTTTTGCGGATTTCGGTGTAATCAATTGCTTCAGTATGTAGATTACTGCTGCCACCAAAGTAATGAGGTTCGCTTTCGACAAGCGCTCCAGTAAACCGAGCATACTCCACTACTTCACGGGTAGCGGCAATAATTTCTTCGTCGCTGGCATTGTGATTGGCCTGGCTAACATCAATATGGATAAACTCAAAGCCGGCATCAATCCCTTTTTTGGCAGCCTCGACCGAGGGACTATGATCGAGATTAATATACATCTCTACGCCCATCTCACGCTTGGCATTGTCAACCATATCGCGCACATTGGCCAGCCCAATGCTGTCAACCTCGCCCTGGCTCACCTCTACTAAAACGGGCGCGTTTTTAACTTTTGCAGCTCGTGCTACCGCCTCTAGCGTTGGCTCATCGTCAAGATTAAAGGCCCCAAAAGCCCATTTCTCAGCTCTTGCTTGCGCCATGCGGCTACGTGCCTTTTGACAGTTTTGTCGAACCTCTTGCAATGTAATTGCCATGCCCACTCCTTAGTACTTATGCTTTTCTGTATCTAAGTATACTGGCTGCCTTCATAATCGGCAATTCGCTGTATCTTTTTAAAATGCGGGTAAATTGTTATCTGTTGTGGCACGGTCTCAGTTGAAACCTATTTTTTCCCAGCCACATGATGAGCGGCCAAACGAATATGTTTGGCGTCTAATCCAAAGTGCGTCAGCAGCTCGTTGCCCTCACCACTTTCACCGTAATGGTCTTGCATGCCGATGCGCTTCATAGGCACTGGCTGATTCTCACCAAGCAATTCAGCAACTGCCCCACCGAGTCCACCGTGAATCTGTGCTTCTTCTACTGTTACGACACAACCGGTCTTTCTAACAGATGCCAGAATGGTTTTTTCGTCGAGTGGCTTGATTGTCGGCGCATGAACAACCTCGGCGCTAATACCGTCTTTGTACAGCTGTTCGGCAGCCATAAGAGCGTGATAGGTCATTACCCCCGTGGCAATGATAGTCACATCCGTACCTTCCTCAAACACATAAGCTTTGCCGATTTCAAAGGGCGTTTTATCGGTCGTAATAACTGGTGTGTTTTCGCGACTCATACGCAAGTAGTTTGGTCGGGCATCTTTGGCCATGGCAAGGGTTGCCTTTTCGGCTTCAACAGCATCACACGGGCATAGCACCACCATACCTGGCATCACTGTCATAAGTGCAATGTCCTCTAGCATTTGGTGCGTGGCACCGTCTGGACCAGTATACAGCCCAGCATGTCCACCAATAATCTTGACTGGAATCTCGTTAAGACAGGCGGTTGTCTTAATTTGCTCCCAGTTACGACCAGGGCTAAAGGCGGCATAACTGGCAACAAACGGAATCTTACCAGCCAGGGCAAGACCGGCCCCCACTGTTGCTAGATTCTGTTCGGCTACTCCAATCTGTATATATCGGCCAGGAAATGCCTTAGCAAAGGCATCCATTTTGACCGAACCTGTCAAGTCTGCACAGGCCGCCACGACATTTTCGTTAAGCTCACCAGCCTTCACTAAGCCGCGGCCAAACCCCGCCCGAATCGCATCCATTTGTAGGCCTTTAGTACTGTCTGCTAGGTGTAGTTCGGCCATTATTCGTGCTCTCCTTTGATTTTGCCGTTGAGTGTACGTAGCATATGCAAGGCTTCTTTGGCTTGCTCATGAGTAGGCGGTACGCCGTGCCAATGAAAATCATATTCCATAAAATCTACGCCCTTGCCGGGCACCGTGTAGGCAATGATACATACTGGCTGCTCAGTAATAGCCTTGGCCATGGCACATGCATCGATAATTGCCTCGATATCATTGCCATTTATCTCGAGCACGTGCCAGCCAAAACTTTCCCACTTTTGCTTCAGGTCATTCAGTGGCAAAACTTCTTCAGTCGGGCCGTCAATTTGAATATTGTTGCGGTCGATAATGGCAGTAATGTTGTTGAGATTGTATTTAGGAGCCAGCATGGCTGCTTCCCATATATTACCCTCGTCAAGTTCGCCGTCGCCCATGACACAGTAGATGTGACGATGCAGTTGCGCATCCATCCGAAATGCCAAAGCCATGCCACAGGCCTGACTAAGCCCGCAGCCGAGTGGACCACTCGTACCCTCAAGTCCCGGAAGACGCAGACGTTCTGGATGGCCTTGCAAACGCGAGCCGAGTTTGCGTAAGGTTGTAAGTTCGCTTTTAGGAAAATAGCCGGCTTCAGCCATGGCAGCATAACGCACTGGCACGCAGTGTCCATTGCTAAGCAGCAAGATATCACGTTCAGCCCAGTCGGGGTTCTGCGGGTCATGTTTAAGAACGTCAAAATACATGGCAGTAAATATATCAGCCAAGCCCAATGGTCCGGCACTGTGGCCACTACCTGCGGCCTCAAGCATACGAATAATGTCCTCACGGATGATATTCGCCTTTAATTCTAGTTCTTTTATAGTGTATGTTTTGATCATTATGTTTATGATTATACACTTAATTAGCACATCTATCCATATTGACCAAACTTATTTGATATATTATAATATAAAGATGACCCCGTACCTGGAACGGCTCTCTGCTGATTTGATGCAACTATCGGTCCTACAAAAGACTCCACCGATTTCGTCGTATTCATCTCTCCGAACCGCCATAGAAAACACCAGGCCGGCTGCCATGCTAACTGTTGATGAACTCGCTGGCCACACCTTTCTGACAAAAGTTGGCAAAATTGCATCTCTGTCGGCAGAAACAAGCCTCAGCCCTACAGACGAAGCTACTATCGAATATGATAATGCTACATACTGCTGTTGCCCTGAAGCCGAAGAGCTTGTCATCGACTCCCTGCCTCGGTCCACTCGTGCTCGCAAAACTAAAAGTGTTATTATGACGTACCGCAACCAAGCAGTAGCACTAAGAAAAATGAGTGGCGAAAAATCAACCTATGCACTCAGGACCGTACAAGGGCTAGGCATTATCGCCGGAGGGCTGTATGCAACTACTGGCGCCCCAAAGCCTCACCTTCTCCCCAGGATTACCGAGCCAAGTTGGCGTATAGAGTGCGAGCCAAATGCTGTGCAGTTTCATTTTTTACGTACCAGCATGTTCCTGATTCCGCGGCTAGAACGACAAGCATTATTTCTTAAAACCAGATATGAATCAATCCTTACTGCTACCAGCGCCGCAAAGACACTCGCCACGCACCATTCCATTGTCACGGCTGCAGATACTGCACTGTCATCCAGCCGACCCGTGGCCAGCTCATCATATAAAAAATGACTGCCTTCTACACTATTGTAATTCAGGTTGTTGTGTAATGTGTTAAATCATGTTTTAATACATTAAATGACTTCTCGTTCCAATCCTGTAGTGTATTTTCGTGACCTCGACGCAGATATTGCGTTACTTGGCGGCAGACCGATGCATGAAACCGTCCGTGCCGTTAGTCAAGCTGTGAGTCACTGCCGGGCACTTGGTAATTTGTCATTATCTGACAGCGAGCTATCGGTAATCACGGCCGATGATATAAGGACTCCTATTGGGAAGATGGCCCATGCGGCCCTTTCAGCTGGTATTGAGATGGCTGCGCATAAAGAGCAACATATTGTCTGCTGTGTACGGGCCGAGGAAAAACTTATCGATTCTCTCTCGTCCCACGCCGTGAATAGCCCAAAATACGTCTCACCTGTTATCGTGATGCACGGTGATGAACCAGCTGCCATTTGGAAAGGATATGGCGAACAGACTGCCTATGGTCTCAAGACTGTTCCCGAAATCGGTCTAGTTGAGGGGATGTTTCATGCTCCAATTAACGGGCCCTACCCAAAGAGTCAAATACGCACCTCGCATGCGCTGCGGACCGCAAGCGACAATGATGTGCAATTTTGGCCAATGCGCTTTGGACTTGCGGCGCTCCCCGATAATGTACGGCGCAACCTCCAGGCAAGCAGGTCATATTTCAACGCACTAAACACAAGTCATCAGCAACTACAGTTGCGTGCCGCTGAGCTCGCAGTCGAAGCGCTCAGCATCGATTAAACCTCTTCAACAATTTGTTTGATGTGGTTATAGGCAGCGATTGGGTCATCGCCGTGTAAATACCCGCCACAGTTAATAACATCTATGCCACCTTCGGCCAGAGCACGAGCGTTATCTGCATTAGCGCCACCATCCCAGCCCAATTCGAGATTCGGCTTAAGGTGCTTGAGTTGTTTGGCCTTTTCGAGCAAACTTAGGTCGGCCACACCACCAAAATGACCTAGGTTCCCCGAAAATAGCAGCACATGGTCAATCAGCTCAAGCGCGGGTCTGATTGCCTCAACTGGTGTGGGCTGCAGCAAAGACACACCGGCCTCGATGCCATGCCTATGAAGTTCACGAGCAAATGCCATAAAGTCACCTTCGGCCTCGGCGTGTGCGATTACGAGCTGCGGTTTAAGCGCCAAAATGGCCGGCAGATGTACAAAAGGCTCTTTAAACATGATATGCAGGTCAGCACGCATACCTGCCGGCCACCACACATCTTCAACGGCAGTGAGTTGACGAGTAAAAATACCGTCACCTAAGTCAATGTGTACTCGTACGGCGTACTCGGCACTTTTTTCGATTTGTTGACGGTAGACCTCGTAGTCATCGGTAGTAACCGTCGGGCAAATGGTAACGCTCATTTTCTAGAAAGTTTCCTTTCGTGCAAGCCAATTGCGGCCACATAGAACAACAGCGACACCACTCCAACACTCAGCTCATGGCCAAACTGTCCCCAAAAGCCACTAGAAGACAAGGCGCTACTACCACCAAACTTGATACGCCATAGGTTATCGACAGTCAAAAGCACCCCATACATGAGTAGTCCCATGAGCGCCAAAAAACTCGCTACAAAAAAACTATGTAGCAGTGCCCTGTAGTGACGACTGGTATAAATAAAAGCAATCGCGGCGTACACTAGCGGTATAAGTATTTGTGCTCCAACGTAGCACCACATTTGTTTAGTAACATTTGGTGACCCAATCATAAAAACAAGGCTCATAACAATGGTACTTATCCAACTACATACAATCAGTATCAAAAAGTATCTTTGCGCGTTTGCAGATAGTTTTACCGCGGATTGCTGTTTTGCATCTGTAAGTTTCACTTCATTACCCTAGCTGATCGAGCTGTTCAATACGGCGTTTGTACCTGGGCGCGTCGGCAAAAGGAGTAAGCAGCCAGGTATGCATGATACTAATTGCCCCTTCAAAGTCTAGCTCGCGCGCGGGCAAACACAGTACGTTGCTATCATCATCATTGCGGGAGCTACGAGCCGATTCTTGGTTGTAACCCAAAACCGCACGAATGCCCTTGTAGCGGTTGGCTGCCATGCACATACCCTGTCCGCTGCCGCACAACAAGATGCCCCTTACATCATAAGACGGGTCGGTTGCCATAGCATGTATAACCTGAGCCGCAAATTGGGGAAAGTCGTCGTCTGGATGCTGTTCACGGTCACCCTCATCCGAAACAGTGTAACCACCGCGCTGCAAATAATCTGTAAGCTTGGCTTTTAGTTCGTACCCATTGTGGTCGGCACCGATATAGATAGTTGGCTTTTTATCCATGGTTACTTCTTAATAAGTCTTCCGGCGTCGGCTACAACTTCGACAAGACGATTGCTATAGCCCCATTCATTGTCGTACCACACCATTACTTTCACCAAATTGCCGCCGACCACCTTGGTAAGTAACAGGTCAACAGTGCCTGAATTGCTATTACCAATGTAGTCACTACTAACAAGTGGTTCTTCGCTCACGCCCAAAATGCCTTGGTAGTAGGGTTCTGCGGATGCCTTTTTAAACACGTTGTTGACTTGCTCAACGGTCACATTCTTTTTGAGTAGAACAGTTACGTCACTCAGACTGACCACAGGGGTTGGCACCCGAATGCTCAAGCCATCGAATTTATCTTTGAGTTGAGGTAAGGTGAGTGTTACAGCAATGGCCGCACCCGTGGTAGTCGGCACGATGTTTTCGGCAGCGTTACGACCCTCGCGTAGGTCTTTGGCGGGAGCATCTTGTACTACCTGGCTCGCAGTGTAGCTATGCACAGTGGTTAACATTGATTTTTCGACCCCAAATTCGGCATCAAGCACAGCCATAACAGCACCGAGTGAGTTGGTCGTGCAACTGGCATTGCTAATAATTTCGGTTGAACCTTCAAGTGTGTCATCATTGGCTCCGAGCACTATCGTATCAACACTGTCGCTTTTAGTCGGGCCACTTATCACTACTCGTTTGGCTCCGGCTTTGAGATGCGCTCCGGCTCCTTCTTTGTCGGTAAAACGACCAGTGCTTTCAATCACGACATCAACAGCCAGTTTATTCCAAGGGAGTAGACTAGGGTCCTTTTCGGCACAAACCAGCACTTTGTGGCCATCCACGATAATATGAGTGTCGTCGTGACTGACTTTTTTGTCATAGGTACCATAGTTGGTATCGTGCTTAAGAAGATAAGCGAGAGTTTTGGTGTCTGTTAAATCGTTAACCGCCACAATTTCGATATCATTTCTCCCAAAGGCAATTTTGAACGCATTACGTCCAATTCGGCCAAATCCATTTATCGCTACCTTTGTTTTCATGTACACCACCTCATGTTTACTAGATTGATACTGCTTACGTTTCTATTGTAAGCATATGCGGTGCCTCTGACAAGTAGCGGTTTTTTTTGGAAATGATTTCTGACAAGCGAGACTATGAGCCTAAACTGCCCAGCAGTGTAGAAGGGATAACCGAAATAGCCCTATCCCCTTTTGTCACATAGTTGCTGAGCTACCAGCTGCAGTGTAGCCTCCAGGCGCTCCCGCCTAGGAACGACGGGAATGGCTTGTGCCTCTACTTGCGGCGGGACAAAAGCACCAAGTTCGGCATCACTCGAAGCCCTTAGCTGTCCACTATTTGTGTCCCGTGAGCCGGTATCTTGCTTTTCTGGATTTAAATGTTCCATTATTGTTCTTGGTAACGATTAATGCATTCTTTAATAATACGCTTGGCCTCTTCGGCATCGCCCCAACCAACGACCTTCGTACTACCTGGTTTTTTGAGGTCCTTGTAATGGCTAAAATGGTGTTCAATCTTTTGGCGCCAACGGTCATGTAGGTCGTCTAGGCTTTGGATGGCATTGTCGGTGTTGCGGTCGTCGGCTGGAACGCAAATGACTTTGTCGTCCACCTCACCATCGTCGACAAATTTAAGCACTCCTACGATTCTGGCTTCTAGAAATACTCCTGTTGGGATTGGGTCGTTGGTAAGCACCAGGGTATCCAGCTCGTCACCATCTTCGTCGAGGGTTTGTGGAATGAAGCCATAGTTCACGGGCTTAGCAAAAATGCTTGGCTCTACACGGTCAAGTTCAAATGCCGCCACCTTGCGGTTCCACTCGATCTTGAGAGTTGACCATTTTGGTATTTCGATAACGGTATTGATAACGCCGTTGTCAACATCGCCGGGCGTCAGTACTTGGTTAAAATCTGGCATGCTATCCTCCAAACTTAGAAATGGTTTCACTGGTAGTAAGTAGACTGCAAGGAAATCCTTGCTCACTCATACTGTTCCTATTGTACACTAAGGTTATGAAAATCATTGGGCATCGTGGTGCCAAGGGGCTCGCTCCCGAAAACACTCTTTCGGCTATTACTGTCGCTATTGAACACGGGGTAAATGAAATAGAAATAGACGTACAGCTCACGAAAGATGAGGTTGCAGTACTCCACCATGACCGTTTTCTTGTTGCGTCTGGCACTAAGCCAACAATTGCCTCACACACCTATGCCGAGCTACTGCAACACAAACATGACCTACCGACACTTGATGAGGCTATTCAACATATTGCTCACCGCGTCCCGGTTATCGTTGAAATAAAGCCAGGCGTACCACCGACAAAAGTTTTAAGTATCATCCGTCGGTATGTGCGCAAAGGCTGGAAGCTCGATGAATTTGCTATTGCCTCGTTTGATATGTCGACTTTGGAATGGTGCAAATTTCAGGAACCAAATTTACCCCTTGTTATTAATGAACGCTGGTCGGGCGTACGCGCTACGTACTGGGCACGTCGACTGGGGGCATATCGTATTAGTATGAATCAGCGCTGGTTGTGGCTGGGTTTTTTGCGCATGATGCACCGCCGTGGTTACGCTGTGTCGCCCTACACTGTCAATAGTCACTCGCAGGCAATGTATTGGAGCCCTTATGTATATGGTATTATTACCGATTATCCCGACCGATTTACACCCAGGAGTCAAAAATCTGGCAAGTCCCGTGCTACGCACCCCAAGTTATAAACAGCCATTTTACAAACATTGCCTCGCTCGTACCTAAAGGACGGACCCTTAGGTGAGGCACGGGTAGTGTACACTGGCTATATGGATTATGAGGTTGTTTTTGACAGTCGACGACTTGTTGCACCGCATGTATGGGAATTCTGTTTGCGGCCGATTCACCACTTTGACTACCTACCGGGTCAGTATGTGCACGTGCTCCTACCTGGTCGCGGTAGTACCCCTGGCGAATACCGTACCATGAGTCTCACTTCTCACCCGAGTGCATCTAAGCTACGCTTTATTACCCGCATCCAAACCATTCACAGTAGCTATAAAGCCCGGCTACTTCAACTTACATCTGGCGATAGCTTGTTTATTAGCCAAGCCATGGGTGATGCCATACTCCCTCGGCTAGCAACAACTCCGCTCATTTTTGTTGCTCAGGGCATTGCACTGGCTAGCTACACTGCGCTCCTCACTGAGTGTGAAAGGTCAGACCTCGCACACCCCATAGCACTGATTTGGTCACGACGAGGTGAAGATAACCCCTTAGATATACTCATCCCAGGTGAAAACAAGCGTGTGAAAAGATTTGACTATATCGCGCCTGACCGGGTAACGTCAGATGCTATCTACACCCAACTAGCTCCCGATGCTTTGGTGTATTTATCGGGGAGCCAGACATTTGTCGAAACACTCGGTAGCCAGCTTGAAACACGAGGTGTCTCTCGGTCACGTATTATCTACGACTATTATGAAGGGTATAGTAGCCTCTAGTAGGGGTAGCCTGTTTCAAGATTATCGCCCGCATATGCCCATTGTACTGTCAGAGCATAGCGCGTGAAAAATCTAAAGAGATTGGTCGAGTCACGCACTACAAAAAATCGCTCTTCACCCCGTGCAGCTCGGCTTAAATCCCGCTCATAAAGCATTACCTCGTCATCGTCAGTTTGCTCAAGGGTGAGCATTCTCTTTCGGTCGGTCAATCGCCCTTCTTCAAATGACTCCATACAAAACCGCGCCAGCTGTGATGGCAATTGAGAGGATGTATCAGCCTGGTCCGGGAGCCACATGCTTTGTTCTAGGTTATATAAAAGCAAGCTATCATTGCTGCGGCCAATTGCTACAGCATGCCATTTTTGTCCTTGCTGGGTAATTTGAGCATTTTTTGGTGCAACAGCTTGAACACAAGCGAGCATCTCTTCGGAATACTGCATAAACTTCTCAGTCAACTCAGCTGTGTGCATAAGATTATTATATCACCTTTTAGATTTGACGCAACTATACTTCAGCCTGCACGTCGATGGGGTGTCCTTCCAGATACTCGCGGATTTTGAGTGCCGCTGTAGCGCCTTCGCCAACCGCACTGGCTATTTGCATAGTAGCACCACTACGAATATCCCCGGCTACGAATATGCCAGGCACATTTGTCATAAGATTGGCGTCGGATTTGATAAGACCTACTTCGTCGGTTTGAAACTGATCGCCGGCAAACTGGTTATTGGGGCTGAGGCCAATAAATACAAATACGCCGTCGGTATCAATTGTAACCTCATTGCCTGTTTCAGTGTCTGTTCCTTTCACCATAGTGACTTTGCCCTCTTGACCAACGATTTCGTCGGTCGTAACACCGAGATGCACGGTTATCTTGCCTTCATCGACAAACTTTTGGAGCTCTTTTTGCAGAATTTCGCTGGCTCGCAGTTTGCTGCGTACAATCAAGTCAAGATGTGATGAAAAGCGGGTCAAGAACATAGCCTCTTGCACGGCCGAGTTGCCGCCGCCCACTACTGCAATGCGTTTATCGCGGTAAAATGCCCCGTCACAAGTTGCACAGTAGTGGACACCCCGCGCATAGTATTCTTCCTCACCGGCTACACCAAGTTTTTTGTAAGCACTCCCAGTGGCAATAAGCACTACTTTGGCATAGTAATCGCCAGTGATGGTTTCTATTCGCTTCCACTCACCTTCATCGTGTAGAGCAGTTACCTCTGTCGGTTCGATAGCGGCACCAAAACGCTCAGCCTGCTGCTGGAGGTTGTTAGCAAGCTCTAAGCCAGCTACACCGTCAGGAAAGCCCGGATAATTGTCAACCTGGTCAGTTACCGCCGCCAAGCCACCAGGAATAGCCTTTTCAAGTAACAAAGTATCGATGTCTTCGCGAGTCGTATAAATAGCCGCACTGAGCGCAGCTGGCCCAGCCCCAATCATGATAACTTGATGCGAATTTTCCTCTGTTCTTTCTGCCATGATACCTCCATTGTATCAGTTAAGTACGGGTTGAAAAAACTGCGTTTGGTGAGTATGGTGCAAGGCAGCAGCGAAGCGTAAACCGAGCCGTATTGAAATACGGCGAGGGAACACTAGAGCTGATAACGCAGCAGCGTGCCACCAAGAGTAGTTTAAGCGATTGCAGGTGCGAGCTTGGCAAGGTTATACCCAACTACCACTTCTTGCGTATCGTCTTGCTTGGTCACGACAGTCACTGGCACCGTGAGAGCACCCGACAACGCAAGCGCCTCTTGCTGTCGATGGGGCTCATCATCAAGATTTACCTCGTCGTAGCTCAATCCTTTGGCCGAGAGAAACTTTTTAACCATTGGGCAGTAGGCGCACGTTTTTGTCGTAAAGATAGTAATGTTTTTAACCATAAGTACCCCCTCCACATTGGGCATAGTCGAAGTTTTAGTATAGCAGTTTTTGTTTGAGAGACACGTCAGAAAACTGTAATAAACAGTATATATAGTGCTTATGCTATCGTCAACACGCTATATATTGTGTTATTTACTGCGAATGGCTCCTCTATTCCTCCTAGGAGTCGATCGAAACAAGCTCGATGTCAAAGACCAAATCAGCATCGACAGGAATACCTGAGCCATAGGGTGGCGTACTGCCATAGGCTTTAGCAGCAGGAATAAGAAGACGTCTGGTACCACCAACTTTCATACCTGGCACTCCTTCGGTCCAGCCAGCAATGACGCCACTAAGCGGGAAGCTGATTGGACGGCCAAAATCGCGTGAACTCTGAAAAACAGCACCAGTTTTGGCAACTGCACCAGTGTAATGACAAGTAACCGTTGCGCCAGGCTGTACTTCTTCGCCAGTACCAGGCACCCGGTCGGTTATTTGTAGTTCTGGGACTGAGTCAGTAGGTGTAAAATCATCGAGCATTAGTGTTCCAATCTTAGTTACTTATTTTTTAATCTTGACTAGTTTGACAACAAATACCAGGTCAGAGTTTGCTGGAATAGTACCTTGTGCTTGGCTACCATATGCTTTGGCAGCAGGTATGACCAATCGACGTGTGCCGCCCTCTTTTAGACCTACTAGGCCCTCTTCCCAGCCAGTAATAACTTGCTTGGCCCCAAGCTGCATCTGTAATGAAGTAGGCTTGGTAAAGTTTTCGTCAAATAGAGTACCATTGCTGGCCAGGGTGCCGTAGTACTTCATTTGTAGACAGTCACCAGCCTTAGCAGCCGCACCGCTGCCTGGCACGATATCAGTTATCTGTAAATCGGTCACAGCCCCTTGTGGGGTGAACACTTCGGGAGCAGCCAGCGCCTCGGCTGCTGGAGCATCCATTGTACAGGCCACTGTTTCGGTTTGAGACGCAAGAGGGTCTGTGTTGTTACGGCTTGATTCAAATATCGCAAAACCCGTAAATGCCAACGACGTTACCAAAAATAGTATCGCCCCTAAACCCGCGAATATCCTGTCACGCGTGCGCGTTTCTGCCATAATTATTTATCCCCTCTTATATTTTACGTTTTCTTATTGTGACACAGACTAGCGCTTCCATTCAAGCAGAACTGGTTCGTCCGGAAAGCCCAACTCCAACGCTTGTAGTATTGCTTGCTTGAGTGAGCTTGATACAAAATCTGAGCGATCCAAGTCTGTTATTGGCATCCAGTCTGGAGCATACGTATTATCGCCAAGTTGGTTGATTTTGGCCTCAGTCGTAGCTGGTGAAAGCACTGGCTCCCCTCCGGTGTACTGGCACCAGTACACAAACTGCTCACCGTAAGGCTCGCCAGCATCTTCAACAAACACCAGCTTCACCTCGCCAACTGTTAGCCCGCTTTCTTCCATGAGTTCACGCCGCAAGGCCGCTTCCAGCGATTCGCCCAGTTCCACTGCCCCACCAATCAAAGTAGAATATTTAGTACCAAATTTATTGCGCCGCATTACTAGCAGCTTGTTTTCGTTTACAACAATAGCTCGAACTGCTTGTTTCATATACCCTCTTTCTGTTTCTAGCCTAACAGGATTATTGTAGTTTCGCTAGTTATCCTGAATATCAAAGGTCTTTAGTTGTTTTTGACTGGCCTCTGAATGTTGTTGCTGCAGCTTAAGCAGCTGTGCATAGACTCCTCCCGAGTTTGCAAGACTATCGGGTGAACCAATTTCGTCAACCTGGCCATTTTTGAGCGTAATGATAGTATCGACTGATTGAATTGTGCTCAAACGGTGCGCAATAATGAGTGTTGTTCGGCCCTGCATAAGTGTGTCAAGCGCTTCTTGGACCAGATGCTCGCTTTTACTATCTAAACTACTCGTCGCTTCGTCGAGTACTACAATGGGGGCATCTTTAAGCAGCGCTCGAGCAATTGCAATTCGTTGTTTTTGACCGCCACTCAGCTTGAGGCCCCGTTCACCAATTTCTGATTCATACCCATGAGGTAACTTAGCGATAAATTCGTGGGCATTCGCAGCCTTAGCGGCCTTTTCAATAGCGCTGTGTGAAGCGTCTTTTTTGCCGTAAGCTATATTTTCGCGAATTGTACCGCTAAACAGCGCTGGCTCCTGAAATACTACCGCAGTAGCTTTACGCAAACTTTCGTAGCTCACCTCACTTATCGATTGTCCGTCAATTGTGATAGCACCAGCATTGGCAGCATACAACCCGAGCAGTAGGTTAGTGATTGTTGTCTTACCTTCACCGCTTTCACCTACCAAAGCCGTTTTTGTGGCTGGCCGCAAAGTAAAGCTAATATCTTTAAGAATTTGTTGCTCTGCCGAATAGCCAAACTCAACTCGATTAAAGCTAACCTCACCTTGTTTTACCGCCAGTGTTTTACCAGAATTGTTAGAAGCTTGTTCACTGGGGATATCCATAGCAGCAAAATAATCTCGACTATTGGCAACCGCTTTTTGAGATTGGTCGACAATATAGCTAATACTAAATATTGGTATTCGTATCAGCGCGGCGTACTGTAGCAAAAGCACCATTGTCCCTAGACTATACGTTCCATACGCCGCTTGAATACAAATAAACGCATATACGGCCAAAAATATGAGATTTAAAACCAACTTGCGAATAGCATCCTGGCCATGCCAAAGTGTACTTTGTGGCCTGGTGGTTGCAATGACCTTGTCATATCGCCTCTTAAAAAGACTCAGCTCGTCGTGTTGTCGTCCAAAACTTTTTACGACTTTACTCTGTGAGGTAGCCTCGGCAAACCGACCGGTCGCCGCATCGAGCTGTTCGTTTATAGTTGCTTGGTATTCACGCCATTTGCCACTTGTTCTTGTCGTTAGCCAGATAAATATCGGATACAGTGCTGTTAGCATAATACCGACCGGCCAAGAATAGTAAAAGATAATCCCTAGCGAAAGTATAGTAGTAAATATAAATTGTAAAAAGTTATTACTAAAAGCCTGAGTAAAAGTAGAGATCTGATCAACGCTACGGTTAAGACGATTAAGGATTTTACCGCTTTGTTCACTGTCAAAGTACTGCTGAGACAGCGTCAGAATATGCTGAAAATAATGTACACTGAGCGATTTACGCAGACGAGCCTGCAATTGGTCGCCAATATAGCCGCCGATGTTACTAAATACATTTTGGAGCACATCGGCCAAAAATATCGCTAACACAGCCCAAACCACTACCGATAGCTGTGCTGGTTGGTGAGCAACAAGCTTAGAAACCTCGTCAATAATTGTTTTGGTCAGCAGAGGCAGCACTTGGGTAGTCATGGCCACCAGCACCGAAAACACAGCAACGGCAATATAGTATTTTTTGAGCTCTTTGGTAAAAGTAATGATGCGCCATAAGTCTTTCATCGCTAAACCTGCTCGGCACCACAAGCCTGTTTGACGGCGTCCGCAACTGCCGTTAGCAGCGCACTCACTTCGGCATCGGTCAGTGTACGGTCACGGTGTGTTACGCGTAAACGCAGCGTAATGGTCTTGGTGGTTGACCCAGTGGGGGCATAGACTCCTAGCGGTTCAAGCTGGCAGCTTAGTTTAGGCGCAGCACTATTTTGGATAGCCTGCAGGGCGGTTTGATAAACGGCTACAAACGCTACCTCCCCAGCAACCCGTAAAGAGATATCCTGGGTAAGATGTGGAAAACGAGGTAATGGCACATAGGCTGGACTAGGTCGTGCCGTTTTAAATAGCTCATCAAGTGACAGCTCAAACCCAGCACAAGTTTGGGGGAGTTTGAATGTGTGTTGAGCCTGTAGGGTATACTCACCGACTACCCCGGCATAATCGCCGTCAATAGTAACCACGGCCGTGCGACTGGGTTCAAAGCTTGCCGCCGTGGCCTGTTGTGCATTGGGCCGTGAAGCAAAGCTATAAGTATGCAGCGGTACGTATTCCACAGAAGCTGTACTATTGATCTGTCGTAAAAGCCGCTCAACATAATACCGCGCGGTAAAATATGCACTCCCACTCGTAGATTGAGGCTTTTTAGCGGCATAAACAAATGCCACACGACCAAATTCTTGTGGCAAACCATGCTCGTCAAGACTGCCCTTGCTATGGACCTTACCTATTTCAAATAAGGCGAACGTATCGTGTCCCGATTTACTATTGCCATGGACATGCTTGAGTAAGCTAGGCGATAAACTAAGCCGATAATACTGCAGATCGGGACTCAATGCATTGCTCACACGATAGGCCTGATCTGGATTTTGACCAGCGCCACGCAGTAAGTGTTCCGGCACAAAACTATAGGTTTTAACTTCATTTGCACCCGCACCAGAGAGAATTTGCGTGATTTTTTGCTTCATCGCTATTATAGGGTTTTCGGAAACCGGCGCAATACTGCGCTCGGGTAGTTCCCGTGGCAAGCGACTAAAGCCATAGAGGCGGCCAACTTCTTCCACAATATCTTCGGGCTGGGCAATATCGGTTCGCCAAAATGGTACCGTAATACTTAGATTTGTGGAATCTTGCTCTGACTGATGAACTGAAAACTGTGCATAACGAAGCAAATTACCGACCTGTTCGGCGGTGAGCTTGAGCCCGAGTCGCTGATTGATGAACTCGGATGTGATGTGGAAAATGCTCGTCTCGGCAGCTCGAGGAGTAGCCTCGGGCAAAAGCGGCACATCATAGACAACACTCGCCTGTTTACCACCAGAAGTGTTGATGATGAGTTGTTGCAATCCCGCTAGGACTCGGTCGTTCTGTAAAGACGACTGGCCTTTGTTAAACCTAGTGAGCGCATCGGTGAACAAGCCGTGGCGCATACTACTACGCCGAACGGCGTACATGTCAAAGCTTGCCACTTCTAGCACAATGTTTTTGGTGGTGGCACTTACTTCACTATTACCACCCCCCATAATGCCGGCCAGGCCAATAACCCCCTCGCCGTCGGCGATAACAATGTCGGCACGGTCGAGAGTATACGTCTTGCCATTAAGCAGCCTGGCTTGCTCACCGTCACGTGCCATACGAACACCGATAGTATGGCCTCGCAGCTTATCATAGTCATAGGCGTGAGTTGGCTGGGCAGTAAGTAACATTATGTAGTTAGTGCAGTCTACGACCGAGTTAATGGGTTTGCCGCCCCACCTGACCAGGCAAGCGCGCAACCATATAGGGCTCTGCTTAATCGTTACCTCTTGCATCGCCAGCGCCATAAAGCGCGGCGATTTATCTGTGGCATCATTAAACACTGTTAGCTCTAGTCCAGCACCGCTAGTTGGCTTAGGAGAGTGCCAGTACCAAGCGCGCTCGGGAAAACATATATCGGTGCTACCTTGCGCATCTGGCTCGGGACTCAGGATGGCAAATATCTCGCGGGCCACACCAAGCTGCCCAAATAAGTCGGGTCGATGGGTAAACATTTTGTTTTCAATAGCAATAATTGTGTCGTTAAGGCCAAACAGTTCCGCAAATGATTGTCCTAGGCGAAGTACTACATCGGTCTGTGTGCTGTTTTGGCCGTCGCTATGAATTCCCGGCTCTAACGGAGGCGGCAAATCGACCTCGGTAATTTCTAAAATACCGTCATGGTCGTCACCGAGTGCAAGCTCCTTTGCACTCGCAAGCATACCATTACTCATAATGCCACGTAGTTTCCTAGCACCGAGTGTGAATGGATCGTTGGTGTCGTAGGTTGCAGGCACAACAGCACCTGGCGGCAACCAAACCACCCACATACCCGCCCGCACATTTGGTGCACCACAAACTACTTGCACTAGCTCACCACTACCAACGTCGATTTTGCAAACGCTCAACCTGTCGGCATCGGGATGCTTTTCGCACTCGGCGATACGAGCCACAACAGCGTCCTTGTATTTTGCTGACAGGTCGATTACTTCCTCGACCTTGCCAAGTTGTTCGTTAATACGCTTAACTAGTTCTGGTGTAGGTGGCAAATCAATTTCCGCATAGCGCTTAACAGTATTTAAACTAACTTTCATTATTCTCTCACTCTCACAAAAATAAATTCGTTTGTATGGTCTGACGTATTCGTAACTTTATGCATAATGCCTGATGGGAATATAAACACATCACCACTTTCGTAGATATATACCCCCTCATCGTCGTGCACCTCCCCACTCCCCGACAGAACCACCATTGTTTCATCAATGTACTCATGGTTGTGCCAGTCAAACACTCCCCCAGCCGGTAAATAGCCATGGGTAATTGCGTCGAGCTTATCGCCTGTAGTCTGCTGGCTAGTCGCGTAGACTTTGCGCGAACCGCTACCCCCATGCGCTTCTTCTTTGGGAATTTCGCTCGCCTGCCGTCGGATAACTTTCATAGGTCTTCCTCGTCGATTAAGGGCACAATGTCAATAGCAGGCTCTTCGTAGGGGTGTGCTTGTTTTATGGCAGCAACAGCTTGCTTGGCATCTGCTTGGTTGCACACAACTTCAATACGTTCTTCGGCTTCTTCACTTGGAATACCGTTTTTGCCCCTGTAAGGTTTTGCCCCATTTTCGGGCAGGTAGCGTCCGGTTCCCTGCACCGAAAAACTGCAAAAGCGGTAGTCACCAATCACGCCTGCGCCCACCTGGCCGAGCGCCTGACGCACGACATCGGCTGCTTCTAGCGGAACAAAGGTGCTAATCTTGACCCGGCTCATGCAGCCAGCCTTTGTTCGAGTTCTTGCATGGTCTGATAAAACGCTTGCTCTAGGTTGATGTTATATGTTTCGGCAATCACGAACAGTGACCAAAGTATGTCACCTAGTTCATGGCGCAGTTTGTCGTCGATATCGCTGCCACTGCGCTTGTTTTCTTTAGCCATGACGATTTTAATTAAGTCGCCCACATCGCCAACCAAACCAGACGTATAGTCTTGGCCGTTCCATCTGGCGTAGCCATTACGGTCGTTTATTTCGTTGTAACGCTCGCGCAGCAACATGGCGCGCTTTTGTAAGTCTGTTACATCACTCATGAAAATTGCCTCAAAAAATCTAACTTTGCCGACTCAAAATGCCGAACGTCTTCGATGCCGTATTTCATCATTACTAAGCGGTCAATGCCACAGCCAAACGCAAACCCGGTATACACACTGGGGTCAATACCGGCCGCATTCAGCACATTTGGGTGAATCATGCCACAGCCAAGTAGTTCTATCCACCCCTCGCCGCTACAAACTTTGCAGGCTGGGTCATTTTGCTCACAAAACGGACAACTCAATGCAAATTCAAAACTTGGTTCAGTAAACGGAAAGTAATAGGGGTTTACTTGCACTTGCAGTTGTTTACCGTAGTATTCCTCAAGAAACTTTTGCAGCGTAGCAATGAGCATACCAGCATGGACGCCCTTGGACACATATACTCCCTCGAGCTGGTAAAACGTGTGTTCATGACGAGCGTCGAGGTCTTCGTTCCTAAATACCCTGTCTGGCACTATGACAGCGATTGGGTCGCCCTGCTCCAACGAAGCTTTATAGCGACGGAGAGTCCGATTTTGCATGGTACTGGTATGAGCCGGCGCAATAAACTGGTCACCGTTTGTATCGGTTTCGACCGTCATAAAGGTGTCATATTCGTCCCGTGCGGGGTGGCCTTTGGGGAAATTGAGTGACTCAAACATATTGTATTGGTCATCGATTTCACGCGATTCCTCGGCACTGAACCCCATCCGTTCAAAAATGGCAATAATACGGTTAATTTCGCTCGTAATAGGGTGGGTACTTCCTTGATTTGCTGGAAGTAATTTTGCAAACTCCGCGTTGCTGTCAATCGGAGAGGTAACATCTATCGGTATTCGATTGTCGGTGACCACTGACTGGGCATCAATCAGCGCTTGCAGCTCAGATTTGAGACTATTAAGCTCCTTGCCAAAGGCTCTCCGCTGTCCGGACTCTAATGTACGAATTGTTTGATATAAAACGGCGAGTTCGGGGGCCCGCAAGATCGATTGTTTGTCTTGGAGTGATGCTAAGCGTTCACGGAGCACTGTTGCGGCTTCGGCAATGGCGGGATTTTGATAAGTCATACTACTAAAAAGTATACCATTTCGCACTCTGGTGTCATACCCTGCCAAATGCTATTTACTGGAGCATGTCGGCGCTAACATCAAATTCTGTGGTATTGAGTGTTTTATCAATCTCTGCACCCTCAGCATCAAGTGCGTGAGCTTCTGATTCGATAGTTGCACGGCTTTCTTGCATTTGAGCCGGAGTCATAGCAGCGTTACGATTGGATTTTGAAATACCCAAGATAGTCGCTATAACTGCTACAAGCAGCACCGCTCCGAAGAGCCACAGTGCTACCCCAATAGTGCGTTCTATAGATTTTTGCTGAGTTGTACTTTTTGTAGTTTTTTTAATCATGCTTAGCGCTGGCTTGCCTGCTGACTAATTTTATTCTGTAGAGCAAGGGCAATTGCCTTAATTGATTGGCGATATTCGTTGAGTGCGTCTTTTGTCTCGTTGGTGGTAACTTTAATAGCAGAAAGCGAAGTCGCAACCGATGGCGAGCTGCAGTCAATGGGGGCGGTTTCGGGTAGTTTTTGAATATTGGCGATAGCCGGCTGTAGTTCACGGCTACTCACAAGTCGGGCTGCAATAATAAGATTATCAATATCTGGCGTATTAAGATTGTATTTATCGCTTAGGGCAATAATACGCTGTAGCTTCGCATCGAGTTGTTTCTGACGGATTTCGGCAGCTTTGCCGTAGGCCGAAACTTTGTTTCTAAGAGTACGCTCACGATTAACGCAGAGTTGCTTGTCTTGAGCTTCATCTACAGCTGAGTTGGCCCGTGGATTACTAGGCACGACGGTGCGAGTGTTTTGAGTTGCTTGTTGAGTGCTACGTATGTTACTTCTTTCGAGAGCACGGGCGGCAGCCTTGTCTTGTGCTGGGGGGGCGACGGCTGCAGCGCGCACCGGTGTTACTGCACTGCATACACCAATCAACAAGACCGTCACCACTACTGAGGCCCGAACGAGTGCAAAGTTTTGCGCAATTTGTATCTTCATAGCTTCTAGTGGACTAATATACCAACGATTTGTATTTGAAAATGTAATCCACCTTACTTTTTTTAATACTTATGGTAGAAAATGATTTTTTGGGTAATACTACAGTAGTTTAGCCTTAGTATGTATGTAGTAAAAGGAGGCAAACGCACCCCAAAGTGAACCCCCTAAAGCTCGGTTATCACCTTGTTCACTTCACTCATTTAGACAACAGGGTTATACTGGGTACTATGGCAAACTTTAGTTTTGATATTGTTTCCGAATACGACAAAGCCGAAATGAACAATGTTTTTGATCAGTCGCAGCGCGAAATCGACAATCGTTATGATTTTAAGGGCACCCCCGCAGCGCTTGATTGGCTCGACGACAAAAAAGGCATCAAAGTAACTGGTAGCGGTGAGTGGCAGATTGACGCTATCCTTGATATATACCGCAAAAAGCTCTCGACCAGAGGCATCAGCCAAAAAGTACTCGATACCTCAAAAGAAGCAATTGAATCCAACCTAAAGACCGTTAAAGACGTTTTGTTTAAGGCCGGCCTTGACCAGGACAAGTCCAAGACGCTTACCAAGCTTATACGCGACACCTATCCCAAAGTTAAAACCCAAATCCAGGGCGATGCCGTACGCGTGATGAGTAGCAGTAAAGATGACCTCCAGGCAGTGATGCAGCTTCTCAAATTACGCGACGACCTCGACTTTCCACTCAGCTTCACCAACTACCGTTAACCAGTTATTAGATAGTCACGCTCTCTGCTGGGAGCAGCTGAGTACGATGCCGCTCGACGATAGCGGTGGTGCGGAGCACCTGATACATGTCGGGGCGGAAGTCGTCTTGCCTGGCCCACATCTCGCGGTCAGTTGCCACCGCGATGTTAGCCCGTGCAAAGTGATACAAGGCAGCGATACCTACTGGCATCTGCGACACCTCCCCTTCCCTTTCATACAATCCCACAGCAACCATACCTTCTCGCGCGTAGCATCTGAGTGCGTCAATGTTCTGGACAACTCCTGAGGTCTCTAAATGTATCACCGGAGGGGAGAGCACATATCGCCTCGCTTCAGGTACTGCGCACCCTTGCTTAGGAAGTGCTTGCGACAACTCGAGACATCGTACATAGGCAAGCTCAGGCTGACGATTCCAATCCTGTGAGTGCTTCTCGACAAGCTGCCAGACGGTCATACCTTGTTCTTCGCCATACTCTCCCCACTGATGCCTGGTCATCACTAACACTTTACGTATGGCCGTAACTTGGAACGACGCCTGCTGTATAGCTTCAGTTGTTACCTCGCGTAGTTGCTCTGGTGAATACTCTTTTTCATAGATGACGGCTTGTCCTCCTTGTTATCTTAGGCTTGTACCTTGATTGCAACCATCAGACCTATGGCTCCGCTTGTGTAATCTGGCTGCGGAAATATATCGCCAACTGATTTCGCAAGCACCAGCTTGGCTGCAAACTCCGCAATCAATTGTTCTTGCTGATAATTGATAGTCATAAAAGGTATTGATTTCGTAATTCATATGTTCAGCATAGGGGCTGGTAGCACGTTATTCTAGGCAAGACTTTTTGCCTAACCTACACTACTCGTATGATTGAGCATCACATCCAGCGGCAAATTCTCCGACTTCTTGGCACTCACGAGCAGGCTCGATTCACCGATATTCGGCCTGAGGGTCTCGAAAACAATGCCTTTCAGTATCATTTGCGCCAACTGGTCGCATGGGGGCTTGTCAGTAAAAATACTGATGGCACTTACACCCTGACGAGCAAGGGCACCGGCGAATTTATCACCAGCCATCTCCATCCCAAAGACTACGCCATTCAGGCACATGCTTTTTATCCTCGCTGTGCAGCGTGGCGAACAATGGCTGCTTGCTACCCGCAATGTACAACCTCAACTCGGGCTGACAGGTTTCTTGCATGGGGAACCAGTCTGAAACCAGGATCTACAATCTGCCGCGCAAGCACGCTTGCTTGACAAGACAGGCCTCGAAGCGACGTTCACCACAAAAGGCAGTGGTTACATCACCATCAATAAGAGCGACGAGTATGCCAGCCTTGTACATACCACGCTGCTCTACAGCTCAGATGTGCAAGAAGGGCTCCAGCCCCAAAGTTCCTACACTACCCTAGAGTGGTATCGTCGTAGCGAAATAGTATCGTTGTCACTTATCCCAAGCATGGAGGACTTGTTTCAGGTGCTCGATGGTATTGCAGCACCGTTTTTTGATTTGGGGTATAAGCTCTAGCCGTTTGGCCGGTTTCGATTATACTAGTACATATATGAGCTACCACACTGCTACTGATACTGCCCCGACAGAGCAGCCTGCAGTAGATACCCCTATAGACTTGGCAGCAGAAGCCAAGGCCATCCTAGGTGAAAACGACAGAGGTGAATATACTGTCCCAGCCGAAAACCTTTATCCGCACCAGTGGTTATGGGATAGTTGCTTTATTGCTATCGGTCTGCGTCATATGAATACCGACAGAGCTCAAACCGAGCTGCGTAGCCTCATAAAGGGACAGTGGTCGAACGGCATGCTTCCAAATATGGTATTTAGTAGTAGCCCCCAGTATCACCGAGACCGGACCTTTTGGCGCAGCTGGATAAGCCCTTACTCACCTGATGGCGTTGCAACGAGCGGGATTACCCAGCCACCTATGCTTGCAGAAGCAGTTTGGCAAATTGGCCAAAAACTCTCTGTCACCGAGCGTCGCACATGGTACAAAGAAATGCTCCCACCGATTATTGCTTACCACGAATGGTTATACAAAGACCGCGACCCTCATGGTGAGGGACTAGTACTACTTATACACCCCTGGGAAACCGGACTCGACAACACCCCACCCTGGATGAACGAACTGCACGAGCATTCGATGCCGGGCTGGATACGCGCCATCCAGACACTGCGTCTCGATGGAGTAATAGGCGCTTTTCGTCGCGACCGACACTATATACCACCAGGCCAGCGGTTTTCTACTCTCGAGGTGCTAAGCCTATTTGATGCCCAAAGACGTCTGCGCCGCAAAGCCTATGACACCACCAAAATTCTCAATCGAGGGTTATTTAGCATCGAAGACCTCACTTATAACTGCCTATTCATTCGAGCCAACCAGCGCCTATGCGAGATAGCCAAATCTGCCCGATTTGAGCTCCCCAAGCTGCTGCTCAGCAACATGCAGAAGACCGAAACTGCCTTAGAGCAACTTTGGGACCCCTATGCTCGCAAATATTGGTCGCGAGATTTTATTACCCATCGCCTACTCAAACAACCGAGTATCGCCACCCTCATGCCACTTTACACCGGTTGCATTCCCAAAGAGCGTGCAGCCGAACTCGTTAAATTACTCGAAAACGAACATGGTTTTGGCAGCAACTTTCCCGTGCCAAGCGTGCCGCTCAGTAGTTCTCAGTTTGACCCCGACCGCTACTGGCAGGGGCCAAGCTGGGTTAATACCAACTGGCTGATTATTGATGGGCTAAAGCGCTACGGCTACAAAGACCATGCCGCCGCTCTTACCGACACTACGCTTGATATGGTGCGACTCAGTGGTTTTGCAGAGTATTTTGACCCTATTACAGGTGAGCCGCTTGGCGCACATAACTTCTCCTGGACAGCAGCACTCGTGCTTGATTTATTGCAAAAATAGCCTCTTCGCCTGAATAAGGTCAATATATATCCGCTATACTAGTCATATGATAGATTTGTTACAAGCGCTTATTCTTGGAATTGTTGAAGGTATTTCGGAATTCCTACCCATATCAAGTACTGGTCACTTAATAGTCACACAAAAGTTACTAGGTTTTAAAGATCAACACGATTTGTTTACGGTAGTTATTCAAGTTGGTGCTATTGCGGCTGTTGTGTGGTACTACCGCCATGATCTTTGGCAAAAAATCGTCGGAGTATTACGCCTAGAGAAAGCCGCTGTAAATTTTTGGAAAATTTTAGCCATCGGCACTATACCCGCTGGCATAATTGGGCTGTTGTTTGACAAAGCATCTGAAGCAATCACAACCCCTTTAGTGGTAGCGCTGGCGCTCATTATTGGTGGGGTTATACTTTGGGCGGTTGACAACAAACCAGTGGCCAGAGCACAAGAGGCAGTCGCATTAGAGCATATCACTAACCGGCAAGCGCTGCTGATTGGCCTGGGTCAGTGTGTCGCTATGATTCCCGGGGTATCCCGTAGTGGCGCGACCATTGTAAGTGGGCTTGCCGTCAAACTTAACCGCCCAACCGCCACCGCATTTTCGTTTTATTTGAGCATACCGGTACTCGTAATGGCAAGCGCTTACAAACTCGCTAAGTACAGCTCCGAAATACCTCATATCACTGGTGGCTACATGAGTATTGTCGTTGGGCTGGGTGCTGCCTTTGTAACAGCTCTCCTGGCAGTCAGTTGGCTACTGCGCTATATTGCTCGCCACAATTTTAAGCCATTTGCGTATTATCGCATTGCGGTCGGAATGATTATTTTGCTCCTCTTGTCAGTTGGGTGGTTGTAGGCCATGGGCAACCCCAACGAGCTTACAGACCAAGATTGGCTAGACTATTTCGCACAACCCGCTTACGATCGTACGGTAGAGGTTGTCGTGCTGCGTCCTTCCTCCGAAAACCACCTCAATGACACTGTAATTACTGCGCTCGGTGGGTGTGCCGTACGCTATCGGGGCAACACCACCCCCTACCCAGATCTCGCCATGTTTTTTTGTACCCCGATAACCCTCTCTCATAGTTGTGAAAGACGAGAAGCTGCAGTCAGTGTCTCAGTGTAAGCCGTATATGGCTGGCGTCAAAGATTATCAGCCATATGCGCTGGTGCTTACCCATTTCGCTAGCTACAATTTCACCTACTAGAAACCTACCTAGGAGAATTTATGGCACGATACATACGACTTTATAACACGCCCGAACAAACAAGTCCTGGCTCAATTCTGGGTTTTAGTCTTAGCCTCACAGAAGCAGCCTATGACCCATTCCTACACGATTGGCTTAATGGCCGTGGCTATACAGTTACCGAGGAAAGTGACGCACAAAAAGCTGAGCATACTATGCTACCAAAAATAGGCGATACGGTTACCAGGTGCATATTGCAAACCATAGGAGTTCCTGACATCAGGCCAAGCTCGCTCGATGTCAACCGGGCAGTGCCAAACGCGGGCTACTTTACAGCTCCTGGAATTCCACTACCCGATGACACTGTTT
The DNA here is from genome assembly GCA_020427985.1 of Candidatus Saccharimonadota bacterium. Lineage (GTDB taxonomy): Bacteria > Patescibacteriota > Saccharimonadia > Saccharimonadales > UBA4665 > JAGXIT01. The sequence continues at coordinate 210,411 of JAGQNR010000001.1, read as the reverse complement.
CGGCTTCTCACCTACTCATAGAGCCACCGCTCCGGGATGAGGATCTGCAGCCACTCGGACTTTGCCTTAGTTCTCTCGCCGCAGTAGACGACCAGGGTCTAAGAAAACATTTTTTTGTTGACAGCCGTGACACAACACCTAAAGCATATTCACGCGACGAAGTCATTTACGCCTGGGGCCAAACGTTTTAGCAACCATGGAATGTACTACCAAAGACACTGCTACCCTTTATTTGGTGCGTGGACCGATTGGTGTTGGCAAATCTACGACCGTACATGCTTTGCGAGAACGCTTGCAACCTGCCAGTATCGTTGAGCCTGATGTCTATAAAAAGCAGATTGATACTACTGAGTCATCTAAATGGCGACGCGAAGTGGCATTTAAGACTGCTTTATTTTTGACCAAGCAACTGCTCCAGCTTCATCGCACTATTATTGTTGAGCTTCATTCTGCTCACGCTGAACACTACCAGCAGCTTGCGTCGCTTGCAAGCGAATACGCCTACCCACTTAAAAGCGTTCTACTCTGGGCACCATTACAAACCTGCCTTGACCGAGCAAAAGAACGACAGGTGCCTGGCATCCAGTACGAAATTGATGAAGCCATGGTAAGGACATATTGGAACTCCACTTTTTATATTCCTGCCGAACCGGTGCTAGACACCAGCACTCAAACGCCAGCCAAAGTAGTTGACGCTATTTTAGATATAGCGTGCAAATAGCGTCCAATGAGCTAAGGTTATTCGTCGGGGGTGGGCTTATCGAGCAAGAGAGGTTCAACGCTGGCTGTGGTGTCGGCGATACGTACAATGTCTTTGTCAATACGGCCGAGGTTTTTATGTGCGGCATTATAGTGGTTAACAGTAGTACCAAGCGCATTGCCAAGTTTTTGCATGTAGGTTTCATGTGCCTGGATGTGCTTGCCAAGGTCACCGACGCGTTTTTGAATGTCTTTGGCTTGCTCCTCTATCTGCAGACTCTTGAGCCCCTGCATCACGGTCTGTAGGTAGGCCAGCATGGTCGTCGGACTCACAATGATGACCTTTTTATCAATAAAAGCATACTCTATGAGGTCGCGAGCGTTTGTACCTGTGGCGCCCACGTTATTCACGAGCAAATCGTAGTATATAGCTTCGCTCGGGATAAACATAAAAGCATAATCTAAGGTGTTTTCGCGGGGGCGAATGTATTTACTGGTTTCGTCAATGCGGTTTTTGAGGTCTGACTTAAAAAGCTTGACCAGCACTTCACGCTGCGTTTTGTCCTTCTCTTCAACAAGCCGGTTGTAGTTTTCTAGACTAAATTTGCTGTCTATGGGGAGGATGCGTCCCTTGTCAAGCTTTATGATGGCGTCGACTATTTCGCCATCTTTAAATTTGTACTGTGTCTCGTAAATGTGGGGCGGTAGTACATTGCCAAGCACGGTGTCGAGGTAGTATTCGCCCAGGCCGCCACGCTGCTTAGGGTTTTGAAGAACGTTCTGTAACGTTTTAAGTTCATCAGCCACATCGACCACTCGCTTATTACTGTCTTTAAGCTCAGTGAGGTTACGCGTGATTTCGGTGATAATTTTGTTGGTTTCGCTCGATTGCTTTTGCAGGCTCCCCATCATGAGGGACTGTGACTTGTCGAGACGATCGGCTACCTGTGCCTGCATGTGGTCTTTAAGGCGGGTAATATCTTCACTGAGCCCCCGCAAATCTTCCTTGAGCAATAGCGCACTCTCGTTACTTGGTTTTGGTTTGCGAAGCACCAGTACTATAAGACCAATTACCAACACCACTAATACTCCTAGTAGTCCACTTGTCATCTCCATACCGCTAGTGTATCAGTTTTTAGGCAAGTTGTGTGACGAAATACATTATTACAACTCCCACAATAGTCAAAGCAATTGTGCGGTACGAGGAGTGCTTGCTGTGAGCTTCGGGAAGGATATCCGACGCCGCAATGTAGAGCAAAAATCCTGCAAAGAATGAAAGGTACAGGAGTGTAAAGCCGCTGCTCGGCCTTAACAAAAAGCTCAGCAGCACACCTGTTAACGGTGCCACCGCGTCGATAAACAACATACGAATAGCCTTTTTTCGTTCGTTTTTGTGAGCAAGCATGAGGTTGACTGTGTTCATGCCGTCCGAAAAACTATGGGCTATGACTGCTATAGCAACGGCCACACCAACGACCGTGTTTGTTTGAAACGCCAGACCGATACCCAGACCGTCAAGCATACTATGACCGGCTAGAGCCAAGGCGCTGACCCTACCGACATGCGGGTGATGATGTTCGCCATATTGCTTTTCGTCACGGTGAGAAATTAAGATTGATTTTTCGATAATATGAAACAGCAAGAATCCCGCCATCAGCGCTATCATAGCTGTTCTAATATGGTATGTGTCCTGGCTTAGCTCGGAAATCTCAGGAAGTAACCCAAACACAACAACTCCCATAACGATTCCAGCAGTGAGCCCCAGCAGTCGATGTAAACTTTTTTGATTTTTTAGAGCAATAACACCACCAATCATTGCCGCAGCAAATGCACTTAGTGCCAGTACAATCGGTATCATACATATCCTTTCTGTGAGTTATAAGGAGCTAGAGACAGATTATGTCGGCCCAAGACCACTATTGCAAATGTGTCGCAAATTGACATAAAATTGCCACATGAACGCCCAAAAAACATTTGAACACACGCTTGCTAAACATCATCAAAGTCATACCAGAACACGTCAGCAGGTGTTTGATGCTCTTGCTCACCATGCCAACCTTTCAATGCGCGAACTCACAAGGCGCTGCTCTAACGTAGACAGAGCAAGTGTCTATCGAAGTGTAAAACTGTTTGAACAGCTGGGCATCATAGTACGCATTCCCCACGGCTGGAAGTATCGCTTAGAGCTTGGGGAAGCATTTCACGAGCATCATCATCATGCTACCTGCGACACATGTGGTGCAAGCATTGCCCTGCCAGAGGACAGTACCCTCGAGGACCGACTGCAAGAACTAGCCAGCAGACGTCACTTTCGGCTTACATCGCATCAAATTGAGCTACATGGCCAGTGCCAAAATTGTCAAAATAACTAATGGTGCTTTCGCAGAAAAATATAAAACAGTAACATAAAAGGGCGGTAATATCGCCCTTTTGGTGGAAAATCATCTTTCCGCTTTTAGCATACAACGCCTAGCAGCCTTTGTCTGTAATCATTATCACTGTGCATTTATTGACACTGTTGTTTTACTCACGTGCACCTATTTGTGAAGTATTTTATAGCCCCAACAACAATACCCATCTATTCTATAAAGCGTAACTAAGGAGGGTGCATATGTGGATATTTAACAGTCGCAAAAACAATACGCTCTCAAGCGATTATTGGAGCCAAGTTGCTGACCGCGAATTCAGTGCAATGGATGACGAAGGCCAGGCACAGTGGAGCGAGCTACGCTAGCCTAAGAAATCTTTATTTGCAAAGATAGATGCTACGTCTCACAATTTAGTCACGAGCGTGTATACTAAACTGCGTGATTGATTTACAGACATTTTGGCACAAAACGCTTAAGCGTCCTTACCGCCTTCATACCGAATTTCATGGCGATCCAACTCGTCCGGCGATAGTCTTTATTCATGGTATTGCCGCAAGTGGAGATGATTGGAGTACATTCATCCCTAGTTTTGAGCAGGATTATTACTGTATAACAATTGATTTACTCGGATTTGGCGACTCCCCTAAGCCCACGTGGTGCGAATACACCATGCAAGAACATACTAGCTCACTATTTCATACCATCAACAAGCTAACTCTCAATCAAGATTTTATACTTATGGGACACTCGCTTGGTAGCTTTTTAGCCGCTAGGTACGCCCATGAACATCAAGCTAATCTTACTCGCCTGTTTTTGCTTAGTCCACCGGTATATCCTCAGCTCGATACCATCAAGAAGCCCACCACCCGACGGTTGACGGGGCTACTTCTTACCGTTTACAAGTTACTGCGTAACGACCGTATGACACCCGCAACTTTCAAACGACTGAGCCGTATTCTTCCGCTGCCAAAACGCGTTATTACGCATCCAGACACTTGGGTACCGTTTATGCTCACCCTGCAACACTGTATCGAGCAACAAACAATTCTTGAAGATATTGCCACCATTACCGTTCCAACCGAAGTGTTTTATGGCAGTCTAGACCAAGTTGTTATAAATGCTAATGTAGAGCTACTCGGCACAAACCCAAACACCAGACTGCATAATTTTATTGGTACACACGAACTCACAAAGCGCTATGGTAAGCTGGTTGCTAAAATCCTTACACAGCAGACTACTCATACTTCTTCTGTAGAGCGTCGTTCATAAGAAGCAACGCTATCAAGTATCGCAAATAAAAGTAAGTTAAGCAAAAAGCTTGGTACCGCACCAAGCTGGATGCGGCTAAAGAGGAAGAACTCTGTCAGTAGCAGGTTGATAAGTGTCGCGCGCCTGAACCATTCCAGCGCACGCACGCGTGAGCTTCGTAGCCAACGTAGCCCCACTAATACACAGCTTCCTGCCACCATAGTCGAAGCCAACTGTCCTACCACTAAACTATGTCCATAATCGGCCGCGCCCGAAAAAAACTTCGTAACATCATCGATGTTGGTATACAGCGTTGCCACAACTGCCACCGTTAATACGAGAATCTCGAAAATAAAAAACGCTCGCACTAGCTTGCGTGTTTCTCGTACCTGCCACAACCTTTCGTACCCCCGAGCTATTGCTGTGCGCACCTGCCGCAACGCTCCTTGTTTGCTCGGGGGCACAATCGGCAACTCGTACAGCAAATCATGCAGTTTTTTTGTAATATCGTCTTGTGTCGCATTGGCAAGCAATCGCCTGGTTGCGGCTCGTTCATGTATATCCATTTCTAGTCGAACTGCCTCTTCAAACTGACGCAGCGCGTTAACTTGATACTCTTGACTGGTTAGCTTTTGTGCTCTAGTAAGGTAGGTAATAAGCAAGTAGAGCGCTACAAATATAGCGTAGATTATCCCTACAGCCGGTTGAAAAAAGTAGTTGTTGTCGCGGGTAATGAACTTCCCCACCTCGTCAATAAACACCCCAAAGCCTATGCCCGATAGTATTGCAACCAGTTTTTGCACTTGTCTGCCTAAAAATGCAAAATTCATAATAACCGCCACCATCATGGCCAGCCCACCCCACAACATATGTGCTACGTGATAACGAGCGCCGCCGATGCTGGGGTAGCCAGCAAGATGCAAGCCGAGCCGTAGCAATAATATGCTAGTTGCCCCCGCCACCAAAAACAAGTCCAGATATTCCCGGGCGGCATTGTTGCGAATAAAGAAGCGCTCTTTGGTCATATTATTAGTATACGTTTAGGTGGGCTACACGGAAATAGCCTTTTGCTTGTAGTGCTTGACTAGAAAAATCATAAGCAGCATGTCATTATATAGCTAATGGAATCTTCAATATTCTTGCAGCTTGCATCGGTGCTAGCCATAGGGGCTGGCGTATCAATTGTCATGCGGCTTTTCAGACAGCCACTCATCGTAGGTTACATTTTAACAGGCATTTTAGTTGGACCCACTGCTCTTGATTTGATTCATAGCCATGAAGCATTTGATTCATTTAGCGAAATTGGGATTATGCTATTGCTCTTTATCGTTGGGCTCGGGCTCAATCTTGGGGTCATACGTGCTACCGGCAAGCCAGTGCTGCTAGTCTTTGCGGTAAATCTACTCTTTATGGTCTTGAGTGGCTTCGGCGCCGCCGAACTGCTAGGGTTTAGCTTTATTGAAGGGCTTATTATTGGTCTCGGCTTATTTTTCAGTAGTACTATCGTCATTATTAAATCACTTAATGACAAACGCGAACAGCATCGCTTGTACGGCCAAATAGCAGTAGGAGTAATTATCCTAGATGACGTCATGGCAACTATCGCCCTGCTGTTGGTAGCAGCGAGTAAATCGGGGGGAACGGGAAGCGGCGAACTGGCTCTGCTAGCCATTAAGGGCGTTGGTCTAGCAATGCTACTCGTACTTGTTGGTGGTTACCTGCTGCCGAAGACCACGAAGTTTTTTGCTCGCTCGCAAGAGCTGCTGTTTACTTTTGCGCTAGCCTGGGCCTTTGGCATTGCCAGCTTGTTCCATGTCGCAGGCTTTTCGGCCGAGGTGGGAGCGTTGTTCGCTGGTGTTTCACTCGCTAGCATAACCTACGCTTCAGAAATAAGCACACGCTTGAAGCCACTTCGTGATTTCTTTTTGGTACTGTTTTTTGTTACGCTTGGCGAGAAACTCAATCTAACGAGCATTCAGTCGGCTATTTTGCCCGCCTTAGCATTTTCTGTCATTGCTATACTACTTAAACCGCTCTCCACGCAGATTGGCATGAGCCTACTGCGCTATACCAAACAAACTGGCTTCAAAACTGCTATACATCTTTCAAATATTAGTGAGTTTTCGGTTATTCTTGCAGTGCTCGCTCATAAGAATGGGTTGATTGGGGAAAATATTATTAACATACTCACCCTTACTGCTCTTATCACCATAGCCGTGTCAACCTACCTCATGAATTATGACGACGAGCTATACAAACAACTACAGCGTTTTCTTGTATTCTTTGAGCGTAAAGAAACTCGTTCTGAGCTAGCAAAAACTCCCGAAAACAAATTAATGCTTTTTGGTTACCATAAGGGCGGGCATGAATTTGTTTCTACCTTCCGCGAAATGAAGAAGCGCTATATTGTCGTTGATTATAATCCCGAGGTCATAGAAACCCTCGAGCGACAGCATATCCATCACATTTATGGCGATGCCACCGACTATGAGCTACTCGACGAAATTGGTATCGAAAAAGCCGAGATGGTAGTAAGCCTAGTGCCAGGGTTCACCACTAACCGAGAGCTACTTAAGTTCTATCTACACAAGAACCCCAAGGGCATTTTTATTTGTCATACTACCGATTACGACACTGCTGCAAGTTTATATGAACACGGCGCAGCGTACGTAATGCTTCCGCATTTTATTGGTAGTGAAAAGATGAGTGCATTTATTCGCAAAAATGGTAGCAACAAAGAAGCATTTGAACAATATCGTCGTAAGCATATCATCACTCTTGGTAAAGCCGCTATTGTTTAGGAGGGGCTTGCTCCTCTTGATGAAAATCAGCTATCTACTTGCTTGCTCGGCCTGTATACTAGCTAGCGATGCAACTATCAGATTTCCACTACAATATACCCCAAGAACTCATTGCGAGCCAGCCACCGGCTGAGCGCGGCGAAGCACGCCTATTGGCGCTCGACCGCGCTACAGGCAAAATAGCCGACCGGACTTATGGCGACATTGTTGATTACTTACAGTCAGGCGATGTGCTGGTTATCAACGATACCAAAGTTATCAAGGCGCGACTCATTACTCACAAGAGTAATGGAGGAGGTGTGCGAGAACTCGTCCTTGTCGAAAAACATGGCCCAGCCGATGATTGGCATCGTCACCGCGTCATTTATCGTCGTCGGCTCAAGGCCGGTGATGAGCTAAAGATAGGCAATAATACCATAAATGTCGAAGAAATATTGAGCGATGGCATCGCGGTCGTGCGGGCCGAGCGTGACCTGTTAGCCATCGCTGAAGAGCACGGTTCTGTACCGCTCCCCCCTTACATGCAGCGCGAGGCTACCGCGACAGACTCAGAGCGCTACCAGACCGTCTTTGCGCGCGAAGCTGGTTCGGTAGCAGCGCCCACAGCCAGTTTAAACATGACCGAAGCTACCTTGCAAAAACTACGTCAAAAAGGCGTCAAAATCGCCTATGCCACACTGCATGTAGGGCTTGGCACCTTCTTACCTATACGAGTCAAAGATGTTACTCTGCATAAAATGCATCAAGAGTATTACGAAATCCCAAGTGAAACCGTCAGATTGTTACGTGAATCCCAGGTAAGAGGCAATCGCATTGTTGCCCTCGGCACTACCATCACTCGCACCCTCGAATATGCGCATGACGACATTTTTGAGGGCGATATCCGCGACCTATGCGGCGAGGCCGATATTTTTATTTACCCCGGCTACCAGTTTAAGACCATTCAGGGACTGATTACCAATTTCCACATGCCAGAAAGTACCGTACTGATGCTGACAGCTGCCTTTGCGGGGTGGGATAAGCTACGTCCCGCATACGAGCACGCCGTCGCCAAGCGCTATAACTTTTTCTCCTACGGTGACAGTATGGTAATCTTATAGACATGCAAAAACCTCTCAAATTTGAGATTACACATAGACTACCGGGCACACTCGCGCGCGCAGGAGTGATACGTACGCCGCACGGTGACATCCAGACGCCGGCATTTATTGTTGGTGGTACTAATGCCACCGTCAAGTCGCTCACTCCAGAAATGATTCGTGACTTTGGTGGGCAATCAGTCCTAGCTAATACCTATCACCTAATGCTGCGACCAGGCGCAGACATCGTCGCCCAGGCCGGTGGACTCAGCACATTCATGCATTTTGACGGCCCAACCTTTACCGACAGTGGTGGGTTTCAGGTGTTTAGCCTCGGCGTTGCCTACAAAAAGGGTATCGATGCCGTGGCACATACCGAAAAGGGTGATGCCCAAAAAGCCAGTGCTAGCGCTGAACAACTCGTCAAAATTACCGACAAAGGTGTCCACTTCCGCTCACACTTCGATGGCCAAAAACTCTTCATGACACCCGAAAGTAGTATGGAGTTACAACACAAAATTGGCGCCGATATACATATGGCGTTTGACGAATGCCCCGCTCCGCTTGCACCATATTCCTACATTGTCGAGAGTTTAAGCCGCACGCATACCTGGGCCGAACGCTGCCTTACGAAACACCAGGACCTTAACGCCGAGCACGACGCCGAAGGGCAACCGCGGCAAGCACTCTTTGGTATTGTGCAGGGTGCTCGCCACGAGGAGCTACGAAAACGCTCAGCTGAGTTTTTGGGAGCACGAGAGTTTGATGGCTACGGCATCGGCGGCGTGTTTGAATCGGGTGAAATTCCGACCGTTGTAAAATGGACCAACCAAACGCTGCCCGAGAGCAAGCCCAAGCACCTCTTGGGCATGGGTGCTCAGCCAATGGACCTGTTCCTTGGGGTTGAATACGGCGTCGACACCTTTGATTGTGTAGCACCAACGCGTCAAGCCCGTAACGGCGCACTGTTTACCTACGATGGCCGCATGAACATCAAAAAGCAGCAGTACCGCAAAGATTTTACCCCAATTGATAATGAGTGTCCCTGTTATACCTGCCAACATTTTACCCGAGCCTACTTAAACCATCTGTTCCACGCCGACGAAATCCTGGCCTCTACCCTTGCCAGCATCCACAATGAATACTTTATTGTGAGCACCGTAGACCGTATTCGCGGCTCAATCAAAGACAGTAGCTTCTTTGAGCTTAAAAAAGACTTTTTGACACGATACTACGCTAGTCAACCCAAGTTTTTAGCACTGCTTAGTCTGTAGGCTCAGATAACAGCCTCATCTTTAAGGGCTCGTAGCCAATGGGTAAGCCGAATGCTCAGTGGCGACAACAATACATCAACCACAAGCTTAATAATGTACACTGTCGCAATAAGCTGCAATAATGTCTTGCCGGGCATGGTACCAACAAAGGCAATCACTGAAAACGTTACGGTGTCGAGCAGCTCACCAATACCGCTCGAACTCACCAATCTCGACCATAGGTCTCGAGCACCAAGACGGTGTCGCAATCTATCGACTACCCAAATATTCAGAAACTCCCCCAGCAAATAGGCAATAAGACTGGCTATAACAAGTCGAGGTACAAACCCTAGTATTTGCCCGTAGGCCTGCTGGCGGTGAGCATCAATGTCGGCCGGCAGGTACTGCACCAACAGCAAAAACAGCGACATAAATACTAGGCAGCCAAAGCCTATCCATACCATGGTGCGCGCTGTTTTGGAGCCATATATTTCGCTAATAATGCTTGTAATGATGTAGACAAGTGGAAAAATAAGTGTGCCAGTGTCAAACACGGCCGGTCCTATTTTAGTAATTTTGACACTCGCCAGATTACTCACGATAAGCAGCATAACCGAAACGCCGGTTAGTACCATCAGCGCTCGGGTTCGTGATGAAACTAATCGAGCAAACCAAACTTTAATCATACTGCGTTACGATAGTTCTTTAAGCTCGCCACTGGCGATTTTTTGACGAACACGTACAGAGGCGATGATTGAGGCAAGTATAATTCCCAGTCCAGTCAACCCTGGTACAACTTCAGGTATTTCTAGGAGCGCACTAGCTAGCATAACAATAGCTAGCACAAACACTGTATAATGGGCGCCATGCTCTAGATAAACAAAGTTGTTAAGCGTACCACGTCGCACCATGTAGACCGTCATAGAACGCACCCAAATAGCCCCTATTCCCAGCCCCGCCGCAATTAGCACAATATCACTCGAAATAGCAAATGCACCAATCACCCCATCAAAGCTAAAACTGGCATCAAGAATCTGCAGGTACATAAATGTCATAAAAGCGGCCATGCCGACTTGTTTTTTCTTAGAACTGCCGCCTGCCTTAGCTTGAAGCTTATCCATCCAATGTACGAGCAGTTGGATAGCCACATACGTAGCGGTCCCTAGTGCGCCGGCAATTATAGTTTGTCGGGCATGGGTGTTCATCGGCAACATTGCCACGCATAACATAATAATAGTCGTGACTGTGGGAGCCCACATCCAGTGACTCAGACGCTGAAGCCTTGACTCTATATGCTTAATCCATAGCGTGTGTCGTTCGTCATCAAAAAAGAACTGAAACGCTAGCATGAGCAAAAAGGCCCCACCAAAGGCTGAAATCATTGGATGAGCCTCTTCTAGATGGTGGCCATACTCCTTTGGGTGATTGAGTGCTAGGTCAATCACCTGCCCCCAGCTCAGTCCCGAAGTAAGCGAAACAATCAGTATCGGAAAAACAACACGCATACCAAAAATTGCAATCACGATACCGACGGTTAGAAAGAGCTTTTGCCAAAATGGGCTTAGTCGCTCAAGTACTTTGGCGTTAATGATGGCATTGTCAAAGCTAAAGGTTATCTCGACAATCATTAAAATAAATACTATCCACAGCGCGTGCGCTCCCATGCCAAGTGCAATCCCCACCAACGTAGCAATTGTCACCAGCCCAGAAACGGCAAAAATACGCAGCGGTGAATGAGCATGGAACAGATTTTTCATATCCGTACTAGTATACCTTTTCTGCTCTTAATTCCAAATTTTTGCCGAGCATACTTGCTTACAGCCACTTTTTTTTGTGGAAAAACGCAATCACTACGCTCATCAGCACGATAATTATCGCTAAAACTATTAAAAATGCGTGGGTATTATGAGCAAAAGGCACCGCTACGTTCATGCCCCATAGTCCACCAAGTATGGTCGGGATGGTCAAGAATATAGCAATAGAGGTAAGTCGTTTGAAGGTGTTATTAAGATTAGTCGTAGCAATGGCGTCGTAAGCTTGACGCATATTAACCAGCGTACGCAGTCGTCCTTGGGTTTGCGTTATAAGCTCGTCGGTACTGCGTTCAATGTCTTCTATCATGTCGCGGTCTTCCTCGTACAAGCGAAGATATTTGCCACTAAGTAAAGAGTTAAAGAGCAGCGCCTGTGGCTGCAGGGCCGACAAGAACTCGTTCAAATCTTCTTCGAGCTCAATAATGCCCAAGAACTCACGGGTAGTAAGCTGTCCCTGGCGCATTTTGGCACGAAGCTGCAGGATACGTCGTGATACTCTGGTCAGCTCATGCTCATATGAACTGTTAATACCTACCAAAATCTGTAGTACGGTTTTGGTCTTTTGGGTAGTTATAAAATCTACCCGGTCATGAGTAAGATTGTCGAGGATTTTAGTATCTTTGCGAGCAATGGTAAACAAATAATCTGGCGTATAGGCGAGCAGTAACGGTTCGGTGGCGATTTCTTTGCCCTCCGGAAAACAGTAGCGGGTAAATATATACACCACGCCATTGTCACTATCGACGCGGGGAGCTTCATAAATATCAATGGCGTCGTCTAAGATGTCACGGTCAAGGCCAAAATTTTGAGCCAAGGTGGTGAGTTCTTCGGTTGTTGGCTCGCTGGCAACAATCCAGGCACCAGGACGTGCGCTGTCAATCTGCTGTAAGGCTCTTTCGCGGGCCCGGCTGTAATACATGGTAATCATAACCCCAGTATACAGGAGTTTTTCTTTGGTCAAGAGATGAATTTATGAAATAATATTGACAAACTGTACTTATTTTGTTATAATATAAAGATTGTACGAGTAGCAGAAAGGTGCGGCCTGGTTATGTATAGTTCACCAGCATATCATCAGCGTCATTCTTGGCGACCACTCTTTCGTTTACTACTATTGTTGGTGTCAATTACTGCTGGCTTACTGCTTATTTGGTTAATAGGTGTACTTTTAACCAATCAACAAGTCAGTTCAACTGCTCATGTACTGGCGGCTCAGAACAGTCTTGCCGCCACAACAACTCAAGACACCCAGACGGGTGCTGTAGCTCAAACCGAGCAATCAAGTGTAAATGCCGGCAGCCCAAGCACGCCATCATGTACCAGCGGGCTCTACAAACAGCCCCAAACAATGGCGGCTGACCAACTTTCGAATGGACTTACCACAGTGATCGCCAAGCCCGTTTTATATACAGTACATGGCAACACTATTGCCGAGATTCGCCAAAATATACGCCGCTGTAATGCGCGCCAGCAGGTTACAGGTCGTTACCACGCCACCACTGCATATAGCTTATCATGGTCCTATGCCACCATCGCAAACAATGGTGCCTGCTCTGCAAGTCGGGTGAAGGTAGCTATTGCAATTAGCCAGTACCTGCCAGCTCCGGGGCTTGATGCAACGGCCAGTACAGCCGCGCAGACCATATGGGCAAACTATCACCGGAACTTAGTCGCTCATGAGAACGGTCATGTAGAACGCGACCTACGTTATGCCAACGAGCTATTGCTGGCACTCCAAAGCTTGCAGGCACCATGCTCCAATTTTGCGGCACAGGCAACCATTATCACCGATAGCTATGTACATTTATTGAATAGCAACAACCAGCTTTACGACATTCAGACCGACCATGGTGCTGCACAAGGTGCCATACTCTAAGGTTTGTGCGTTAGATTTGTGGCCGAACGAACGGCACACCCCTCGGTACTATCATTTGCGCCTGAGTGTTCATGTCTGCCCGCAGTGACCGCCGTAGGGCATTGGCGGCTATAAGTTCAGGGTTTTGGTTCAGCTCATAACGAGACAACTCAGGTAATAATTCCTGTAGTGTTTGGTATAGCACTGAGCATGTCTGTTTCTGCTGTAAATACTTATTGGTGATTACCTGCAGCTCACTCCCTACTGTTGGCGTGTGTTCGTTTGTTTCTTGCGTCATGCTGCTTGACTCTAATTTTTACGTTTGCGCTTATTTGGGTCAAGTTCACGCTTACGTAAGCGTAGGTTTTTGGGAGTAACTTCTAGAAGCTCATCATTTTCGATAAAATCGAGGCACTGCTCTAAGCTAAACACGGTCGCTGGCGTTAGTTGCACTACCCCATCAGACGATTTACTGCGCATGTTAGTAAGATGTTTGGCTTTGCAAACATTTATTTCCATGTCCTCACGGCGGGTATTAAGACCAATAATTTGCCCAGCATATACCTCGACCGCCGGGCCAACAAACAAAGTTCCTCGGTCCTCGGCACTTTCGAGACTATAGGGCATCGTTGTGCCCGTTTCGTAGGCAATAAGCACGCCGTTGCGCAGCTGTTCAAGTGCCTGCCCAAGCGGTGCATAACCACGAACTAAGCTGTTCATAACAATTGTGCCTTTGGTGTTGGTTAGCAAAATATTGCGCATGCCTAACATAGCACGAGTTGGCATTTCGTACACCAGCTTGGTAACCCCTTTGGGACTCGCAAACTGTTCTTTGAGTGTGGCTTTGCGCTGACCAAATTCCATTTGGACTGTGCCAACATGCTCAGCTGGTACTTCAACAATGACTTCCTCGACCGGCTCAACTTCGACACTATTTTCGATATGCGTTACAACCTGTGGTCGGCCAACTTCAAACTCATAGCCTTCGCGGCGCATCGTTTCGATAAGCACGCCTAGATGTAGCTCGCCGCGACCAGCGACAGTAAAGCCAATACCATTGTCCTCTACCTGAAGACCAACATTGGTTTCGAGTTCTTTTTGCAAACGTTGGCTAATTTGTCGTGACGTGTTAAATTCGCCTTCACGCCCCTTAAATGGGCTGGTGTTTGGACCGAGGTAAATGCGCAATGTTGGCGCTTCGACCTCAATAGTAGGCAAGGCCTCGGGATTAGCTGCATCGGCAATGGTTTCGCCAATCTGAGCCTCACCCACACCAGTCAGCTGTACAATATCACCTGCTACGCCCTCATCAACTTCATATTTGCTCACCCCCTGGCTCATAAATACCAGCTCAACTTTGGCTTTGGCAATCGAACCATCTTTTTTGCAAAGCGCTACCTGTGTACCAGCTGTAATATGTCCCCGAGTAATACGGCCAATCGCATATTTTCCTTTGTAATTGTCCCAGGCTAAAGCAGTAACAAGCATCTGGAATGGTTTATCCATTTTAACCTGAGGAGCCGGAATCTTGTCGATAATAGCGTCAAAAACGGGTGATAAGTCCGCAGCGTCTTCGGCATTTGCAGGAGCTACTGTCCAGGCTTTGCCTTCGCGTCCAATGGCGTAGTAGACCGGATAATGCAATTGGTCTTCGTGCACAGCTAGCTCAAGAAATAAATCGGCGAGTTCGTCCTCAACCTCGGCGATGCGCGCACCGGGTTTGTCAATTTTGTTGATAATGACGATTGGCGTTAGTTCGGCTTCAAGTGCACGCTCAAGCACAAATTTGGTCTGCGGCATTGGGCCCTCTTGCGCATCGACAATCAGCAAACAACCATCGGCCATATTAAGCGTACGCTCCACCTCACCGCTAAAGTCGGCGTGTCCTGGTGTATCAATAATGTTGATGCGGTAGTCACCGTGCTGTACGGCAGTGACTTTGGCCGTAATGGTAATACCTCGTTCGCGCTCTTGGTCACCACTGTCCATAATAAGCTCTTGGCTCATTTCGGCTTGGTTGTCGCGAAAGGTATGGCTTTGTTTGAGCAAGCCATCAACAAGTGTCGTTTTGCCATGGTCCACATGAGCAATGATAGCAATGTTACGAATCTTGGCGGGGTCCTGGGTCATAGCATAAAATAAAGCGCCGGTAGTCGTGCGCTTTTCCTTCGTTTATAAGTATATCATATGCCACATAACTACGATAGTATGTATTTGTGTTTTACTCATATAACTTGTTTGACTATGTTTTCGGAGTCTTCCTACAGTCCGCATAGTCTGTCCTTAGCAATCAACAGTACCTGCTCTTAGGCTAACGGGGGCTGTGACGTCGACTCTTGGTTAGAGCTCGGCAAGATAATCACTTAGGTACAGCTGGTGAGGTGGTAATGTAAGCTCAGATATACGGATTGCTGGTGTTTGAGTGGCATCTGGCTCGCACCCGCCACGAAGTACTGGCAAAATATAGCCCCGTGAGGTAGCTGCATCACTTATCAGCATGGTATTCCGCCATACACTCAGCCCTTCAATCACGCCACTTGCATACGGTGTCTTTCTTAAAATCCAGCCAGTATTATCGGTGCGTTCAACTGTGGTGTTCCAGTGTTGGATTTTGCCAACATCGGCTTTCGGTATCACCATATCATCATAGTCACCAAACAAAGGATATGCCGTTTCACGCAGTAACCCTAATTTGCCACACACCCGGGTATAGCGACCAGTTTGAAACAGGGTATCTTTGCGCTCCTGGCCTCTTAGTTCGGGTGCAACAATGACTACAATACGTGCACCAATATATTTTTCTCTAATTTTTTCAACCTCGCCAGGAAAGGCAGCCTGCTCTTTTAGAAAATTTGCCGGGTTGCGGTGGGCAAACGCATTTGCCTTTTTCCACTCTTCTAGAAACACCTCGCCGGTTGCAGCTGGAGGGTATTTTCTGTCCTCATGCCGACGTTGCCATGCCTCAATTGACGAAAGCGAGCGCTTAATCATTTTTACATTATATCACTTTGGTTGTTTAAAGTCAATGTTTTGCTTGTGCTTCTCCCCCGTTTACGCTATACTTTTGCCAAACGTGGAACAAATTACACTTCTTCTAGAAATTGTTGCATTGGTAGGAATTGCCGCCGTTTGTTCGGGGCTCAATGTTGCCTTTATGTCGATAAATATGTCCGACTTGCGGCGCAAAGCCAAGCTAGGCAACGTTTATGCCAAGCGTCTGGTGCCACTACGCCGTAATGCCCATTTGACCCTTGCTGCCATTCTTCTTACCAACGTGGCCGCAGCTTCGCTTACCCCACTGGTCATTGACGCGCACTTAAGTGGGCTGTGGGCGGTGGTTATTAGCACTCTTGCCCTCACGATTTTTGCCGAAATTATGCCCCAGGCGCTGTTTGCCCGCAATGCTATTCCGATTTGCGGTCGTCTGGCTTGGCTACTTAAAACTATGATATTTATAACCTACCCTATTTCACGACCTATTCAGGCCATGCTAGACAAGCTGTTTGGTCGCAACCGAACTGAACTGCACACGAGACACGAACTTGGGCTCCTTATTGCCGAGCATACCAACGCCAAAAATAGCGAACTCGACGAAGACGAAGTGGAAATCATTAAGGGCGCACTGCAGCTGAGCGAAAAACGCCTTGGCACTATTATGACTCCTATTAGCCATGTGTATTGGCTGCTCCCCGGCGATGTTATAAATGCGAAACGAATCGACGAAATCAAGGCTTCAGGCCGCAGCCGTATACCGGTATTTAACCGTACCAAGACGATTTGTTTTGGGGTACTTTTAGTCAAAGAGCTGCTCGATATTGACTTTGACGAGTCACCACCCCGCGTCGACGAGCTACAGCTTCACCCTACTCAAGCTGTTGGCAGTATGACAGCCCTAGACACTATGTTTCGCAAGTTTATCGCCGCCAAGACCCACTTAATGCCGGTCGAGAAAGATGATGAAATTGTAGGCATTGTGACGATTGAAGACTTGCTCGAGGAAATTCTTGGTCACGAAATAGAAGACGAAACAGACCGCAAAATCCGTATCGCAAAACATTAAACGTTGTATATTTTATAGCACTTTTTTTGACCACTGGGCAAACAGTATAGCTACATATAGCGTTTATGGCTTTATGGTTGACACTATCTACAGGGTTTAGTAGCCTTGAGCTTGCGTGTTTAAAACTTTTAGTGGAGTTTTGACACATACGACTTTGTTTGTCTAGGCAACGAAAAGCACTTAACTAGCACTTAATTTGTTTTTACATACTAATTAAACGCTCTAGAAGTACAACAGGCAGGTCGTGGGAGGATACAATTTATGCGTATTACCGCATTACTCATGGTGAGCGCTGCTGTCGTGGTCACGACACTCGTTTCGCCTATCGCAGCTCAGGCTGCCCCAACAAAAGAAACCAAAGTTGCCCAGGCAACCGAAACCAAAGCAGAAGAAGTTAAAAAGCCTGAAGCACCCAAGCCAATCATGGTGACGGTGACCGAAGGCGATAGCCTCAGCAGCATTGCAGAAAAGTACCAGTCTACCTGGGTACGTTTGTACAATGCCAACGAGTCAATTCAGAACCCAGACGTCATCAATCCGGGCCAACAACTCCGTGTGCCAACTGTCGACGAGCAGCTTGCGGACCGTCCGCTCCCACAGCCCGTTGTGGTTGCGGCGCCAGTTACCAGCAGCTACAGCGCACCTGCTCGGACGACGAGTTATCGTGCTGCTGCACCCACTGCAACCAGCTACCCAGTGAGCGCCAATGCGGCCAAAGCATACATATATAGCCGCGAGAGTGGTAACAACCCAACTGCTACCAATCCAGCGGGTTGCTACGGCATTGGTCAGGACTGTAACGGTGTACTACGTTCGCAGTGTGGCGCAGACTATGCCTGCCAAGACGCTTACTTCGATGCCTACGCTCAGCGCCGCTATGGCAGCTGGGAAGGTGCCTACGCCTTCTGGCAAGCCAATCATTGGTGGTAAGGCAAATTAGAGTTAAGTGTTAAAAGGTATGAGTCAAGAATAACGGCTATATTTTGTAGCCGTTATTTTACTTGCAAGCTTAGTGATTACTATGGTTTTGCATTTAGGTTGATTCTTCGCCGGGTGGAGTTGGCAGGCTTGGCAACACCGCAGAGGATAATAGTGCTAACATATCGTCTAGGTCAATATCGCCGTCATTAATTATATGATTCAAGTATAGTACCAAACGCGATACCTGTGTCATGCAGTGGAAAATTAAATTTTGTGTGACACGGCTAAACCTGCCTTACCAAAGAGAATTTTCCAAGTGTAAAGACTGTCCGTTTGCGATCGGATTCGGCTTTTAGACGAGCTATCTCTGCCCTACTGCCAGCCAGAAGCGCAACCGCGTTTGTCTGCAACAGCAAAGAATCATATAGCGTATGGTTAGCTCTAAGTTTTTCAATGACATCTTTCTTTAGCTGTGGTTCGAGCTTAATAGAGTCAGACGCATGGCCAAACCCGCCCTGCTCGTAGTCCCGTGTGTAGAGCATAAATGGATGCCTCGCTCCTGGCTGGCGCACAACCGTATGAAGTATTGCCCCTTCACGACTTATAATCTTGTCAGCATCATTATCGTGCTTGATGCCGGCCACAAAACGTAAGCGAACTCCTACGTCAGGAGTTGGTTCTCGCAAAATTGAAAGAGCAGTTTGTGTAACTGTACGCGATGCAACAAGTTCCATTGCACACCGTACATTTCCTGGCGCAGGAGCAGAACAATAGCTGACATAGGGAGCAAACTGATACACCTCAACTCCGCCACCTGCCAAATCGTTTTGGCTAAGGCCAAATCTCGCTTGTTGCATAGCGCATTCCCTTAGATAATGACCCTACTCTACCCAAGCCCTTCCAATTATGTAAGCGCTCTTAACTCTTAACTCTTAACTCTTAACTCTTAACTCTTAACTCTTAAGGCAGTATACTGCCTACTATGGACGCACGACCGCTTGCAGAGAGAATGAGGCCTGAGTCGCTCGACGAAGTTGTTGGGCAGACACATCTTGTGGGCGCCCACAAGATTATTCGTAAAATCATCGACAGCCGCGAGCCAACCAGCCTCATACTGTGGGGGCCACCGGGCACTGGCAAGACCACACTGGCACGTATTATCGCCCGCGAAACCGGTGCCGAATTTGTCGAACTCAGCGCTGTCACTAGTGGCAAAGCCGATGTTACCAAAGTCATCGCTCATGCCGAGCAAAACCAGCGGCTCGGCATGCGTACCATACTATTTGTCGACGAAATCCACCGTTTTAACAAAGCTCAACAAGATGCGTTTTTGCCACATGTTGAGGCCGGTACTATTATTCTTATCGGTGCCACCACTGAAAACCCCAGCTTCGAAATCATTAATCCGTTGCTTAGTCGATCGCGTGTTTTAGTACTCGAAAAACTGGAACGAAGTGAAATAATTGCTATTTTACAGAGAGCGGCCAAAAAAATGAAGTTAAATACCCGCGACCTGCCCAAAGCCTCTGTCGAACTTTTGGCCGACCTTAGTGGCGGCGATGCTCGCGTGGCCCTGGGCAACCTAGAGCTGGCTCAAAAACTAGCGCTTGGTAAGCCTATTACCCACAAAATTGTCGAAACTGCTGCTCAAACCCGTTTACCTGGCTACGACAAAGCCGGTGAGCAGCACTACAATATAATCAGTGCCTTTATAAAAAGTATGCGAGGGAGTGACGATGGTGCCGCCCTCTATTGGCTGGCGCGCATGCTCCAAGCCGGCGAAGACCCCAAATTCATTGTACGACGAATGGTGATTTTTGCGAGCGAAGACATTGGCATGGCGGCACCCGCCGCGGTCAATATTGCCGTGTCTACATTTCTTGCTGTTGAACGCATTGGTTTGCCTGAGTGTGAATACAACCTCTACCATTGTGCAACCGTGCTAGCCAAGGCACCAAAATCCCGCGCCGTCACCGACGCTATGAACCATGCCAAACAATTGGCACGTGAGCATCCTGACGCACCCGTGCCACTCCACTTGCGCAATGCACCTACCAAACTAATGAAGGACCTGGGTTATAGTAAAGGCACCAAATGGACGGCGGGCTTCATTCACCCCGACGGCTTCCTTCCCTCAGAAGTTCAAAGCAATAACCAAGGTTAAGCTCGAATTTCAGAGTTATCAAGAAAACCCATACCGACAGAAGCCAGTACGAGCCGTGAAAATGCAAACTGCTTTCCGGTTGTATTTTTTGGTATATCTAGCATTGAGTGTCCGGCTTCGTTACGGAAGCTATCTATTGCCATAAGTGTAAACTTTGCGCCTTGCTGGTACATCAGGTCAAAACTTGGAGATGCGGCACCCAAAAAATATAAACCGCCTTTGCCTACCGCTTCGGTTGTTGTTTCAAAGCCAGTGATACCTCGCATCTGTTCTTTGACTGCCTTGTAGCTTTCAAAAACTGCCTGTGAATAGTACTCACCGAGATACAACTCACTGCCGACTTCAAATATTCTTGGGTGCAAAGAGCGATTTAGAAGGCTCTTTTCATCTTCAGCTTGCTGTGGTTTAGCAAACTCACAGGCATTACAGCCAAGCTTCTGAGCAAATAACGCCCTTGCCTTTGGGTTCTCTAAAACACTATCATTTATCGGCCGTTTAAGTTTATCGTATTTGCCACACGTAAATAACTGTCCGTGCGGCGTGTTTGGCGCTGTCTTCTTTGTCTGACACTGGTCAAACATGCTCGCAGCAGCGTTCAAAACTTCCAAATTGCGTTTTTCGATACTCATATCTGTAAACATTTGGTCAATAATACCGGAGAATGATTCGCTTATTATAATTTTATAATTAATTTGTTATTTTGTCAATATGTAGGCAACCTAATCAACCTTGTGGGAAGGCCGAGGACAGTTTCGGGGTCACCCTCGATACGCTCGATCAGGTGCGGGACGTCCTGTATCGCATAAGCACCGGCTTTGTCGAGGTAGGTGCCCTGTTGTAGATACGCCATGATGGCATCTTCGTCAAATGGCTTCATATATACGAGCGTGTTGTCGGCAACTACAAACTCGTATTTTTTCGCCAGACACACTACTACGACTGATGTTGTTACGGTATTGGCTCTGCCGGCAAGCAAGCGCCACATTGCTACTGCCTCGTCAATGTTGGCAGCCTTGCCGAGTTGCTTACCATCTATCGTTACGATGGTGTCACCGCCTATAACAATTGCTTCGGGGAAACGCTGGGCTACTTCCATAGTCTTTCCGAGTCCTAGCTCAATAGCTACTGCTTCGGACGAACGAGAATCGTCGAGCTGCTCGTCGTATTGGCTTGGCACCACAGTAAACTGTAGACCGAGTTTCTGCAACAGTTCCTTGCGCCGCGGTGAGCCGCTGGCCAATATAACTTCGCTTTTCATAAGCTCATTGTA
Source organism: Candidatus Saccharimonadota bacterium (assembly GCA_020427985.1). Lineage (GTDB taxonomy): Bacteria > Patescibacteriota > Saccharimonadia > Saccharimonadales > UBA4665 > JAGXIT01. The sequence goes on along the minus strand of JAGQNR010000001.1, from coordinate 188,878 downwards.
GCACCAAGAAGTGTATACTATGAGCTAATGAATCAGCTGCCCGAAGAACTTATCCGCGCCCACAAAGGCATTAGCTTTGTGGGCGTATCGGTGTCGTTTGTTTGCTACAACAACCAGGGAAAAGTGTTTTTTGCAAAACGCAGCTCTCAAACGCGTGATGAGCACGGACGCTGGGACTGTGGCGGTGGTGGGCTTAAAGTTGGCGAGAGCGTCGAACAAGCCCTTCGCCGTGAACTTACCGAGGAATACAATGTCCACACCTTACTGCAAGTGACTCCACTTGGTTACTACGATATATTTCGCACCAATCCAGATGGCCTGGCAACACACTGGCTGGCGCTTCCCTTTGCCGTAAGGGTCAAACCCAGAGAAGTAAAAATTATGGAACCAGCTATGTTTGAGGACAGCGGATGGTTTGACTTAGACCATCTGCCGCAACCGCTTCACAGTGCCTGGGCAAGTCTGTTTCCTGATGAGTTTTGGCAAAAGCTGCGTCAGACAATTAGTGCCGGTAAGGCAGGAGTATACTAACTACTATGGCAAATTCGATTGCAATTCATTCTTTGTCCAAAACCTACGCTGGCACAAAAACACCTGCCCTCGACAAACTTACACTCACTGTAAAACCAGGTGAGGTATATGGATTTTTGGGGGCGAATGGAGCTGGCAAATCTACTGCCATACGATTGCTTATGAACTTTATTCAACCAACGAGGGGCAGCGCGAAAATAATGGGGTTCGACATGGTGCAAGATAGCGTAGAGGTCAAAAAACACATTGGCTACCTCTCTGGAGAAATTGTCTTATGGCCCAAGGTAACCGGAAACGAGCTGTTCACATATCTTATGAAACTGCAATCCCAGGTGAAAAACGACTATTTGTCCGAACTCATCGAACGGTTTCAGGCCGAGCCCGATAAGCCTATCGACGAGCTGAGTAAGGGTAACCGGCAAAAAATCGGTATTATTCAGGCGCTCATGCACCAACCTGATGTGCTGATACTCGACGAGCCAACCAGCGGCCTTGATCCACTTATGCAAGAAGTGTTTTACGACACCATTCGCGAGGCATCGGCCCGCGGCACTGCTGTGTTTGTTAGTAGCCATAATCTCGCCGAGGCACAGCGTATGTGCGACCGAGTGGGGATTATTAAGCACGGACGGCTTATTCACGAACAGGCTATTAAATCCGACCAAAGCCTCAGACTTACCACCTTTCGGGTCACCCTTTCCAATAGCCAAGACGGTGATACGTTGGCTAAAGACACGCACTTCAAGTTTATATCACGCAAGGGCACCACAGTGGTTGTTCAGCCCAAAAAATCGCTCGCCCAAGCCCTGGCTGCCCTAGGCACCTACCCCGTCACGGGTATCTCTACCCAGCAGCTTGCCCTAGAAGACGAATTTCTTGAGTATTATGGAGATGGCGCATGAACACTATTGTTTTATGGGAGCTTAAGCGTCGGCGCACTGCGCTAGTATGGTGGACAATCGGCAGCATTGTAATGATGGTGACTATTATTGCCCTCTACCCTTCCATTCGTGACCAAGCCGCCCAGATGAATCAAGTTATTAACCAGTTACCGCCTGAACTGCGCGGACTCAAAACTGGTGGCTCGGGCACCGTCGATGTGGGCAACCCGCTAGAATTTCTTAATTCGCAACTCCTTTATGCAACTATGTCAATGATATGGGTTATTTTGGCAATTACCCGTGGCAGCAATATTTTGGGACGCGAGGAGCAAACTCGAACTCTCGAGCTACTGTTGGCGCGGCCTGTTTCGCGCACTCGCTTACTCACTGCCAAGGCACTGGCGCTGCTGCTAGAGTTTTGTGTTGTTAGTGGCATTACGCTCGTATTGCTTCTTTGCTTGGCGCCACTTTTTGACTTACATGTGGCCACCGGCACTCTAGCGCTTGCAACCATATACACTGCACTGTTTTCGCTTTCATTTGGTTATATTGCTTTTGCATTGCAGGCTGCTAGCGCTATGACCAAACGCGCTGCAACTGTGGCGGCTGTTGCGCTTGGTTTTGGAGGATACATCCTCGCCAGCCTTAGCAGCCTTACTGATTGGCTAGAGGTACCTGCAAAGTTTTCGCCTTGGCACTACTTTAGTCCACTTACCGTGCTACAAGGCCACTTGCCCCATGGGCTAATGGTATACCTGATATTAGTGTTTATTATTGGCACGCTCGTTGCTGTGGCGGGCTTTCGCCATCGTGACATTGAGTAGCGAGCTTTTTGCAATTATTTTGCAAACGAGATGATGTTTGCTAGAATCAAAACCTACATGTTTAATAAATTATTTCGTGGCACCAGGCAACCTGACTCAATCGTTATTCCGGGTAGTCGGCGTGATGTTTTGGCAAAGCAAAAAGCAGCCGAACGACGTTGCCAATATTTGGCCTGTGTTGCAATGGATAGCCTTGATGTCTATACAAGAGCCCGTGTACTAGATGAATACGCTGAAGTTAAAGCGACTCTAGCAAACCCCTCAAGAAAATCTCTGTAGCCTGTTAGCCTTATACAATGTATGCTATACTCGATTTTGTTGGATTTTGAATTTCAAAGTGGTACTTTCCTATAATTTATAGCTGGTGGGGATTGGCCAAGTGGTAAGGCAACGGGTTCTGGTCCCGTGATCGGGGGTTCGAATCCCTCATCCCCAGCCAAATTAGTTTTAACTATTTTAACCAAACCACGACCCCTGTCGTGGTTTGGTTTTATGTCACGAAGAGTTTGGTTACGTTCTATTTGGCCTCCTAAACCTGTCAACTATATTAGGGTATAATGTAGCAATGCGTTTAGATGCTATGACAATGGCCACCACAATTATCAAGAAGTTTAGCATTCTAGCTACGGCTACAATGTTCCTGCTGGGCTTTAACATATTAATAATGATTTCCCCTTTCGCCATGGCAGCCACAACCCACTCAGATCACTCCTTAGATTGCTCTACTCCGTGTCCGCAATCGGTTGTACTCAAAGAAGAGGAGGATCTTCCAGAAATTGAAAAAGACGTAGCACCAGAGCCAACACCAAAAGCAACTTCATCTGATAGTTACTCGTTATTGCCGCTGAAATCTAAGAGTGTCGATAGCTTTCATTACAATGCAGAAAATAAAGTGCCCATGTATATACGCATCGGTCTTATGCGGCTATAGTGCTTCGTGACTTAGTTTCTGAAATATCTCATTCCAGGCACTGAATTAAAGCACGGAATACCAAAATTTTCATAGGCTATGATGGCAGCTGAAATATTTTGTCACCCTAAGGCTCCAGATCCAAACACAGCAATTAATTGTTAGCGCCAAACATAAGGCGCAGACGGGGAATATATATGAAGAAGTACGCTATAGCAGCATTATTTGTTTTATTGGTTGCCGTACTTGTGCAGCTAAAGGTGTTGTCTTCTCAAAGAGCAGCGATTACCAGCTCCACAAATTCTGCAGAAGTTGATAACCAGCCTCGCACAAATTTGAAGCCATTGCACCATATAGTGACGTACACTCAGACAGGTTTTGAACCGAGCGAGATAACAGTGCAAAAGGGAGATACAGTCACTTTCGTTAATAACTCTGACACCCCACTCTGGGTTGCCTCCGACCCCCACCCAGAACATACAGATTACCCAGAATTTGATGTTGCAAGAAGTAAGGGCGGACAAATGCCCAAAGTAGGAGAGAGTTTCAGTTTTACATTTAATAAAGTAGGCACATGGGCTTATCACAACCATACTGCATCTTCGGATGTCGGTAATGTTGGCGTGCACCCAGGGCTTATAGTTGTTCAATAACAGGAGAAGTCCCATGAAGATATTGTTTGGAATTATAGTTTCTGTCTTGTTGATATGCCTAGGTGTTATGTGGTATTTTGTGCTGCCAAAAAATAGCTCTGCGCCCAAGCAGCAAGGGTCGGCAAACATAGAAGAAGTCAGTACAAGTATCACCCCAACAGACGAAGAGACTTTTAAAATTTGGAGCTCTATTTCTGATGAGCAGTATGATAAAAATTATATTGGAAATATGATTGCACATCACGAAGGCGCGATCGAGATGGCTCAGATTGCACAGTCAAATGCCAAGCATGCTGAGCTAAAGACTCTTGCCTCAAAAATCATTGCGTCTCAAAAAACTGAGGTAGATCAAATGCTAAACTGGCAGAAAGCATGGGGATACCCTTCAACTAGTGGCGCCAATATGCAAGATCATTCCGCAATGGGCATGATGAATATGATGACAATTGCAAATGACGAACTTAAAACGAAGACCGGGGATGAGTTCGATGCAACATTCATAGACCTTATGATCAAACACCATCAGGACGCAATAGACATGTCTCTGCCTGGGCCAAATAACGCATTACACCAAGAAGTCAAAGATTTAGCTCAATCTATAGTCACTACTCAATCAAATGAGGTCCAGCAAATGAAGGAATGGAAGAAAGACTGGGGGTATTAGGCGTATGAAAATAAGAGTTAAAGTTTTCATAGGTTTAGTATTGCTCGTCCTCGTTACGGGAAGTTACATCGCATACCAGTTTATGGGTAGTGGCACACCGGAAACCACGGTCAGATCATCGAAGCCAAAGATGCAACCCAAGAATACGTCTGCCCATAGTTACAACGACGTTAATTTTGCCCAACAAATGATTGTTCAAGGCCAGCAAGGGATCCTTATATCTGAAGCAGCATACCGCTCTGCAGCTAATCAAGAAGTACGAAATATAGCTCTTAAAAATATGCAGCAACAAAAATCTGATGTCAACGCTTACATAGCACTACTCGAAAAGTGGAAAGAGTCATATTTGAACCTAGCAGACTACCCAGAGATTGAAGGACATGATTTGTATCCTACTTTTCCAGGAATGGCAGATTTGACGGAACTAAAAAATATTCAAACAAATACGGGAGAAGTCGTAGATAAACTCTATCTCACGCTAGCTATTGGACACGCAGAGGGAGTTCTAGAGATGGCAGATACTGTAGGCGTGGGCTCGGAGAATACAGCAATAAATAAAATCAAAAATGCAGCTGTTGGCAGGCAAAAATCAACAATACAGGAGCTACGTCGGCTGGAACATAACATATTCAACAAGCAGTAGAGCTGCTAGCATCGTACTACTTCCGTCATAACTATCTGTAATAACGTAATTTTTGGTTTTCGAAGTTACATATTTTTTCTGGGCAAGGAGAACAGATAAGTTAAAATAGATTCCGAATCCGATCGGACATCTTAACCTCACCCCCTGCACCACAGCCCGCTGGATCTTTAGAGGTGTCATACGTGCCTGCTGTAGCCGGAATCGATTTATACTGCTCTTGAAGCTGACTACTGGTTGCAGTGCCATAACTAATGAGTAACTTATCCTTGTCCTGGATAATTTGGTCTGCAATATTTTCAACTGGCTTACCGTTCAGAATGAAAACGAGCTTTTTCTGTTCGCTAACAGGATAGATAGCATCTGCTGTTTTCAGGTAATCATCGCCAAGACTCCACCCTAAATTCTGCATAAAATGGCTCCACGTAACGAGATGATCTTCGACGTGCACGACGTCATTAACATTTCCATGCATATGAGCTCGCTCTTTAGGCGAATCCACCGGCTCTAGTGTGCAGGCCGTAACCTCCGTTTCCTCGTAGTATTTCAAAGCCTTAAATTGCTCTTTGACGCCGTTAACATAGACCGCAAAGTTTGCGTGGTAATGGACTACTTCAGGCTTATAGGTGACAAAACGGATACCGAGAACCAGGAGCATCCCAATGAGTAGCCCCGCCACACCGGCAATAGCAACTTTTTTAGTGACAATCGACTTCCTCAACTTTTGATGTTTTTTTGGTTCCATGGCTCTATATCCTTACTTTTACTACTTTAATACATTCTATACTTCAATCAGATCCTTCTCGGCTGTCTTGAGGAGCACCGCATTCACGGCAACGAAGATTGAAGATACCGACATCAACAGCGCGGCAAACTCAGGGCGCAGTGATATCCCGTACGCCGGATAAAATATGCCAGCAGCTATCGGAATGGCTAGTATGTTATACACACTGGCCCATGCTAAGTTCTGCTTCATCTTCCGAACCGTTGCCTTGCTTAAGCGAATAGCTCGCAGTATATCTGCAGGGTCGGATTTCATTAATACTATCTTCGCCGTCTCGATCGCCACATCTGTTCCAGCACCAATTGCGATACCAATGTCAGCCTGCGCTAACGCGGGCGCATCGTTTACGCCGTCTCCGACCATTGCCGTAAATTTGCCCTCTGCTTGCAGTTTTTTGACGTAGCTGGCTTTGTCTTCGGGGAGGACCTCAGCGAACACTCTATCGATGCCGAGTTGTGCTGCTACCGCGTCTGCCGTTTTTTGGTTATCGCCTGTAATCATTGCCACCTCCAGCCCCATCTGTTTCATTGCGTGGATGGCTTGCTTGGCAGTTGCTTTGGCTGGATCCGAAGCAGCTAAGACTCCCGCTACTTTCCCATTCACGGCTGCGATCATGAGTGTCTTACCCTCATTGAGCAATTGCTCAATGTCTGCTTGCAGCGACTGTGTCGACACTTTGCGCTCTCGCATCAATTTGCTGGTACCGACAAGCACTGTTTGCCCCTTCACCACGGCTTCGACTCCATGCCCAGCTAGGTTACCGAACTTAGTGGCAGTAGGCACTACTGCTCGCTGTTTCGTTGCCTCGTTCAGGACAGACTGGGCCAGAGGATGGCTCGAGCCACTTTCTGCCGCCGCAACAAACCCAATGAGTTCCGTTTTCGTAAATCCTTCGGCCACAATAATATCGGTCACCACGGGCTTTCCTTCGGTCAGCGTACCAGTTTTATCGAGCACTATTGCTTGAATCTTCGAAGCCTGTTCAAGGGTAGAAGCATCTTTGATAAGAATGTTATGTTTCGCTCCAAGCCCAGTACCCACCGCCACGGCGGTCGGCGTAGCCAATCCGAGCGCATCGGGACAAGCGATCACAACTGCTGAGATGGCAAATGTTAGAGCAAACAGCCACCCGTTTCCAGAGAATAGTGTCCAGGCTGCAAAGGTAAGCAACCCGGCTGAGACCGCCAAAATTACAAGATAGCCCGCAAACTTATCGGCAATACGCTGTCCAGGTGCTTTTGAATTCTGCGCCGTCTCGACGAGCTTCACGATTTGCGCCAAGGCAGTATCGGTTCCGACTTTTGTGGCCTTAAAACGGACTGTCCCCGACTGATTAATTGAGCCACCGATAACCACATCACCAATTCCTTTGCTCACTGGTAATGACTCACCCGTAACAAGGGCCTCATCAATCGCGCTTTCTCCTTCTGTAATTTCACCATCAACGGGTACTTTATCGCCCGGTTTTAATACCACAATATCGCCGAGCTTTACGTCGCTGGTGGCGATCATCATTTCCGCACCATCTCTCAATACCCGGGCTTTCGGTGGGACGAGATCAAATAATGCCTGCAGCGCATTAGTGGTGCCGCGCCGTGATTTCATTTCCATCCAGTGCCCAAACAAAACGAATGTAATCAGTAATGCTGCTGCTTCATAATATGACTCCTCGCTGCCTTGGAACGTCAAAAAGACACTCGCAAAGTAGGCGGCAGAAATACCGACAGCAATTAAAACTGCCATATTCAGAACTTTTTCTTTCAGCGACCAGTACGCAGAATAAAGAAATATCCAGCCACTATAGAAGAATACGAAGGTTGTGAGTATCAGCATAATCCAGTTGGCGGGGATTGGCTGCGGTAAATTTACGTGTAGTATTTTTACGCCAAGCGCCGAGTACAGGACTATCGGTATCGAAAGCAGAAGAGCAAAAAAGAACTTATTTCTAATATCTATTTCCATCAACTTAGCCATTTCACGACCGGCCAATCCGGTATGATCCATACCCATTGTCATCGTCATACTCGTCTTAAACTTGTCCCAAACGCTCGTAGGCTGTGCATCCATCATATGAGCATGCTGGGCGTGATCAGTGCCGTGCTGATGATGTTCCATCATCGATTCCTCTGGTACGTTTTATACATCCCCCAAGAGTGCAACAGGAGGCCGATGAATAAAATTAACCACACAAACTTGTCAAAGATACTGTTTAACCAAACGCCTAAAGCGAATGCGATCAAGCAAGCCCCAAATAACGAGCTCAGCCATTCGTTATATTTCATTTTTGTATATTCACCTGAATGTTTCATCTCAGCCTCCTATTAGTCTAATTAAGGCTACGACAAGTATCGCTGCGAGGATTATCCAGCACGCTATGTAAAGGACTCTTTGGTACGTCGGGTGTGTGTCTTTCATAGTGTTCATCGCCTACTTATGATTATCCTTGTTGTGGTCCATCATTGCCATCATACCGAGCATCATAAGGGGGCAGATGAGCAGCAATAGCCCAAAACCTCTACTCACATTGAGCGTCGGTGCAAACACCACCAGCGCAACAGCCAATACTACAAGAACTATCGATATTGTGTTGTGCGTTTTCATCGTATATACCTCCGTATTCTGCTAATTACCATTCATCATGCTATGAGATTCAGTGCTTGGAGTAGTCTTGTAATTCCACTGCGTTTGCCATGTTTGCATCATATCTATCTCCTTGGACTGCGCCGAAAGAATATCATTGGCAAGATTTTTCACTTCCTGGTGCTTTGCATTCTCTTTCGCTAAGGTAGCCATATCAATTGCCCCTTGATGATGAATGATCATCTGTTCAATGAATGCCTTGTCAAAATCATCGCCCGTTTTATTTTTAAGCATATCGGTCATGTCTCCCATGCTCATACTCTCATCATCCATCATGCCTTGACTGTTTGTGCTGCCATGCATACCCATCATATTCATCATGCCACTATGGTTATTGTTGACAGCGTATGTCGCAACAAATCCCATTAGAATAATACCGGTGAGCAGTCCTATGATTCCGTATAACACTGATTCGTTCTTCATCTTAACCCTCCTTTATGGCTTTGTATTACTTGCCCCGTACATTGGTTAACTCATATAAGCCCAACAGCTCTTTAATGGCCGCTTCTTGCTCATCCTCGCTCGACGAAGCAAAGATTTCTATGACATGCGTCCTGAGGTGATTCTCGAGAATTAGCTTATTAAGAGAGCTTAATGACTTCTGAATAGCCAACGACTGCGTGATGATGTCCATGCAATATTCTTCATTCTCTATCATTTTCTCTAGACCCTTCAGCTGGCCCTGGAGAATCTTAGATCGGTGTAATGCTCGTCGTTTAATGTCTTGTTTCATACGTTTATTGTATACCCCCTGGGGGTATTACGTCAAATAGCTTATGGCCATATATCTAGTCCGCAGGATGACCCCAAGAGTTCTGCTAGCATTGTTGTACCCAAACCACTAGCCCGGGTGTGGTTTGGGTACAGGATTACTCTGTTACAACAAAGCTCGCATCGACAAAGTGCATATCATCGAGGGTTGTCTTAGTCTCCGGCAAGCTGTACACTATGACGTCATGGCCAAAGAAGTTACGGATCGTATCTCCATCGCTCACAAATAGTTTTTTGTCTTGCATCATTTTTGCTTCGGCGTAGCCGACAAAGACCGGGTAGTATGTCTTATCACCAACAGTGGCGGGATAGGTAGCTGTAATATCCTTCTTCAACTTCTCGGGAACCATATCACCCACTGCGTAGAACAACTTAGTACTTCCATTGTCTTCAGCAACTATTTGTAACGACGCCGTTGCATTAATCTCTGCAAATGCACTCGGGGACACGAAATGATATGAATCAGCAACTGTGCCAGTCGGCTTCAAAATACCACGGACCATTACATTTTTTGCTCCAAAAAAGTCTGGGAGGATATCACCAACTTCACTAAAGAGTCCTTCGTCTTGCATCATTTTTGCTTCGCTACTTCCAATGACAACGGTTTTATCGTATGTCCCAGTAGTGGTGCTCGCTAGTTCTGCGTCAGGCAATGACGCCAGTGATGCAAAGAGCTTCGGTGTTCCATCCTTAGTAAACGCAATAGCATTCTCCGCGCCGGCTAGCGTGGTATTGATGGCCTTTTGTTTATCGAGCGTAACAGTTGAAACACTGGAAGACATTGCTGCCTGCACATCCATTTGGGAACTCAGCTTCGCAAAGGATATGAATAATCCAGTGAATAGAATTGCCATGACAATAGGCGCAACGGCTGAGACCCAGTTTCGCTTGCCGGGGCGATAGGTTCGTAACGTCAATGAGTTAGTGACGACCGAAATTGAGCTCAGTGCCATTGCCAGACCGGCTAACTCGGGTCGCAGCACTAGCCCCGCGAATGCAAAGACGCGTGCAGCTATTGGGATACCGGCCACATTGTAAAACAAGGCAAAGAACAAATTCTGACGAATTTTACTGACTGTAGCCTTGGAGATTTGAATTGCCTCCACGACATCACGCAGGTCATTTTTGATGATGACAATGCCGCCAGTTTCCATGGCGACATCTGTACCATTCCCCATCGCTATGCCTAAATCAGCTTGAGCAAGTGCAGGCGCATCGTTAATACCGTCGCCTACCATCGCAACAACTTTACCGCTTTGCTGAATACGTACTATGTTTGCTGCTTTGTCTTCCGGCAACACTTCTGCCAGAACATTGGTAATGCCTACCTGGGCAGCAATAGCCTGGGCAGTTCGTTCATTGTCTCCCGTAATCATCCAAGTCTCTATACCTCGAGCATGAAGAGCGTCTATAGCGTCTTTAGATGTTTCTTTAACTGTATCTGCAACAGCAATAACGCCCACAATTTCTGTTTCTGTGGCGAGTATCATGGCAGTCTTCCCGCCAGTTTCAAGTCGTTCAATTTTCTTCTCTAGTCGCTCCAGCGCAAGTCCGAGTTTGTCAGTCACCAGTCGGCGATTACCGAAATAGTACCATTTGTCATGGAGCTGTGCCTTAACACCGTGCCCAGGTATCGCCTCGAACCCATTCGTTTCGATGAGTGCTATGTCCTCTTCCTCTGCGTGACGATAGATTGCTTCGGCGAGTGGGTGCTCACTGGCTTTCTCGATGCTAGCGGCAACCTGAAGTACGTCATCGTCGTCAAATGCACCGAGCGCGATGATATCTGTTACTTCTGGCTTGCCATTTGTTAAGGTGCCCGTTTTGTCGAAAACGATCGCATTTACTTTACATGCGATTTCTAATGGTTCTCCGCCTTTGATAAGGATACCGTTTTCGGCGGCCTTACCCGTGCCTACCATCAGGGCGGTTGGTGTTGCTAACCCCAGTGCACATGGACAGGCGATGACGATTACCGCCGTAAACGCCATGATTGCATAGGCGAACGTCGCTCCGAGCAGGAAGTACCACACCAAGAAGGTCAGAATCGCTATGCCGATGACTGCTGGAACAAACCATGACGAAATCCGGTCAGCAAAGGCCTGTATAGGAGCCTTAGAGCCCTGCGCATCTTCGATAAGGCGAATAATCCGAGATAGGGTTGTTTCACTGCCTACGCGGGTTGCTGTAAATTCGAAACTCCCTGTTTTATTGATCGTTGCTCCGACTACTGTATTCCCGAGGGTCTTCTCAACCGGCAAACTTTCACCAGTGATCATCGATTCGTCGACAGCAGATGAACCTTTACTAATAACACCGTCAACAGGAACTTTTTCACCCGGGCGAACAAGGATAATATCGCCATTCACTACTCGGTCGATAGGGATATCGGTAGTCACACCGTCACGGATTACGCGTGCAGTCTTGGCCTGCATCCCCATCAACTTTTTGATGGCGTCTGATGTTTTATTCTTAGCACGGGCTTCAAGCCACTTGCCCAAGATAACGAAGGTGATTAGAAATGCAGCGGTTTCAAAGTACTGCTCGGGAATCTTTTCACCATTTAACCCAATCAGTGACTGGTTCGTCACCGCATAGATCATGAAGTAGATTAAGCTATAGAAAAATGCTGTCGAAGTACCGATGGCAATAAGACTATCCATGTTAAACGTCTTCATCTTAAAGCCAGACCACATACCTTTATAGAACCCGGCACCGATAATAAACTGGATAGGAAATGTCAAGATGAACGATACGATAGCGAAGTACGGCGGCAGTGTTTGGCCACCAGGCAGGGACGGAAAGAAGTCGAGCAGCATGAAGTAGAGCATGGGTATGCTCAGGACCATGCTGACGAGAAACTTATTGCGAAGGCTGGTTATTGCGTGCGCACGGTTCATTTTCTCTTTTGCTTCGGCCTCTTCACTATCAAGCATCTCGGCTCGATACCCAGCCTTTTTAACTGCATCCAAAAGCGCTAGGGACTGTACCGAACCGTCGGTGTTTACGAGGGCTTTTTCAGCAGCAAAATTGACATTTGCCTTGGATACACCCGGGACCTTAGACAGTTGCTTCTCGATAATTCCTGCACACGAGGAGCAATGCATGCCGTAAATTGCTAGTCTTGATGTTGCAGATCCTTGGGAGACTGGTTGAGGCAATTGCGCAGGGGCGGAAGGCTGTGGGGTGCTATCAGCTTTATTTTTTGGCATAAAGATAGACGACAGGGCTTGCATGATGCTAGTGGCGGCCACCGCTTGTTTCGAAGGTGCGCTTTCATCGATTACCTGTTCTTTCCCATCAATAGTAATCGATTTTGTGTCGCTCATTTTCCCGGTAAATACTGGTTTACCGTTCGCATCAAGGGAAACGGTGCCATCGGCAACGGTCTGTAGCTCAACTTTCACATGCTGTGGATGCTCAGGCACTGGGACCGTAGTCTCCTCGGGAGTTGGAGCTGATGGGCTCGTTAACAGGGATTGATCACTGACGACAGTGGCGTCATACCCTGCCGTTTTTACTGCAGAAAGGATGTCCTCTTCACTCACCACTCCTTCGTCAAACATCACTTCGCCACCCTTATCCGCAGTAGTTATTGTGGAGTGGTGAATACCCGGTAAGTCTTCTAGCTCCGAAGTGATGAGTTTTTCGCACGATTCACAGTGCATCTTAGGGATTGATAGCTGTATTGTTTTCATTCCTACTTATCCTCGGCTCGGTAGTTACTGTCACCGAAGGCTGCATTAAGCTCGCCAGCAGTGATAGACCGCTCAGCCTGAACGGTCGCTGTTTTAGTAGCCAAATCTACGCTTGCATCGTGAACGCCAGCAATGTTTTTTATTCGTTTTGTCGTCAGTTTCGCGCATGCCTCACAGGTCATGCCGCTGATTGTAAATGTTTGTTCGGTCATAATTCGTTTCCTTACTCCGTTACCGTTATTGATCCGCGTGGAATGCCCATTGCGCAAGCAATTGTGTAGGTGCCTGCTTTCGTGGCGGTAAATGTTAATTCTATTTTCTTGCCCTTTTTCAAATACTGCGGGTTATCGTCAAGACCAATAATCATAATGGTACTCATGCAGCCCTGGCCATCTTCCTTCACATCTACAACCAGAGTAGTTTTTTGTCCTACTTTGGCGGTGAATTTACTCGGTATGATATCTTCCTTCAGTTTAAACGTCGTATTTAAGATTACTGAGCCTTCGGAAGATTGCTTTTGTACGGCCGTATTTACCATCGGCTTCGAGCTATCCAGGAATCGATTGAGCCCAGCGAGGGTGTATCCGTTTGTGAAATTGATCAGTGCCATTGCGACAACTATGACACCGACGATACGGAAGAACCGTTGAGCGAATGCACCTTTAACAACCGACGTAAGACCGCCGAGGGTTAATAGTCCCGGAGTTGTACCAATCGCGAATGCACCCATGATTACCGCTGCCTGCAAAGGGTTCCCAGTGCTCACGGCAAGTAACTGCATGGCTTGTGTGAAGCCGCAGGGCAGAAAGAATGTGGCGGCTCCCATTAAGAAGGCGTTTTTATGGCTATACTCCCGTTCTTTGCGATTGTTGATGCCGAGTTTTCTGGCAAGACCACTTGGTAATGTGAGACCTCGGGTAATGCGTGGGAATATTTCAGTCAACTGTAATCCTAATATCAGCATGACCATGCCCACGGCAATTGTTAAGAACCCGAGCAGGGAGCCTTTGAGAGCAAACGCCGAGCCAATCGCACCGATGATTGCACCGAATGCTATAAAGGAAACTATTCGACCAGCATTGAAAAAGAGATGTGGACGGAATTTTTGAAGCGCCGTCTCTGTGGGGTGATTTTCGGCATACTTTGAAGCAACGCTAATGACAAGCCCCCCGATGAGAGCCATGCAGGTTGAAAAACCGGCAGTGAGTCCGACGAGCAGTGCCATTGTCCCAGTGCTACCACTATTTGAAGTGGAGGAAGTCAACTTATCAATACCGAAAACTTGAAACAGGACATAGAGTCCAAGCACGACGATGACGCCTATGGCAAAATCTTTCCAAATTCGCTCGTTGTGTGTGAAGAATGGCTTTTCGCCATCCTCCACTCCAACTTCATACCCCGCTGCACGTACCGCGGTCTCAATATCACTATCGGCTATACGGTCTGTACTCGTAATAGTGGCTGAGTTCGTTTTGAGACTGGCGCTCGCTTTAGTAACGCCCGGAATTGATTCTAATTCCTCACCTATCAGTAGCTCACATGAGGCGCAGTGCATGCCTTTAATCGGCACCGTTTGTTTAAACAGGTGCGGCGAATTGTCATTTTGTTGGTTCATGTGTCTATTCCTTCGTGAAGATTTATGTTTTGTCATTGCTTACGCCTTATCCCCTACATATCGTTCAGGGAAGTTATCAAAGTGCTTCTGGCAAGCATTTGAACAAAAATAATATGTCGCCCCCAGATACATACTCTGATGCTTACTTTTTTCTTCGATCACGTCCATGCCACATACCACATCTATATTAAGATGCTTACCGTTGTGGTCGAGCTGATGATCCGTTTCTAAAAATTCCATATAAACTCCTTCTTTGTTGACTGATAGATCTAATCAAAGAAGGTAGGCCTAAATACGAAGGTTGGCCGTCAGGATCACAATGTCGGGTGGGCGAAATGAGGATGAGCGTATAAGATCAGTCTTCTGTTTAGCCGGTTGATCATATCTTAATTCTGATGGATTGAAGTAAGTATTTTCTGGCGGAAGTGGGTCATCATCTTCGTTATCAACTTGATCAAGTTCTTTTATAGTAGTAGCTGTTGGAACCTGGTGTTGATTCATGCAGCTGACAATATCTACATTCGAATGGCCCATATCGTCCATTGAAGACATTGCGAACGTCGGAGAGCCAGCAACGGCAGGTAAGATAATAGATATCGCAACTACGATGGCTAAAGTAAGTCGGTTAATGTGTAGTTTATTGAGCAAAGTATGCATCCTACTCACAAATATACTCCAAACAAGTAACATATTCAATAGTGCGCATATATGTATATTATGTTATACTCAGTGGCATGAGCAGTGATATTTTATCTATCCAGGAAGAAATCTTTAAGCTAATTGGCAATCAAAAACGACTTGAGATACTTCTTTTGCTAGAGCACCGTGAGCTAAACGTTGGTGAAATGACTGACATGCTAGGCCTCCGTCAAGCCAATCTATCACAGCACCTCACCCTCCTCCGTGCACAGCATCTTGTTGAAGTACGCAAGAAAGGGCGCGAATCTTTTTATACCCTTGCCGATGATAGTATTGCGGTCGCGATTCGATCTATTCATGATTTTCTTCGCAAAACTCACCGCATAGATACACCCTTTGATAGTAATGCCTTATTCCCAATTGTCACTGATCCAGTTTGCGGCATGCGATTCAGCGCTTCAAAGGCATTTTCGCACATTGATAAAAACGGTAAATTGTATCATTTCTGTGCGAGTGGCTGTGAGTCTGCCTTTAAGGCTAGTGTAAAACTAACGAACGAAGAGCACTTTGCTCAAACCGTTCACGCATAGGAGGAGAACATGAAAAAAACTCAATTCGTAGCATTTGGTTTGATAATTATACTGCTAATATTTGTAATACTGCTGCTCAACGATAAATCACAAAACAAGGTGGACTCTTCTACTGAAACGAGTCAAAGTTCTCAGTCAGATAATCAGACAAGCAGCATGTATGCCAACATGACGGGTGACCAGTTTGACAAAGCATACCTGACCGATATGATTGCGCATCATCAAGGCGCTCTCAACATGGCAAGCCAGGCCCGAGAACTAGCAACAAAAGCAGAAATCCGGACCCTATCCGATTCTATTCTTTCCTCACAAGCAACCGAGGTGCAACAAATGATGGACTGGCAACAGGAATGGAAGTATTCAGCAACTGATAGCAGTAACCCGCATGCAGGCCATATGATGGAATCAAGTGGTAGCATGGGTGATGATATGGCCAATATGGAGGCAAAGCTAAACGGTTTGAGTGGCGAAGCCTACGACAAAGAATTTTTAAAACAGATGATTCTTCATCATCAACAAGCTGTTGATATGTCGAAGTATGCAGATACAAATGCCAAGCATCAAGAAGTGAAAGACTTAGCACGAACGGTCATTACTGCTCAAGAAAAAGAAATTGCCGACATGAAAAGCTGGCAACAGAAGTGGGGCTACTAAAGGCATATGCGCAAGGTGCTGGTGGGTGGTGCTTTACTCGTACTAGTTTCTGGAGTTGCTTTTCTTGCCCCTACAATTCAAGATCTCGCTAGCAACAAGCAACCACCTGCCAAAGTTGCAGCCATCAAGACACAGACAAAAGTAGCTGAGCCTAGAGACCCTAGAACCCATGACTTTAGCGATGTTGATTATGCCCAAAAGAAATTAATACACCACCAGCTAGGTGCCATGATTGCCGACAAGGCAAAACTGATGCAACTAAGCCAGAAATACGACAACTAGCCGAGCAAGTAAGCTCCCAAGAGACAGAAAGAGCAAACGTTTATGCGGCCCTGCTCACCTCGTGGAATGAAAGCTATCTGAATATTACCGATTTCCCGGAAACGGGTGGATGCAACGGCTACCCAACGTTTTCCGGCATGTTACCCCATATTGATGTTGGAAAATATCGGCTATCGAGTGGCGAAAGTGTAGATACTACATTCCTCACCCTGCTAATAGAGCATCATAAAAAAGCCACCGATCTAGTGAAACTTGAAGGAGCAAAGATAGGTTTCGGTGAGTTGGTTAAGCTGCGCGAGGCATCTCAAAAAGAGTACAAAGCAGAAATAAGTACCTTGGAAGCGTTACAGAAATCATTTCTATAACGACACCCACGATGCATTTAGCTAATTATTACATTTGATGTACTCCTTCATTTGGCGGACAAGTGAGCTCGAGACCGATCGGCGCATTAATTCGCAACTGTCACTTTGAGATAATATATTCAGACTGCCTTCCCACAGAATCTCATCGTCAATGATGGCGATCTTTCGATGGTGTCTAACCGTATACAACACAGTTATGCCGATGCTTTGCATATCTTGTACGGATTCGTACGCTTGACTGATATATTTGCCATCGTGTTCACTTGGGGGCCGAGAATTCACTGTAAACTGAACACCCCTTCGGCGTGCTTGCTTGAAAATAGGCAAAATCATATCCATCCGCTTCCTTGTTATAAACGGACTCTCAATATAGATGCTGTGACTCGCATGCCCAAGATCTTTTACGAACGATCCGTAAAATGTTTCATTATCAAATAGTCGTGAAGTGCAGAGCGCGGTTGCGCCAAGGCTATTGGAGAATAGTTGCTTAAACATCGCTATTCTCCCCACACTCGGTATCGTCTTCGACTTCGACAACGCCCAGGTTATCTAGTCCTACTAGAGTTCTATAATCGTCCCTTATGCCCAGCCAATCATTTTACATCTGTAGAAGTTGATAGGCTAAGTGAAACATTTGAACTTTTCAACCTTTATATTGACAACTTTTGTGTTATGTGTTAATTTAAAAGAGGTTGCAAAATTCAGAAGCCCCCAGAGAGGGGCTATTTTTATGCCAAAATCCTTTCAAGGTCGTTGCGACTGATGGCAGCAGGACAACACCTGTGTCTACGGATACAGCCGTGATGTATGTATATGCAGTTGGGGCAAATCCAGATACGGCGTCTCCTTTGTATCAGTTACACATAAATGGAGGAAATACCATTAAAATCCAGTAGTCATATAACACGTACTCAGACTTAGCAATTGTCAGGTGCAACGACTGTACTTCGATTCTCCTTTGGGAAAAGCTCAAGATTTACTTCATCTGAGGAAAATAATTCTACCCATCAGTGAGTATCATATCTAGCGGAATGTCGTGAGGCTCGGGGGCAAAGTCGACTTTTGACCAGGCATAAGCTAAGCCAATTTTAAGTGCTTGAGGTTGGCCTAATAAAAATCGGTCATACCAGCCATTACCAAATCCCAGACGAAATCCATCTCTGTTAAAACCCACACATGGGGTAAAAACCGCATCAAAATCTCCTTTGGGAAAAGCTGCTTGTGGTCGTGGGCTGCCCATTATGACCTGTAGTTCAGGATACCGGATAGTGAGTTCGTACTGTAGCATGGTAGTGTCAACTTCGTTACCACCAGCTAAGGGGGTATATAAGTGAATACGACTAAACTGAGCGAAATCAATTGTCTGTAGTAGCTTTTGTGTAATTTGCTGACTCGTCAAGCGCACTTGCTGTAGGCTCAACTGAGTACGCTTTTGCAAGAGTGACTGACGCGCTAGAGACTTGGGCTTCATACCTACATTGTACCAGCGCTAAAGACGCGTATACTATTTATAAGCAGTATGACATTTGCTCAGTTTACAAATATACAAGGTTTTACTAAAAAACGGTTGCGAGCTGATTTTATGGCAGCTCTTGTTGTGACGGCAATTGCTATCCCAGAGTCGCTCGGTTTTGCTGCAATTGTTGGTTTGCCAATCCAAACAGGTTTGTACTGTGCACTGATTGCCCCGATTGTGTTTGCACTGACCACTTCGTCAAAACACTTAGTTATTGGCGCCGATTCTGCAACGGCAGCTTTAGTGGCGTCGGGCGCTGCCTCGATTGCGGCTGCCGGTTCGGCCGATTACACAAACGCCATTGCTGTTTTAACAATACTGAGTGGTTTGGTGCTTTTGGCGATGGCGGGACTGCGTTTTGGATTTTTGGCAGATTTGATTTCAAAACCGGTGTTTATTGGCCTGCTCGCGGGTATTGGCTTGCAGCTTATGCTTGGCAAGCTCCCCGAACTGCTGGGGCTATCAATGCACGGAGCAACACTTGTGAAGTTAGTGGGCACCATCAGTCATATTTTTGAAACTCACCTTACCACACTTGTGTTGTCTGTTGTTCTGTTTGGGGTCGCTAGCGTTGCTAATAGACGCAAACTCCCAGGCAGCCTGCTGGTATTGGTGGTTGGTATAGCTCTGGCTGCTGCTCTACATCTCGAAGTACAAGGTGTTAAAATGGTGGGCGATGTACCAAGCGGGCTACCCGGTCTTGCCATACCTCATTTTGATATTGCGTTACTTTCTGCTCTGTTCCCGACTGCACTTGCCATTGCTGCAGTTATCTTAGCTCAGAGCACTAGTGTCATCCGCAACACCGCAACTCGCTACGACGAACCCGTTGACGACAACCGCGACCTGGCGGCTTTGGGGCTGGCCAACATTACCTCAGCGCTATCGCATGGCTTTGCGGTAAATGGCAGCCCCCCTCGTACAACTGCCGCAGAGATGTCGGGCGGTAGAAGTCAGTTGGTTAATGTGTTTATGGCACTTCTGATTGGTGCGGTGTTAATGTTGTTTTCTGAAGCACTCAAATATTTACCCGTGGCGGCGCTGGCGGTGGTTATTGTTATGATTGGACTTCATCTGTTTGATGTTTCAAAGCTCAAACATATTTATACTACCCGGCGTACAGAATTTTGGATTGCTATTACTGCTATGTTTGGGGTAGTGGTCCTTGGAGTTGAATATGGCGTGGCGCTGGCGGTGGCACTGTCTATTATCGATAGGCTGCGGCGTCAGTATCGACCAGACGATACGGTACTCTTACAGGATGGTACCCTAGCGCCCTGGGCCGACGAACGACTCGCCAAACACCACAAGTATCGCTCCTCGCCTCACGGCACAGTTGTGTATCGATTTGCTGGTTCGATTTTTTTTGAGAATGCTGACTATTTTAAAAAACGAGTCATTACCACGCTCGAAAAATCTAAAGAACCGGTTTCGACCCTTATAATTGACGCAGGGGCCGTTAACGACATTGACTATACCGCTGCCGAGATGCTCAAACACCTTTGCCAAAAACTCTACGCTGACGACATCCGCCTCATACTTGCCCATGTGCCTCCCGCCCTTAGTGCGGTTTTAGAGCAGTATGGCTTGCTCGACATCGTTGGCGAAGGCAATGTTTACGCCAGTCTGGAAGAAGCAATTTTTGATCTACCAACCAGCAAGCGCTCGACCGTTGATATGGTAAAACGGCTCGATATATCTTCTGACAATTATGTCGTAATTGGTGGCGGGGTGCTTGAGGCACTTAAGCTACGCGACACAAACGATGTTGACCTAGTTGTTAGTGATAGTCTGTATAAACATTTTGTTAAAGAGGGCTGGCGCGAATACGTGCAGGATGATGGCAAGCGAATACTCTCACATCACGGCTACCAGGTTATGCTGCGTTATGTTGGCAAATCGCTGCGCGACCTTAAGCCCAAAAGTTTTATACTAGAAGAGGTTCGATTTATGTCAGTCGACGACCTCATTGCCGCTAAACAAAAAATAGGTCGCCAAAAAGACCTGGACGACCTAAAACTACTCCGTCAACACCAGCGTGAGACTAAAAAAGTCTAGCTTTCGACCTCAACAATATCGGCCGAACCGGCTGCACGGGCTACTGCTTCGCACCCACGCATTGCACCGTCTTTGGTAGTGTATTCTTCGCCCGTTGCTACGACTTCACCATTGCCAGCCTTAAGTCGCCAACGCCAGCCTTTTGCCGAAGCATAAACCTCAAACTTTGCCATACTCCCTCCTTACTTATTACTTTTCTTATTTTGGTCCGCTGCGCCACTAATTTCTGTAAGATTTCGCATACTTTCGCGTCCTAAAGGGTACTATACTACTGTTAGCTGACAAGCAAAAGGAATAGCGATGCAAAACGACACATTTTCTCAGGCCAATCCTCCGGACTCTCCTGTAGCACAGCCCCCTGTTGGTATCAAGCCCCTCACACGAGAAGAATCAAAAGCCGAGCTCAACCGCGCCATTCACGATGCCGAAGAAATACTATTTCGTGAATCAACAATGTTCCCCTTTACTCCCTTCCCTCACACGCTCACCGTAGACCGTACTAAGGTCACGGTAACCAAGCGTTTTTTCTTTTTAATGGCTGAGACGCAAAGTTTTCGTATCGAAGACATTTTGAGTGCTTCATGCACGGTTGGTCCATTTTTTGGTGGCGTGATGATTATTAGTCGCATTATGAATAAAGAACAAGAAATCAACATCGGGCCTTTTTGGCGAAGTGATGCCGAGCGGGCCAAACGCATTATTCACGGCTACATCATTGCTAAGCAGCGAGCTATAGATACTAGCCAACTTAGAACAAAAGAGCTTTGTGACATGCTCAATAGACTTGGCGAAGACAACCACCAATAGTTTCTGCCACTTTTAACTTTTATATAAGTGTATACTATTGGCTGTATGGTAGATGTTTTATCTCGATGTTCGCAGCTTGTTTACAAAAAAGCAATCAAACCTGCCCTCTTTAAAAAACCGCCGGATTACGTTCATGAAACTATGATTCAATATGCACAGCATAGGGAGTTATTGCGGCTATCTAGGATACTGCATTTCATGTGGGCATACGACAATCCTGCAGTGTTAGCGCAAAAAATTGGCTCAGTTAGTTTTGCCAATCCAATTGGTCTTTCGGCCGGACTCGATAAGAATGCTCAGTTACCGCCGATTTGCCAGCGTATTGGGTTTGGTTTTAGTACAGTTGGGTCTATTTCGGCTGAGCCATGTGCGGGCAACCCAAAACCATGGTTTTATCGGCTCCCCAAATCTCAAGCGCTCGTAGTGAACGCCGGACTGCCTAATGATGGTGCTGCCCGTGTTGGTGCACAACTAGACAAGCTATCTTTGGGCATCACGGCTACCTTCCCAATTGTTGCCTCAATCGCTAGAACAAACTCGGCCAGAGCCTGTAGCGAAGAAGCTGCTATTCTAGATTATTGTATAAGTGCTAAGCGCCTGAATGCAGTTGCCGGTGTTCGGGCATTAGAAATCAACATTTCTTGTCCCAATACATATGGCGGCGAGCCTTTTACCACGCCCGAAAAGCTGAGCCGTCTGTTAGCAGCCCTGCGGGCTACTCATAGCACCAAACCACTCTGGATAAAAATGCCCATTAACCTGCCCTGGCACGAGTTTCAGCCGCTGCTAGAAGTAGCCTGTCGCTACAATGTGCAAGCAGTCACTATTGGTAACCTAAATAAAAATCGAGGTGAAATACCATCTGGAGAATTGCCATCCCAGGTAAAAGGTAATCTGAGCGGCAGGCCTACCCAGGCACTCAGCAATGCCTTGATTGCCAAGACGTATCTGCACTACAATGACCGGCTCACTATTATTGGCGTCGGCGGCGTTTTTAATGCCCACGATGCTTATCAAAAGATTCGTCTTGGAGCGAGCCTTGTCGAACTCATCACTGGATTAATCTATGAAGGACCGCAGTTAATAGGGCAAATTAACCGAGACTTGGTCAGTTTGCTGCAAAAAGATGGTCTTTCTTCCATTGGCGAAGCAATTGGACTGGATGCTCAAGCCGCCGCGCAATAATCAAAAAGAGCCCCTCTCGCAAATAGGGCTCTTTAAAAGACGTGGGTGTTTGCACACAAACTACTGAATACCAAGTCGCCTTGCCTTGTCGTTCCACTTAGCCTGAAATCGGTTAACCACAGAATGGAGTTCGTCATCTGAGCGCTCAGTAAGGCCGAGCTTTTGCTGTGCTACTTTGTCCATACTTATTCTCCTTTGATTTACTAACTCTAAGTATAACGACTATGCAAAGCTGCAACTGTAAAATATCTCACGCGTAATGTGTGGGCTTCATCACTACAATGAAAACTCTTGACCGCTGTTGACAACTGAGGTACGCCGCCTCATACTATGGTTATGCTTAGTATCTTGGGTGGGAAGCTACATGGCTAGCATTCTCACTATTAACGCGGGGTCATCTAGTATCAAAGCTGCACTCTTTAGTGCAGAAGAACCCCTTCAAGAACTATTTGTTGCAAGTATCGAAGACATTGGAACCTCCCCAACGCTCTACACTTCACTTACTTCCAAGGGGGACGCCACCGATGCGCAAAGCCATCAGCAAGCCTTTAAAGCCATTTTACAGTGTCTTGAGCCAATCATTCACCAGCACCCCATTGCAGCAGTCGGACACCGGGTGGTGCATGGCGGCGAAATGTTTACTGAACCAACTGCAATTACTGTGACTATGCTTGACCAGCTCAAAACGCTTAAAACTATCGACCCAAATCACTTGCCCGCTGCCATTGATAGCATGACGCTCTCTCAACAAGTTTTTACTGGGATTCCACAGATAGCTTGCTTTGACACCTCTTTTTTTCACAATATTCCTCTTGTAGCTCAAACCATTGCCTTGCCACGCATCTTTCGAGAACAAGGACTCCGACGCTATGGTTTTCACGGCCTATCCTACACTTATTTGCTTCGTAATTTTGCACAGCACGAGGGTGAAGCGGCGGCGCGGGGCAAGGTTATCATGGCCCACTTGGGCAGCGGAGCCAGTATTGCAGCTACCACAGACGGACAAGCTGTTGACATGACAATGGGGCTTAGTCCCACATCAGGCCTAATGATGAGCACTCGTAGCGGCGACATTGACCCAGGAGTAGTGGAGTTTTTGCATGCGGTTAAGGGAATAACTATCCCCGAGTTTTCAGAGATAGTCAACAAACAGTCGGGGCTACTTGGTGTTTCAGGCACCACTGCCGATATGCACTGGCTACTTCAAAACCAAGCTTCCGACCCACGTGCCGCTGAAGCAGTAGAGCTGTTTTGTTATCAGGCTCGCAAAGCTATTGGAAGCCTAAGCGCCGCACTTGGCGGTATTAACAGCCTTATTTTTAGCGGTGGAATTGGAGAACGCTCAGCCGAAATTCGTGAGCGTATTTGCCGAGATTTGCAGTATTTAGGTGTTATCATTGACCCGGCGCGCAATTCTGCCGGCGATAGACTCATCTCTGCCGATGATTCAAGCGTCGGAGTGCATGTTATTCACACCAACGAGGCCTACACCATCGCTCATAAAACTTTCGATTTTATCTGTAAACAATCAAAAACATAAGGAGTCCCTATGCAAACTACAGAAACGCCACTTACTCACGAGGAACTACAAAAGCTCGATGCGTATTGGCGTGCGTCCAACTATCTATCGGTCGGACAAATCTATTTGCGGGACAACCCCTTACTTAAGCGCCCCCTCGAGCTTGGTGATATTAAGAGCATGCTACTCGGGCACTGGGGGACTTCACCGGGCCAAAACTTTATTTACACGCACCTCAACCGCGCCATCAAACAGCGCGACATCGACATGATTTACCTCTCGGGTCCCGGGCACGGCGGCCCCTCGCTGATGTGCCATACCTATCTAGAAGGCACCTGGAGCGAAGTTTATCCTGACATGCCTCAAAACGAAGCCGGTATGCGGCGTTTGTTTCAGCAGTTCTCTTGGCCAGGTGGACTCAGTAGCCATGTATCGCCCCAAGTTCCTGGCTCTATTCACGAAGGTGGCGAGCTGGGGTACAGCCTAAGTCATGCATTTGGGGCAGTGTTTGATAACCCAAATCTAATAGCAGCTTGTGTGGTCGGTGATGGTGAGGCCGAAACCGGTCCACTCGCCACTGCCTGGCATAGTAATAAGTTCTTAAATGCTAAAACTGACGGGGTTGTTTTGCCTATTTTGCACCTCAATGGCTACAAAATTAGCAACCCAACTCTTCTTGCGCGTATTGAACATGAGGAGCTTGAGCAATTATTCCGTGGTTATGGCTGGACACCCTACTTTGTAGAGGGCGACGAGCCCGAACATATGCACCAACGCATGGCAGCTGTCATGGATGAAGTAATGGATGAAATTGCCCGCATTCAAAACAATGCCCGCAACGCCGCTGATACAACTCGTCCGCGCTGGCCAATGATTATCCTGCGGTCTCCCAAAGGTTGGACTGGTCCAAAAGTAGTCGATGGCAAAGCCAACGAAAACAACTTCCGT
Organism: Candidatus Saccharimonadota bacterium; assembly: GCA_020427985.1. Lineage (GTDB taxonomy): Bacteria > Patescibacteriota > Saccharimonadia > Saccharimonadales > UBA4665 > JAGXIT01. Next base: position 163,704 of record JAGQNR010000001.1, on the reverse strand, counting down.
TCGCATCAAGTACCCTTCCTTGTCGATGCCGAACACCCCGAAAACCTGCAGCTACTTGAAGACTGGCTGCGTAGTTATAAGCCAGAGGAACTGTTTGAGCAAGATGGACGGCTTCGTTCCGAGCTTGCCCAACTAGCTCCAACGGGCGTTAAACGCATGGGCGCAAGTCCTTACGCCAATGGTGGTCAACTGCTCCGCGAATTACGTCTGCCCGATTTTAGAGAATATGCTGTCGAAGTCAAATACCCGAGCATTGTCAATGCTGGCAATACCCACATCCTCGGTCCATGGCTGCGCGACGTTATTAAGCTCAACGCTCAGCAAAAAAACTTCCGTATATTTTGTCCCGATGAAACAGTTAGTAACCGCCTTGAAGCCTTGTTTGAAACAACTAATCGGCAATGGAATGCACGCACGAAAGACACTGATGAGTTTTTGGCAACCGAAGGTGCTGTACTTGATTCTCAGCTAAGCGAACATCAGGCAGAGGGCTGGCTTGAGGGCTACTTACTCACCGGCCGACACGGTATTCTTAACAGTTATGAAGCTTTTATCCGCATTGTCGACAGCATGGTCAATCAGCATGCTAAGTGGATAAAAATGTGTAACGAGCTCGCTTGGCGTGAACCGATTTCGTCGCTCAACTTCCTACTTACTTCGCATGTATGGCGCCAAGACCACAACGGGTTTACTCATCAAGACCCGGGGTTCATTGATCATCTTGTTAACAAAAAGGCCGAAGTGGCCCGTGTGTATTTGCCACCCGATGCCAATACCTTACTGAGTGTCATGGACCACTGTTTGCGCAGCCGCAACTATATTAACCTCACTGTTTGTGGTAAGCATGAAGCACCGCAATGGCTCACTATGGAACAGGCTGTTGAGCATTGCAGCGCCGGTGTGAGCAAGTGGGAGTGGGCTTCAAATGACGAGAGTGGCGAACCAGATGTCGTGATGGCCGCAGCCGGGGATATCCCTACGCTCGAAAGTATGGCTGCCGTATCAATCTTACGTGAGCATTTGCCTGAACTCAAGATTCGGGTAGTGAATGTTGTAGACCTCATGAAGCTTCAACCCGACACCGAGCACCCACACGGTCTCAGCGACATGGACTATAATCGCCTATTCACTATAGACAAGCCGATTATATTTGCTTTTCACGGCTACCCATGGCTCATTCACCGATTAGTGTACCGACGCACTAACCAACGACTGCACGTACGCGGCTACAAAGAAGAAGGCACTATTACCACCGCCTTTGATATGACAGTAAAAAACGAAATGGACCGCTTCCATTTAGTACTTGATGTTATTGAGCGCACAGGGCTACAGTCAGAACAAGCTACTACACTCAAAACCCTGATGCAGCAAAAACTCGTCGAACACACCAACTACATCCAGGCCAATGGCCTTGATATGCCCGAAGTTCGTAATTGGGAGTGGAAACACTAATCAATAGGAAAGGCTTACTCCTGCACATTGTATTCGAACTAACTCCAATACTCATCCCCTCGAAGTCACCGCAGAGTGTCAGTTTGCTCATATTCAAGAAACATTCCAAGTGAAGCATCAATCTGCTGAATCAAAAGAGCAAAAAGACCTCTACACTAGAGGTCTTTTTGTAACAAGAAACAAACTCTTAGCGCTTGGTGACTGCGCGATAAATAAAGAGCAGTAGAGTTGCACCACCTATAGCGACCAAAAGGCTATAAAGGTCAAAGGTGCCGAGATTAGCATCGCTCTGGCCAAACTGTTGCATCAACCAACCGCCGAGGAAGGCACCAAGAATACCAACAACAATGTTAGCAACGGCACCCTGACGTGCATCAGTACCTGCAATCATTGAAGCAATCCAACCAGCGAGTGCACCAAATACAATCCATAGAATAATATTCATCTTTTTCTCCTTGATACTTTGTTAATTCAGTTCTTACACAAACTTTTATACGTTTGACACTTTTGCGGCATGCGTTTTACTGCCGCCTTTTTTGCCAGCAACTCGTGCTCGTTCAGGATTATTACGAAAGTTACCGGGGCTCACTTTACCTCCCAACTTGCCGGCGGCTGCCGCTCTTGCTGGGTTGTGACGAAAGTTTCCAGAACTTACCTTACCGCCCTTTTGGCCAGCGGCTGCATGAGCCTGGGAATCGCCATGCCATCCTTTGCCAACACCTTGGCCTTTTGTCATAGGCTTCTCCTTTTCCAGTGGTTAACCGTACGCTTATAGTAGTCGATACGAAGCGGAGCTACTATGAGAAATCTTACTTTAAATTAGCGCAAATTTATATACGCGCCCAAGCATAAATCCTCGGGGAATATGCGTGGCGTTATACTTTGGGCCAAACCACTCTACCCGCAATAGTTGATTGTTTAATATAGCCAAACTGACGGCTATCGGTACTAAAACGAGGATTATCACCTAGTACATATACAAAATCGCCTTCCATACCCACGACACGTTTTATTTTTTCAATACCCTCGTGTCTAAACACGACTACATCACCCCGGCTAATTTGTTTTGTATGGAGTGCAAATACGAGCTGTCCGGCCTCAAGCGCAGGATACATACTATCTCCACATACTCGTCGCACCAAAAAACGTCTTTCGTGTCTATTAGGCTTTTTTGGTTTCTGCAAAAATTGTTGCGATTTCATTTATCATATCCATAAGTTTCTGTGCTGCACCCACGTCAAGATGATGTTTGCATTCGCCAGCCTGCTTGGTTGCCTGCCAAAACTTGTCATGCAGGTCGGGGAACTTCTCTAGATGTTCAGGCTTGAAGTAATCCGTCCAGAGTACCCATAGATGATGCTTGACCAACTCGGCTCGCTGTTCTACTAGTATTACTGCTCGCAATTTATTGTGCTCATCAAGACCATCGTACTTGGTAGCCATAGCATAAATACTCTTGGCTTCAATCATGGCTTGAGCCGGGTCGTATACCCCACAAGGCAAATCACAGTGCGCATAGACCGCCTTTATGGTGAAGAAATTCATAAGCAACCTCCCTATTTATGCTCCTAGTATACGCCGTTTATTGCTGGTTGCGCCAGGTTTCTATCGCGGCGTGGTTGCCACTTAGTAGTACGCTAGGTACTTTCATGTCTCGAAACACCTCCGGCCGGGTATATTGAGGGTATTCGATACTACTATCATCATCTTGAAACGACTCTATCGCCGCGCTGGTTTCACCGCCGAGCACGCCTGGCAGCAAGCGCACTACGCTATCTATAATGGTCATCGCCGGCAGTTCCCCGCCTGTTAGCACGTAGTTGCCAACACAAAACTGTTCGTCAATCCACTTAATGATCCGCTCATCATAGCCTTCGTACCGTGGACAAACAATGATAATGTCGTCGATTTCGGCAGCCAACCTTTTGGCATCGGACTGTTTATACACTTTTCCACGAGGTGTTGGAAGCAACACCACCACACGTGACTGAACGCTGGTGATTCGTTCTTTGGCATATTCAATCGCCGCTATCACTGGTTCAGGTTTGAGCAACATACCATCACCCCCACCATAAGGTGTATCATCAACCTGCTTACGCGGGCCGAGGCCAAACTGCCGCAGGTCAATCATCTCATAATTGACGATGCCGCTCTCGGCTGCCTTCCATAGCATACTACTACCCAGCACACCCTTGAACATATCGGGGAAAAGTGTGATTACTTGTATTTTCATTACTTTTATGCTATCATATATAGTTACATCTACCAAACTTTACTCCTGTGATCTTGTCTTATTCTGTAAGTACATAATCAAAAAGACCGCCCTATAATAAAGCGGTCTTTTTGCCACATAAAGCTCCCATTCTATGCACCAGGCTTCGAATGGCTCGCAAGAGCGTACATGTTTTTGTTTTAAATAGTCTTTTCGTTTTCGATGAATCGACTGTACTAAATCCTACCACACCATAAGCGTCTTGCCAACCCCTCCCTCAAAATACTATGCTGCTATTTTTGTCGATAGGCTAAAATAGTTGCATCTGGATAGAGAAATACCCCAAGGAGCATTAAAATCCTTGGGGCTTAGGAGCCTTGCTATCGAGCTAGGATTGGTTAGATGTCTAGGTCGTCAAGGTCGGCGAGCTCGGCACGAGTTCGAGCCACAGCATCACTGCTACGCGAGCTGTCTTTGGTGTCATCGGTGTCATCATCGGCCGCAGCCACTGGAGTCGGATTGCTGTCATCGCTACCTGTCTGAGCGTCTTGCCCCATGGGTGATTCTTCACGACGAGGGCGCTCCATAGGCTGGCCGTTTTCGTCGAGGCGGTCAACGTCGACAATTTTGAGGTTAAATCGAGCCTCTTGTTTGGTACCGAGTGCACGCAGTAGCGTACGAATGCTTTGAGCAGTTGCACCGCGCTTACCAATAACTCGGCCAAGGTCTTCGGCATGGACGGTAAGTTCAAGCAAGACGCCCTTTTCATCGACCCGACGGTCGACGACGACGGCATCAGGGTGCTCGACAAGTGACTTTACGACATACTCTACAAATTGCTGGTCTATTGTTACGGACATATCTGCCTCCTTAGGGGTTACTGACTTTGTTAATTATACCATAGCCCATCTTTGCGCTCTGCTTTTCTGGACTTCTGTTGGCATGATTCCGAACGCAAAAACCCGCTGTAAATTAGCGGGTTTTTGCTGCCTTTGGTGATATTACTCTGCAGGTGTAGCTTCGGTGTCAGTTTCTGCGGCTTCAGCGGGTTTTTCGACCGCTTCCTCAGCTGGGGCTTCTTCGGCGACTGGCTCTTCTTTGGGCTGGTTGCGGCGAAGCTTTTCTGGATTACGGAGCTTGCCAGTCTTTTGGGCTGGGTCGGCGACCCATTTTGGCAGCTTTACACCCTCTTTTTTAAACAAAGCTACCACTCGGTCACTCGGCTGAGCGCCATGGTTTAGGTAATGCTGTGCTCGCTCGGTGTCGAGAGCAGCTATTTTGGTGTGTGGGTTATATGTACCTACTTGGGCAACAATCTTGCCACTAGTAGGGGTCCGACGGCTGTCTTGAACAACAACCCGGAATTGTGCGTGACCTTTGCGGCCAGTACGCTGCATGCGAATAACAAGCATGTGGTTAGTCCTTCCCTATTAATTTATAAACTCGCCCCACTATACCAGCCCACCACCCCTGTTGTCAACTATAACAAGCTTGATTTATTTATACATTAGTGTTATAATCTATTTTATGCAATATCCTGGTTCAAAAAGTATTGGTTCTGTCGATAACAGCGCAATTTATACGTTATGCCATTCGAAATTACCAAGAGATATGACTATTGTTGGCACGATACATGTTGGCACTCCAGAATACTTCGCCACTCTACAATCACATCTTGATGAACGAACCGCCAAAGGGGCTGAGATACAGTACGAAAACAGTACGTTTCCCTCACCACAAAACCTAAAGACGTACCCGGATTGGGTACAAAATCGGACGCATCGGTTGCGCAAATCTCTTGCAAAATTTACGATAAACCAAACGCCAACCGGGTATGTTGAACAGGGCTCCAAAGAAGGCATACAGTACCGCGCCACCTGGCAACCCCACGACTTAAATCGTGCCGACCTTGTCCTCAGATTTGGGCGAGTTAGCAGTGAAATTGTAACTAAAGCAGTCGAAGAAGCAAGCCGGGGATACAAAGTGTATGAAAGCCCTGCGATTGCAGCGGCAGGCTTGATTATGGCCGCAAAAGGCTGGCGTATACTGCGTGATGAACGCACAAATTTTGCGCTTAATGCAGTAGATAACACGCTTGGCAAAAATCCCGCGACCAACCTTACCCTTCTTTGGGGCGCAGATCACCTTCCCGGCCTCGTAGAAGGAATGGTGGACCGCGGGTACAACGTTACTAACTGTGTTTGGGTTCCTCAGGAAACTACACATATTTCGTAAAAGCGGTTTATTTGCTTTAACCATTTCTCTCAAACTCACTCTGCGGCTTTTTTCATATTTAAGAAACCGTGCGCTCACTGGAGATGTTGTCGCATCTTAAGAGTTTGAGTTACTTTGCCGTATGCAATACTATGTACTTACGCGTGTTGGCGGAGATGACTAACGATACTGCTAGCACATAGTCCACTTAGAGTGCCGTCAAGTGCAAAAGCACCGATATAGAGTGCCTGCGTTAAAAGATTTCCGTTTGTCTCCATACTCAACAAGCCTGCATAAACATTATACGTTGTTGCGGCTACGCACACTGATCCAACGTCTATGAAATGTATTTTTCAAGAATGCTATTTGGCAATAGAGTACTTTCTAACTCCATATGCTAACTCGTCTTATAAATTAAGACTAATGTATACTTGTTTTTTATCAAGAAGAGTAGTTACAACATATTTTGAGATATCGCACTCAAAAACAAAGTCTCTATGCTACACGTACTTTTTCAACGCAGTGGTGGCGGCGGCGACTTGGGCGGCCTGTTTGCTTGGGCCGGTGCCTTCGCCTATTTTTTTGTCGTCCAGGAAAACACCAACACGGAACGTTTTTTCGTGGTCTGGGCCGTCTTCGGTAAGCACGCGGTAGTTTGGTGTTACGCCTACCTGGCTTTGGGTGACTTCTTGCAATCGAGACTTAGGATCCATCCATGACCCGGTCTTTAGAATTTCGTCAAAGGTCGAAAGAATGTTTTCGGTTATAAAATCTTTGCAAGCATCGTAGCCACGCTCTAGATACAGCGCACCTGTCACCGCCTCGAAGCAGTTGGCAAGAATCTGCGCACGTGCCCTTTCGGTGCCCCGTTTTTCACCTCGACTCAGCCGTAGCAGTGGCTCAAAACCGAGCCGTGTTGCCGCAGCACCAATGCTTTCTGTGCGTACCAAACTACTCCGCCAGTTAGTTAAAATCCCTTCGGGTTCACTGTAGTGCGTGTACAAATATTCGGTTACTACCAGTTCTAGCACGGCATCGCCCAAAAATTCGAGCCGTTCATTGTGCTCGCTGGCCGATTTTTTGTGCTCGTTTAAGTACGAACGGTGCGTAAATGCAGTGATAAGCAGCTCTAGGTTGCTAAAATTGCCCCCAAGTTTAGAAGCCGCTATGTCTTGGTACAGTGTTGTGTCCATATTGCTTAGTTTATAGGGGATAGTTTATAGTTTTTAGTCACAAGTAACTAATAACTACAAACTGTAAACTACCAACTATTTTGCCTTTCCTTCTCTTATTTTCTTCATGCCAACCAGCATCAGTTTACCAATGTCTTCGTAGGCTATTGCATCGACCGCCTCATGAGCCGGTAGCCACTGAATGTCACTCAGCCAATCTTCTGGGTGCAGTCGATTGGTGTTACCCAGACCTTCTACCAAATATATGTGCATGGTCATGAGCACCAGCGTATGCGTACGACGATAGCGAAAATTCACCTTGCCTAACCAGTTCATAACCTTCATTTCTTGTAGGCCAGTTTCTTCGCGAATTTCACGTTCAGCAGTGTCTTTTGGCTCTTCGCCTTCTTCTACGTGCCCTTTGGGGATAGTCCAGCGGTTCTTGGCGTCTTTTATGAGTAATATTTCGAGCGTACCCTTGTCGTTGCGACGAAAAACTATGCCGCCCGAGGTGGTTTCGTGCACGACTTCTTGGATGGCTGGCTTACGTTGCACAAATTTACGCAGCCCTTCAATCGGCTTTTTGATAAAACCGTCTTTGCTACTCGGCGCCGATTGCTGCCCGTGCTTGTGTTCGCTCATAGGTACTATGCTTTCTCTTCTTTGTCGCTCAAAGCGGTTTCATCGTTTGGATTAATCGTAGCATCATCTGTGGTTACTGCACGTTTGCCATTTAGGGCAGTGCCTAGCACACCATTAATAAACTTGCTACTGTTGTCACCGCCAAATGCCTTGGCCAGTTCGACTGCTTCGTTAATCACCACTTTAGGCGGAACGTCTTGGTTGTGGCGCAGTTCATATAGCCCTATACGTAGTACAACGCGGTCCATTCGGGCGATTTGGTCAAGCGGCCATTCAGGTGCCAAGGGGGTTAGCTCGGCGTCTAGCTGTTTAATACGCTCGCTCACACCATTAACAAGATTGACAATGAAATCTTTGTCATCGACTGTTGATTGGTAACGGGCAATATTTCGGTTTAAGACCTCGGCAAGATCAAACGATTCGTCATTTGATTCTAGGCGAAAGTCTTGTTCATAGAGCGTTTGTAGTGCAACAATACGACCAAGGTGACGATTACTAGCCATTGACTTTAGGCTCCTCTGTTAAGAAGGGCTACTTGCCGGCCTTGGCGGCAAGTGTTTTACCGCTTTCGCGGCGGGTAGTATAGGCCTTGACGGGAGACTTTTTGTTGACGGCTCGTGCCAGCTTAACAATCAAGTGGCTGCGACGTGCGCCAGTAGCGCGTGGGCTCGTTCGCTTCTTTGGTTTACCCATATATGTACTAACTCCTTCTAGAGTTTTGGTTATTATTTGGTACAAGTATACCGCAAAATCACTGTTTGCTCAATATCTTTTTTAAATATACTTTACTTTTTGTAATATTTGTGCTATTATAAAATAATTATGTTTCGTTTTGAAAAATCCCCTACATACCCTGCTATTGCCGCTGCAGCCGTACTTGGAACATCAGCTCTGCTTGGTGGTTGTAGTAAGGCCGAACGCACAGAAATGTGCATGAGTATTCCCCTGTATGGATATAATGGCACTGCGCGCAAAGGCATTACACAGGGCGTGCTTGACTACACACCAGTTACTAACCTAGATTCTGGCACGGGTGTTGGCAGGGCACTAAAAAGCGAAGTCGGCTCTGGCGGTGCTTTGGAAGAGCTATACAACAAGTATCAGGCACGAGATATTCCTAGACACATAGCAGACCTGCCCGGAGCATATGATCAAATAGGCATCAAAATAACGTACAACAAACAAGAACCGAACGATGGTCCCGTTATAGCTCATTTTCCCGAAGGCACGCGTCCTTTTTACTCTCCTGCCGATGCTGAACAGGCCAATCCACTTGGTACAAAGGCAGTTTTATATGACTGCAAAACCGCCCAGGTTATTACCTATCTAAATCCAAAGACTCGTTAACGCACCACGAAGTTTATTAGCTTGCCTGGCACAAATATGGTTTTGATGATTTCATGACCGTCCAGATAGGCAACGATTTTGTCGTTTTGCTTGGCAGCTTCGACTGATGCTGGCTGGTCAGTATCCGCGGGTACCTCTATGGTACCGCGCAGCTTGCCATTGACCTGCACTGCCAAGGTAATGGTGTCGCGTGCCAAATACTGTTCGTCAAACAACGGCCAGCTATCACGCTGTACGCTTGTTGTACGCCCCAAATCATGCCAGAGCTCATCGGCCGTATGAGGCGCGAACGGCGCAATCATAGCTGCCAGCGACTCCAGCGCAAACTGCCAAGCGAACATGTTAGTGAACCCGTTTTTTTTGAGCGTATAGAGTGTATTGGTTAGTTCCATCATGCTGGCAATCGCAGTATTGTATTTTTGCTGCTCGAGGTCACTGGTCACCTTGCGTATTACCGGATGTACCGCCTGCAGCACTTCTACGCCCTGTAGCCCATCTTGCTCTCTGCTCTCCTTGTCCTTCATAGCCTTGGCGACGAAGGATGAATCTTGACCCTGCAAGAATTCGCAAAACTCTTGCGTAAGATTCCACACTCGGTTAAGAAACCGATACGTGCCCGGCACGCCCTGAGCGTCCCACCGCATCCAGAGTTCCAATGGTGCTGCAAACATTAGATAGGTGCGGAGGGCATCAGCACCGTAACCCTGCCCAATGATTTCCAGCGGGTCAACTCCATTGCCCTTGCTCTTACTAAACATAGTGCCGTCACTTGCCGTAACCTTGCCGTTAAAAAGGAATTTCTTGAACGGTTCTGGCTCAGCGAGCAGGCCGAGTTTGTGGAAAAACCGCGTTACAAAGCGAGCATAAATCATGTGCGCCGTGGCGTGGTCACCGCCGTTGTAGAAGTCAACAGGCATCCATTTATTGGCGACATTTGAGCCAAAAGCTGCCTGACTATTATGCGGGTCAAGGTAGCGTAGGAAATACCAGCTACTGCAAATGTATGTATCGAGTGTATCGGTTTCGCGCTCGGCTGGACCACCGCACTTGGGGCAATCTACCTTAAGCCAGTCGGTGGCACGAGCCAAAGCACTGCGGCCATCACCGCTCGGTGCAAAGTCTTTCAACTCTGGTAGTACCACAGGCAGGTCTTGCTCTGGCACGAGTACTTGGCCGTCAACCGGACAATTGATGATGGGCACCGGCGCACCCCAATAGCGCTGCCGCGCCACGCTCCAGTCGCGGATGCGGAAGTTAGTGACAAACTTGGCCAGACCCTTGCCCTCCAGATCCTGCACGATCTGCTCGCGGGCCTTGGCGCTCTCCATCCCGTCGTACTCACCCGAATTGACCATGAGACCTTCCTGGTGAAACACTTCACTTGATCCATTGATATAGTGGTTCCAAGCTGTTGCATGGCCCTTCCAGGTGAGTTTGGCGGCAACTTCTTCCTTAGTAACCCACATAATACTGTGTTTCCCGTCTTCAATTTCACTTCGTTCTTGCGCTAGAGATCCAAGGGTAACTTCATAAAACTGCCCCCAAGTAACCTGGTTGACGTTTTTGGTCTTGCGATATGCATGTGCTGCGTTGTATGGTGCGGCCATTTTGATACTGGCGATATTAGTAAAGCCGACTTCTTCTGCTATTTCCCTGCGTAGTGCAGCGATATCATCGGCATCGGTTTTGTCAACGCCTCCGCCTACAAAGTGAACATTTTTCTCATCTTCTGTTTCCAGTAAGTAGTTGTTGTTGCCATCAGTGATAATGGCGTCTACCGTTCTTCTTTTAAGGTTATCTAATCCATCACGGGGGGCAAACTCCTCATCATCGTAAACGATATATGGAGCTATCACCTGCGTGATTGGCAGGTCAAACTTCTGGGCAAACTCGTTGTCGCGCTCGTCGTGTGCCGGCACGGCCATAATGGCACCGGTACCGTAGCCCGTCAGTACGTAGTCGGCTATCCAGATTGGGATGTTTTGATTGTTAACCGGATTGACCGCGTACGCACCGGTAAAGACACCGGTTTTGTCCTTGCTCTCTTGGCGTTCCACCTCGGATTTTTTCTCGGCCTCTGTTATGTAGGCCTCTATTTCACTTCGCTGCTCGTCTGTCGTAATACTACGCACCAGCTCGTGTTCAGGCGCCAGCACCAAAAAGGTTGCGCCGTAAAGCGTATCTGGCCGCGTCGTAAAGACAGTGATGTTTTTATCAGAAGCACGAGTCAAGAGGCACGAGTCAAGGACCTCTAAAATAAAAGGCTCGTTGCCTGAGGTAAAGTGTATTTTTGCGGCCGTTGTTTCATGGAGTGCGGCATCGATTTTGGGAGCGAGATAGTCAAGATATGGTTTTCTTTTGACCTCCATGGCATCTGACAACACTATCCTCGATTTTGTTTTGGCTACAATCTGGTCATAGTCATAGCTGATATCAAAGGTATCGACAAACAATCTTGGCGGTCTATTTGGGTTTTCATTTTTATAGTTCTCTCCGCGAAATGCTGGCTCGACGACAGGCGCAACGAGCACCAACGACTCAATTGGGTGATCAAGCTTTTCGAGCACTTTGATTGCCACTGCACCACCCAAACTATGTCCAATCAAGACGGTGTCTTTATCGAAAGTGCAGTTTTCTAAAACATAGTTTACCTGCTCTGCCTCGACAGGATTGTCGGTGTTCGGCATTTGTGGAGCCTGCACCTGGTAGCCTCTGGACTCTAAGTCAGATTTGAGCCTCGGAATAAAGTGTGCGTTTGCATGACCAGTAAACCCATGTAAAATCACAAAGTTCGGCCGTGACTCGTGGTCATTTGCCAGGGCAAATGTCACCTCGGCACCCTCACTCTTGCCGATCCAGTTTATCTGAGCAGTTTTGACGGCCTCTGACCAATCGAGGTCATGGGTTGCCTCGAGCATTTCGTTGGCGTAGTCGGTGATACGGAAAAACCACTGCTTGACCGCTTTTTTGCCGACTTCAGGGTCGTCGGCAGCGTCGTGGCGCCAACATTTGCCATCTATCACCTGCTCGTTGCTTAAGACCGTTTGGCACTTGGTGCACCACCACTGCAAGCGTTCGTCTTGGTAGACCATACCTTGCTCGTACATTTTCCAGAATATCCACTGCGTCCACTTGTAGTACTCGGGGTCGCAGGTAGCGATTTCTTTGCTCCAGTCGTTGCTCCAGCCCATGGCTTTGTACTGGGCGTGGTAGCCGGGGATAATGCTGGCCATGCTCTCTTGCGGGCTAACACCGGTCTTGATGGCGTAGTTTTCGGCCGGTAAGCCAAAGGCGTCCCAGCCTACCGGGTGATAGCTTTCGTAGCCCTGTTGGCGCTTAAACCGCGCCATGACATCGCTAATAGTGTAGTTCATGGCGTGACCGATGTGTATGCCGTGACCACTGGGGTAGTTAAACATGCTCATCGCAAAATACTTGGGCTTGTCTGACGCTAAGTCAGCATGGTAGGTTTGCTGCTCGTCCCATATCTGCTGCCACTTGGGTTCGATTTCTTTTGGATTGTAGCGTTTCATATCTGTTAGTATAGCAGGTACTCGTAGAGTTTTGCCTGTCTATCTTTTGGCTCGCTTAGTAATATCTCTGTCGTCAGATTCGTAGATTGAGTCAAAGCTTCTTGCGGCGGCGAACGGCATGGTCATCGCAATGCGCTCGGCGACAGCACGGGGGCTTCTCGGCAGCTGCACTGCTTGTTCCCAATCTGCCTGAATCTGGTCGTATTTCTCCGCTACAATCTTGGCAACTCCACTTCGCACAAGAATTGTGGCCATGTGCGAGATACTCATAACTTTGCGCTGCCCATCAAGATATTGCTGATAGGTACTATCTATCTCGCTCAGCCTCAGGTACTTTTGCTCTTGTTTAATAACTGGGTCGATTGAGCGCGGCTTTTTTCTGGGCAAATCGACCTGGATACCGGCCGCAACGGTGCGCAGTGCATGAGCTGCCACTTCGGCTTCTTCGACTTCTATCTGTGGCGCGTATGGTCCTCCGTGCTCCCTTGACTGCCAAGAGTATGACTCAAGCGGGTGCGGAAACTCTGGAAATCTCCATGCATCAGTCTCTTGATAGAACACTCTTGCGAGGTCATACTGCCGAGCAGTGGTAAAGATATACCTCTGTGACAGCGCAATGTCTCTGAGTAACTTATCAAAGTGCATGACGTCCCAGGTGCGAAAATACTGTTCAAAATCTGCATCAATACCAAACATAGCATCACGCGGATGCTCCCCAAACTGAGCCACTCCCTCAAGCAGTGCCCCTTTCACCGCGTTTTCAAGCAGATAGAGCTGGGTATTTTGGACAGGATGATTCCAGTGCTCGGTTGGTAATATACCGTAGCCAGCGGCAAACTTCTGGGCAAACCGCTTGTCGGTGATAACGAGCTCTAAATCGTCATTAATTTCAAAAAGCGATTTCGGATTACTGAGCTCGGATTTGTACTCGTACAGTCTTAAGAAATGGTTACTCCAGCGCAACAGCTCGCGCATCCCATAATCAACCCTATCGACGCAAAGATTTGGAGAGGGGCACTCAACCCAATCTTTCACCTCTGGAAATACTGTTTCGTCAAGCGTAAAGCCGTATTTGTCCAAAATAGCACTGATGCCGGTCGTCGCCAGCAGGCTTTTGAGCTCTTGGTCATGGAGGTCATCGCCGGCATTGGTACCCTGGAACAGCCAATCTCCGAGGTGCGAGAAGGCCGTGTGCCCGACATCTGACAACAGTGTTCTGAGCTGCAGTACCATGCGCTCACGCGGATCAAACCGAGAATCGCCCTCAGTCATTTTCCTGACAAATGCCAGACTGCCCCAAATATGCTGCCAGCGTGAGAAGTACATGCCATTTGGCATGGTGGCATAGTTTGGCCCGAGCGTCAGCTGTTCAATTGCCTGGGCTCGGCGAAACAGTGGCGTCCGTGCCAGCTGTAGCAGCATAGCATCGTACGGCTCATCACCTATCAAACACTCGCCCCAGACTGGGTCATGTATGCCCATATATTTTTCGCCAATTTGATAAGTACCGAGCTCAAGTGTATCGAGAATCGTGTAGTTGGGTTCATACTGGCCGATGAGTATTGTCGCACCGAGTCGGTCAGAGATGTAGTTTATCTCATCATAATTTGGTGTGGCTGTTGGAAAGCCATCTTTTCCGTACTCTGGCATGGCACTATTTTTGCGCAAAAGTCGCAATTAGTACAGCATAAGCAAGTTGGCGTAGCGCATACCGTTTGTAGCGCCAGGCATCGTACTAGAACTGTTGCAGAAAACTACTCGAAAATATACGGGTACGTTTGGCGAGTATGCCATGACGTTCCTCGGCAAGTGTGACAAGCTTTTCAACCAACTCAACACCTGCCACCCCAGCGGCACGCCAATTATGTGCATACAAACTACCTGGCAAAGGGTTCACTTCGTTAAAATATATTTCGTCTTTTTTGCTATCTATGAGCATGTCCACTCGAGCCGTGCCACTGCAACCAAGCGAACGGTACACCTCCAGCCCAACCTCAATCGCCCTGTCGTAGAGTGTTTTGGGGATATCTGCCGGTAGTTCGCTGTAGCCCTGCGCGCCTGCTGTTTTGCCACCAGCCTTGCCACCTTTTTTACCACCCTGCAGGTACTTTGTGTCAAAGTCAAAGAAGTCCTTGGCCGTAGTGAGTGGCCGCTCCAATAGTGCTGGTCGGGGTGCTTCATTGCCCATAATAGGCAGAGTGACCTCAACGAGGTTCGCAACCCCTTGCTCAATAATTATTTTGTCATCGTAGTGGGTCGCGACCTCGAGAGCATTGCGCAACTCCAGCCTGTTTGTGACACGACTTATACCAATACTCGAACCCAGATGTGCTGGTTTCACAAACATAGGCCACGCCAGTTGCTCTTCGGCTCTCGCTATAACTGTGTCGGTATTCAGCGCTGTTTCAGCAGCCGTACACCACACCCATGGCGTTGATGGTATGTTGTCGGTCTGCGTAACTTGCTTAGCAAGCACTTTGTCCATGGCGATTACACTCGCTGCCAAATTGCACCCAACATACGGTACGCCCGCCATTTCAAGCAAGCCCATTAGACTCCCGTCTTCACCATACGTTCCATGCATCGCCGGAAATGCAACATCGACTCTGATTTCTCGTTGTTTGATTCGACTCGTCATAAGCAGCGTAAGCCCATTTGAAAGTTTTACCCCTATTGGTTTTACCTGGGATAGGTTTTTTTCAAATTGTTTCGACCTAAAAAATGAAATATGACTTAAACGTTCGTCGCAGTACCAGTTACCACTACGGTCGATATACACTGGTAGTACCCTATACAAACCCGTGAGTTCGAGTGGTTTTATAATACTGGTTAGCGCAGTAATAATTGATATATCGTGTTCGGTAGAACGTCCACCAAAAAAGACAGCGACTGTTTTCATCTCTCTAGTATACCCTGCTAGTGGTAATTATCTGTCCAATCGTTCTGCATCATTACTATATCGCCTGCTCGCACGAACTGACTAAGATTTTGGTAGAATCTCAACGCATCGCTTTGATATGTAACTTTTCCGCCATAGCCGAGTGCTTGTAGCTCTGAAGTGATAATATCGGTCGCCGAGTTTTGCATAAGCACCACCCAATCTGGTCGAGTGGCTGCAATTTGCTCAGCAATTTGTCGATGCACACGCTGTGTTTCTGCCCCTTGGTCAACTAGCCCGGGGGTAATGTATATCTTGCGCTCAGCCTTCAAGTCTTGTAAAAGCCTTAAGCCCGCCAACATGCCCTCGAGGTTGCCATTGTATGTGTCATCTATGAGTATTGCCCCAGACAACGTTGATGGTTGCATGCGATGAGCATAGGGAAACACGGTCTCTATAGCACGCGCAGCTTTTTGGTGTGGCACACCACAATAAAGTGCAAAGGCTACAGCAAAAGCAATGGGAGCTATCTGGTGTCGACCTAAAAGATGGCTTTTCATATCTAGTTTCTCACGTCCTTTGACCAGACGAAAATGTGTTCCCTCTGTCGACACAGCTACCTGCTGTACCTGCCAGCTCAAAGCACCCTGCTCGTCATAACAGCTATCTGACGAAGCTACATACGCGCGCAATATTGTCGAGTCACCCGCAAAAAACAACGCATTGGCCGGCACATACTGCCGTAGAGAGAGCATATCTTGCGCAAGTGCATCAATTGAGTCGTACTGGTCGAGGTGGTTTGGTGCGAGCCCGGTGACAACAGCGTAATCAGGACGTAACGCCTCGGCAAACCGCCGCACATCACCCGGTTTACCTTCACCTAACTCAAAAATGAGGTAGTCTTCGTTCCCTTCGAGGCTGCGGATAAATGCTGCGTGAGCAGAAGGCGTGTTGCCATTGCCTGACGTAGCTGCAACGTTACAGTGTGCACTGAGCGTTGCCAAAAGTAGTTCTTTCATGCTGGTTTTGCCATAACTACCAGCCACCACAATAACCTTTCCTGAGTATGTCTGTAGGTATTCTCGACAATATTCCAGGCGTTTGCGTTCTACTGTGTTCGTATATACCAAACCGGCCAAGCCTACCACTAAAAAATAGGTTAGTATCAAGCTGACCGGCAACGCCAATAGACCAAGTGCTACTCTTACAAAAAGTATCATCGGCGTGCCACCTGCCAGCAGCCACACCGTAAACAGGAGCACCCAGAGCGTTATGACTCCATATCCTAGCCCGACCAATAGCTTGGCTTTCGTTGTTGGAACGAGTTTTTGGCGCTTCATGACCGATGTGAGCGGATGGTTTGTGTTAGTGAGCACATCTACCCATTTCTGAAACCCTGCCACCCTATATTCCACTTGCTGTAGCATATACACGAGAAATATGGGTGCTCTGGGGTGAAAGAAAGATAACCAAAACTTCATTGCACGACTTTCTTAACAATCGTTGCTATGTCGCTAGCCGCGCTCTTGTGCAGCCAATGGTTGGCAGACTCGACCTCAATGTACTGTGAGCCTGCAATGTGCTCGTGGAGTAGCTTGCCGTACGCAGGAGGCGTAGCAGTGTCTTCGGCGCCGTAGAGTAATGTCGTTGGCACTTTCACGGCAGCCGCTTGCGCAGTCACATCAGTGCTAAGCATAGCGGCAATTACGCGCTTTAGCACAGGGCTTAGTCCAGGGTCATAGTCTGACCCAATAAGTGCATAAAACCACTTTTTCACCTGGGATGGCAACATAACACCTATAGATTTCGCCGCAACCTGCAACACTTTTTTTGCTGCTGATTTTTGGCGCACACCTGCTGCAGCAATCAATATGAGATGTACGGGCCGCAAAATGCCTTCGCCAACACCATACATAGCAATCTGACCACCCATAGAATGGCCAACAAGAGTGTAGTGGTCAATATTGAGTTTTTCGAGTGCCAGAGCAACCTGCTCAGCATATTGTTTCGGTGTAATACAAGCGTCATTTTCCCCGCTTGCACCAAAATTTGGGAGGTCGAACGCTACACAGCGATATTGATCCACGAGATGGTGCATGAGTGGCTTCCAAGTGGCCTTGGAGTCTTTCCATCCATGCAAAAAAACCAAAGTTTTACCAGTTCCTTTATCAGAATAGTCTATTGGCGCCGAGTCTACGATAATCTGCACTGTATTATTGTACTACGCGACTCTAGTTAAACTGTTTTGCTTTGGTGCGGAGCCATTTGTGAGACTGGCGGACAAGCTTGCTAACATCGGCCGGGTGCGCTAGTAGCTGTTTAAGCGCTTCTTCGACAAACACGCCATTTTGCGAACCTTTGCCCAGAACAACGGCACCTGTTTTGAGGTGTTGACGCACAAAATTACCAGCATCGTAGGGACTCATGTAGCTATGGACGGTACAGCCTTTAGCTTTGGCTGCGGGTGCCAGCCACCGCTTGGCATCGTTTCCGACCGTCACAACCATGGCAAGTTTGTGGGCGTCACAGTAGTCACCCACTTCTACATGCGCTTCGCGAGCATAATCGCCCAGCTCGTTCATGCTGCCAAGTATGGCGATACGCTGAGGTGCTTTCTCGGCATAAAGCACATCAAGTGCTGCTTTGGCGGCAATAGGCGTGGCGTTGTATGCGTCGTCGATAAGTATTGAATCTTTGACGCCGTTTAGCACCTGCATGCGGCCTGGGAAGGGGGTGAGCCTAACAAGCCCACCGGCAATATCTTCGTGCGACAATCCCAGCATATCGGCCACCGCAGTCGCTGCCAGCGCGTATTTAGCACCATGGTAGCCAACAAATGCAATGTGCGCACTCAGCTTGCCCGAGGGAATGTCGACAGTAATAGTCTGTCCCTGTAGAGTAGGCCTGGTAACTTTAGCATAGTAATTCTCGGCCACGTTGGTAGTCATACTGTAGACATCAAAGGTTTTACCAAGCAGATATTTGCCAGCAATATCGTCGGCATTTACCAGCACACGTTTGCTGAAGCTAAACACCTCAAGCTCCTCTGCTGCCACAGCATCCAGCGTGCCAAAATACTCCATATGTTCGGGGGTAATGGCAGTAATAACCGTGATATCTGGTTTAATATAAGCAAATTCGCGCATTTGGCGCGGACCATCGGTACCAAGTTCTACCACAACCACATCGTAAGGGTACGGCTGCTGGGTTTGAGCAATAACATCACCAATGAGCCTGGACCAAGCAAAAACATTCAACAGTGCCGGTTGCTGGTGACCAAAGAACACTAGTGGCACCGTAAGACGATCGTTATAATTGCCGGCCTGGTGTTGCACGCGCAGCGTCTGACCAAGCAGTTCTGCTACAGCGAGCTTGGTGCTTGTTTTGCCCACCGAACCACTTACCGCCACGACGGTAAACTTGTGCCTATGCCGTAGCTTGCGCACTTGGCGTTCAAGAATGGTAGCAATGAGCTCGCGACCAGCTTTTTTAGGGTGAGTAGCAAAGTACACCCCTCGCTTCATACATGCCGCCACTGCAAGCAGGTGTGCCATGAGCACTGGATAGGCCAACAGGAGCGCCAGTGCAAACGGCAAAGAGCCAGGGGTAGCATGTCGCACCCACTCTGTCAAAAGATACGCAGCGGCAATAATACTCGATGCAAAAATCCCAAGCAGTAAGGCAACAATAGGATAATCGGCTGACCGAAGCTGCCGATGGGCTGGTTCAAGTGTTTTAGTTGTCCAGAACCATTTTAAGTACTTACTAATTGAGCTGCCATGGTCGCGGTATGCAATGAGGAGCTTTTGGGGCAAGGACCATGAATATAAATTGCCCACAAGTTTAATAAGTCGTATAAGCATAAGATAAATTATACCTCACGGTCCTACCGAGTACCACACTGGTAAAAATATGTCTTTTGGTATACACTAATTTCGTTCAAAACTGCTATGCAACCTATATTAAAAGCAATGGTGGGATATAGCTCAGTTGAGGAGCCTTCAGCGAAAATAGTGTGTTGCGCTCTTGGCAACTTCTACGATATTCGTTCTGGGTCAGTAGAGTGAACTTTTAACAATGTATGGGGATATAGCTCAGTTGATTAGAGCGCAGCGCTGGCAGCGCTGAGGTCCGGGGTTTGAGTCCCCGTATCTCCACCAAAGTAAGAGCCCACCACTAGGTGGGTTTTTGCTTTGGTGGCAATCTCGCGCGGGGCGAAAACCCCGGCTTGGCGGAGCGAACGCCAGTGAACGGAGAAGCGAGCCTTGCGAGCGCTGTGGTCTTGACCCTAGCGCTACTCATTACTTATAAATACTGTTATCATGCTGCAATGAACAATGAGCCACAAATAATTTATAACGACTCTATCCGACTAGCCTTTTCTGATGTAGATGAGACTATCGCAGAAGTTTACTCGCCCGCCGAACCAGGCATGATTGAGGAACTCTCATCATTCTTGCAGGATGGGAATAAATTATTTATGGTTACTGGAGGTAGCTTAGCTCGCGTGCAGCGAGATATTATTGATTATATTGACTCCTCATTGCGTAAAGACATACTAGTGAGTCATTGTAGTGGGGCTGAAGTATGGGGGTTTGATACAGGTGGAGACTTGAGGGATGCGCCGTTTTATAGCATTTATGAGTCGATTTTTACTGATGATATGAAAGACTCCTGGAGAAGTATTGTTCGGCAGCTCGTTGATGAGTTTGCGCTTAGACCTCACCCCGCTCAGGCAAAAACCGACTTTTGGAGCACTATAGGACACGACCCACAAGACATCATGCTCGATGACCGTGGGCCTCAAATCACTATGGAAATAGTCAATGGCACCAACATGACACAAGAGCAGCGAGCAGCAGTTGACTATTCAGTCCCAGTGGTTCATGGCAAATACGATTTACGCGCAGCCATACAGCATCGCTCTATCGAATTATTTGCCCAGGCCAAATTGCCCTTGACTCCTCGATTTGGAGGCAATTTTGCCTTAGATTTTGCGATTGAAGGTGTGTCTAAGACTACATCTATCCAGACCGTGTTAGCAGATGTCAAAATATTAGAGACTGTTGGCCTCAATCTTGATGATGTTAACAACCCAGATGAGCTGGAAGTTTGGGGTGATAAGTTTGGAGTTAATGGAGGCACAGATAGGCATATGAGCCTTGCGCTACCTCCAAGTGTGCGTTCAATCGACTTTCGCCAAGAAAATCCTGCCGAGTTTCCCAAAGGCTACAACATCGTCATCTGGAACGGAAAACAACATCTTCACCATGGGCTAGAGGAGTATCTGCAATCAAGGCACAAATAACAGCGTGTACCTCTTACTCAAAAACGACCGCTCCTTGGGCGGCCGTTTATGGTTGGTTAGACTGCGTTATGCCTGGCCGACATCTTTGCGCATCTGAATGAGTGTCTGTAAGCGCTGATGATGTTGCTCATTTACCACCGCGGCCATTTTGTGGCCATCATGCTTGTGGTGCTGGGACCGAGCCTTGCTCTCGGATTTACGTTGGTGACGAAATTTTTCAACTAGTGACATGGTATCGTACCTCCTGCCTCTACTATACACCTTTTACGGTAAGCACTTTGTGATGTATTTCACTGTATTTAGGATTCAAGGGTTACTATCATTTTGTGTGGCAGCTCTGCGGTAATATCTTCGACCGATTCGCTGTCAAACAACTCACAAAGCGTTTGCCAGACCGCCTTAATATAGCGCCGGGCCTTGTGCTCGTCGATATCCTCTAGCTCCATTAGTTGGTCAATGATGTCTTCGTCGATGTGAGTAATGGTTGGCACCATTTGAGCAGCGCTCTGTAGTTCTTCGGGTAACTTGGCAGCAAAGCTACGACGAGTAAAGTCGGTCAAATTGGCAGCGACGTTTTCGACCACCACCTCAAGTGCGTCTTGCGATTCGTCTTCACGCGCTCCAGCGATAGCCTTTATTTTTTGTACAATAGTTCTATATTTCATATGGTTCTCCTTTCTGTCACCATCATGCACTATCAACCTGAGAATTAACTATGATTTTTGTTACAATTTTTTCAACAATTTTTAAACCTTCATTTGACGCTCTTGTAAATGCTTGTGTTTCGTGCTATAATAGTAGCTATGGGGCTGAATTTTAAGCTCGACGTAGAACATTAACGATATTGTTTGCAGGTCGCTTGTCAGCGTTATAGGCAAACCAGAATAGATGCAAAAACATCATTCATGAACCGCGTTGCTGATCTTCGCAACTTTGTTGCTCCTCAGTTCGCGCTTCAAACAGCCTAGTTTTATATCTAGGCAACGCCTTTGACGACGCTAGATAGTTAGAGTAGCGTTTTATATTTCTAGCCGCTCACGTGGTACTATCCATTCCCCGTGCTAAGCCTAGGATTGCTCACCCATGCTGTTTGTCTGTTTCGATACATGGGTGCTAAGACCATAAAATAGACTAAACCTGTAGAGACATATCGACAATTTCCGCGGACGCGGGGGCAGTACCCGCCAGCTCCACCATTTTTCGCTCCTACGGAGCTACGAACGGCAAATCATAGTGCTTCATTGCTTGCCATCTTGCCGTCATCGTGAGCCGATGCCTTAATGTAGGCCGTTTTCTTAAAACGCGAGGAAGCTGTTGGTGACGAAACTGTCAGCGAAGGGTTGGTGGTGTCAATATTCTAAAAACATACATGAACGGCGAAATGAAGCGTCCAGACAATACTGATTGGCGAAAACCCGGACCAAAAATGCTTCTTCAAGCTGCCGAAGATTTTGGACTAGATTTATTACAAATTTATATGGTAGGCGACACTCAAGCAGACATACAAGCGGCAATAAATGCACACTGCAAGGGAGGTGTGCTCGTTCAGACCGCAACAGAAGAAAATGTAGTATCGCATGATGCCGCCTATAACGCTCCAACTCTGCTCGATACAGCAAAATATATCGTTGCCAACAGTTAAGTCTACGCTTCGCTTTTAATCGAGCTGGTTATACAGGGTTTTCCAGTCAGAGAGGGAGAGGTTTTGAGCACGGATGCTTGACTGCAACCCAGCAGCTGCTACCATACGAGCTGCATCCTGCTTATCTATTGCAAGCCCACCTGACAGCGCATTGACCAGCGTCTTACGACGTCGACTAAACCCTGCGCGTACTAGCCGGAAAAATCGTTTTTCATCGATTCCTGGGAATAGTGGCTCCGGACGCTTTGTTAGTACCAGCACCTGACTATTCACCTTGGGTGGTGGCGTAAACAACCGAGCCGGCACAAATACATCAAGTTCAACCTCGCAGTAGTACTGCGCACTAACGCTGAGCAGCGACATTGCGCCAGGCTTTGCACAAACACGCTCGGCGACTTCTTTTTGGATGAGCAGCGCAGCTTGTGAAAACGGATTAGTGCTCTCACACAATATACGGATAAGATTACTTGTTAAGTAGTAGGGGATGTTTGCCACCACCTTGTAGCCCGCAGGGAGTTGGCGCAGGTCAAACTGCAGTATGTCTGACTCGACAATTTTTAAGTTATCAATTGCCTCAAGCGATACGCCGCCCTTGACTCGGCGGCGTAAGTTAGCAGCGAGGTCGCGATCGAACTCCACCGCAATGACGCGTGCACCGCGGCGTAGTAGCACAGAGGTAAGTGTACCAAGACCTGGACCAATCTCCAGCACCGTGTCATGCACATTAACAGTAGCTGCATCGGCAATCTCGGCAAGCACTGCCACGTCGTGCAGCCAGTGTTGCCCAAGACTCTTTTTGGGGGTTATATTAGACATTGTCTCTAGTTTACCACCAGTGTTTGGTCGTCCATGCATTATACGCGCCTTGCCAACCGCCATAGCGCGAAGCATAGCCGCTAAAGAATCTGGTTTGGCAGACCGGGTCTGATTGCCATCCAGGGCACGCCGCTGCAAGCTTGCTGCCAGGACAGGCCTGACCGAGTCCGCTACACCCACCTGCATTTACAGCTGCCGCATTCCAGCGCGATTCACGCGAAAATATGTAATCAACATAGGCGTAATCATTTGGACTAATTCCGGCTGCAGCCATAACGGCAATTTTGTTGTCGGGAATATTGACTGTATTGCCTTTGGCGATAATTCGCTCAACTGGTTCTTTGATGGTGACTGATTGAAGCAATCGCCTTCCAACCTCTTTGCCATTTTGAATGTTGATTTCATAGGTTCGCGTTACCTTACCCGCACTTCCTTCTTGACGCACTGCCTGACTGCCGAACGAAAGTGACACATCAATAACTGTGCGCACCGGTGGCGCTACATCTTCGTCAACTGTCACTACCTGTATACCGTTGCGAACTACCGCTACTTTCATACCAGCAGTAAGTGGCGTATCGAGCGCTAGGTTAACGGTGTCATCTTTACTAAGCGTCACCCCACGCTTTTTCAACAATTCGCCCACGGTAGTTACTCGAGTAAAAAGAGTGTATGACTTACCATATAAATCGAGATTAATCTCTGCTGCGCGGCTTACAATATACCGCTCTGCCAAACTACCTTGAGTGGTAAAATTTATTGTTGGTTCTGGCATAACAATATCTTCGTTGTGGAGTTTTACTCCAGCCGCCGCTACCGCACCCCGAGGTGAGCCGGCTGCAACGGTTGTATGCCGCTCTACTCCCTTATCGACCACCACAATAGGCACAGCACGGTACACATTAATCAAAAAGTTATCACCTGTTATTGGGGCGTCGAGGGCCGGCTCAATCCGGTCGTCGCTCGTGACAGGAATACTCTCTGCTTTTATGAACTCACCAACTGTTTTTGCCGGGCTAGGAATTGTTTTGCGATCACCATCGACCGTAACCCGAACAATATAGTTGTCGCTCGGGCTAAAGCTCAGCTGAGGAGTATCACGCTTGAGCGCAATGAGCGTTGCCGCCGCGCTCAGAAAAAGCAGCGACACAAACAGCACTGCTGGCAAGCCAAAAGGATGACGCTTGACTGCGCCAGCCCGCGAGCGAGCAGCCTTGACGACTTTTTTCATGACACAACTCGCCGATAAACCATAGCTATTAGTATAGCAAATTAGGAGCAAGCAAGAGTTAAGTTCATTGTAAGGCGTGGGCTGTTTGTTATGTCAAGCTTGCCATAAAGTACGTCTAAAGATATCTTACTCTCGTCTAGTAGTCGCTATTGAAATAAGTGCGTTTACTATATTTTTGCTTTCATAATTTTTCGAGGGGGGCAAAGGCGGTGTTGAGTTTTTTGAGGCCTTTGCCTTTAAAGTAGACAGATGCAACATCGCCATCGACCTCGACTACTGTCCCTGTACCAAAGGCTGCATGTCGCACACTATCACCCTCCTCAAGCTCAACTACATAGCGTGGCTCTTCTAACGAAGTAAAATCCCTATCTAAGCTCATCTGTTGAGAGACGCCACTGTCGTCAAATAAATTAAAATTAGTACCAGAAAAGTTAGGCATTACAGCTTCTTGCTGGCTATTAGCGGCGCTGATTTCACCTAGGAAACGGCTGGGTATATTGTGCTGAATACCCCCATATAAAGCACGGGTTACGGCGTGAATCATGTACAGTTCTTCTCGAGCCCTTGTCATGCCCACGTAACATAATCGACGCTCCTCTTCCATCTCGTGTTGGTCATATAGCGCCCGACTGTGAGGGAAAATTGACTCCTCGAGTCCTATCATACAGACAACCGGAAATTCTAACCCCTTGGCCGCATGCAGCGTCATAAGGGTAACGGCATTGTCGCCAAAGTTAGCAGTATCAAGATCGCTCATGAGCGCAATTTCCTCGAGAAAATTACCAAGACCAGCCTCTTGGTAGCCTCGAGCAACACTCAAAAGTTCACGCACGTTCTCTTGGCGGCTTTCGGCTTGGGGTGTTTTGTCGTCGAGAAAGTTCATATAGCCGATACGTCTAATCAGTGTATCTAGCAGCACTTCAGGCATGACTGTATCACTCACCTCACGAAGCGCCACAAATAACCCATGCAAATCAGCAATGGCGCTTCGCGCACGTGGTGCTATACCAGAGACCTGGCGTATGTCTACTAAGCCTTGTTCAACGGTTAGCCCATTACTATCAATGTAGGCCAAGAAAGTCTGAAGACTTTTGGCGCCGATACCGCGCGTCGGAACGTTGACGATGCGTTCAAAACTTGCTCGGTCATCAGGTTGATAAATAAGTCGCACATACGCTAACAGGTCTTTAATTTCTTTGCGGTCATAGAATCGCACGCCTCCGACAATGCGGTACGGAATGGCTCGCTGCATCAGTACTTCTTCCATGACACGGCTCTGCGCATTGGTGCGATACAACACGGCAATATCACCGTAAGTACGATTTTGCTGCTCAATGCACTGCCTAACAATGCGAACAACCGTTTCGGCCTCGACCCGTTCGTTGACCACCTGGCGAATCTGCACCGGTAAACCTTCGCCTGCTTGCGTCCACAACTGCTTATCACTGCGCTGAGTATTGCGAACAATCACTCCATGAGCCGCTTCGAGGATATGCCGGGTGCTACGATAGTTTTGCTCAAGCTTTATGACTGTGCAGTCTGGGTAGTCATTTTCAAATTTAAGAATGTTGCGAAAATCTGCCCCTCGCCAACTGTAAATTGATTGCCAATCATCACCCACCACCGCAATATTATGGTGACTACCAACCAGCAAACGAATAAGTTTATATTGGGCGGCATTAGTGTCTTGGTATTCGTCTATCATGATGTGGCTAAATTGGGTTCGCCACTTGTCTTTAACCTTTAGGTGTGTTTGCAATAGTTCAACACTCTTGCTAATCAAATCGTCAAAGTCTACTGCTTTAGCGTCATGCAGCGCACTTTGGTAGCGCGGAAAAACTTCGGCTACAGCCTGCGCTGCAGGCCCTCGAGCAGTATCAGTGTATTCTTCGGGGCTTATCATTTCGTTTTTGGCACTGCTAATCAGGCTAGCAATAACCCGCGGAGGAAAAGTTTTTTCGTCTATCTGAAGTCCCTTACAAATACTCTTAATAGTGGCGAGCTTGTCAGCTTCGTCAAAAATTACAAATGTTCGGGGTATGCCAACATAGGCGCCATCTTCGCGGAGTAGCCGCACGCAAAAAGAATGAAAGGTCCCCATATAAGGCATAAATGTC
Organism: Candidatus Saccharimonadota bacterium; assembly: GCA_020427985.1. Lineage (GTDB taxonomy): Bacteria > Patescibacteriota > Saccharimonadia > Saccharimonadales > UBA4665 > JAGXIT01. Next base: position 137,143 of record JAGQNR010000001.1, on the reverse strand, counting down.
CTAGGAGTATCGTCGGCTCCTTCCTGCCCGGACATAAGTTGCCACACCCGGCTACGCATTTCTCGCGCCGCTTTGTTAGTAAAGGTAACTGCAAGGATACTATAGGGGGTAGCCCGTTGCGTTGCAATAAGATAAGCGATGCGGTGTGTCAAGGTCTTGGTCTTACCACTTCCTGCTCCGGCCTGAATAAGCAGTGGCCCTTCGGTAGTTTCAACCGCTCGCTTCTGTTCAGGGTTCAGTCCCGCTAAGAGATGTTTGCTCACCTGACTATTTTAGCAAACCATTAGTTGGATTTCTGCTGTAGTTTGTACTCTTTGCTAGGGGGCGAGTAGGTTTGTATGGGGCAGAGGCAACTCAAACAGCTGCATATCCATAAGCAGATTCAGCAGCATTACAATCAAAAGTGCGCCCACAATCGATCCTACAATAATAGATTTGCGACGCCGACGAGCTGTATATATTGGCAGCGCATAAGTGCCCTTTTGAGCCAACTGCTCTAGCTGCTCCCTACGAAGTTGCTCTGCAGTTTTTTCTTGCAGCATGGTGTCACCAGCAATCTGGTCAATATGGGTGTCGTCTTCATCGTCTGCTAGCTGGTCATCATCGGTGTCTACTGTGGGATCGGCAGTAGTCGAATCGACAGGCGCTCGAGAAGACCGAGGACCTGCAGGGACTGATTCAGAATCGGCAAGAAGTGGTTGCTCTGAAGCTGTTGATGGTGTGTCAGACTTTGGAAGTGTTGTATCTCCCTCTGTTGGTTCAGTATCCGTTGGTTGCGCAGCAGTAGCATCGGGCTCGGCGGCAGATACCCGCTGTGAATGAGTAGCTGTTGAAAGTGGGTCAATAGTCCTCGAATGTCGACTTGACGCTATTTTAGTGCCTTCGGTCGCTTCGCTAGAAGGATTTGCCGTAGCGTCATCGTTACTTACATGAAGCATTGGGTCGGCAGCCATAGGACGATTGGTGACAATGACTGGTCGGCTTGTCAGAGAAGCGGGATTTGTACCAGCCGGGTGAATATCCATGGTCTTTGGAGCCTGGTTTTCGTCTTGCATTTTACTGCACCTCCGTGTGTGTTTGATATGCAGCCGAGACAATATTTACAAATTTATTTGCGCTAATACTGGCCGCTCCAACAAGAACACCGTCGATGCCCTTTATCGACAAGAATCCCTTGACGTCATGGGCATCTACACTGCCTCCGTACAGCACTCGCACTCGTTCTGCGGCAAGTTTACCGTACAGCTCTCTTATTTGAAGCCGGATATATTCGACGACAGTGGTAACATCGCTGGGCTTTGCTACTGCACCACCATAGGCCGATATAGCCCAGATTGGTTCATAAGCAATGACTACCGAATCAATCTCAGCACTAGTGAGGTTGGCTAGCGCACTAACTACTTGGTCACAAATGACTCGCTTAGTTTCTCGAGCGTCACGCTCTCGCTTTGTCTCACCTACGCACAAGATTGGCGTTATATCGTTACGAACGGCTGCTTCTACTTTTTGGGTGACATCGTCAAGCGTCTCGCCAAAATACAAGCGACGTGCCGAATGTCCAATGATGGCATAACTAACTATGCCGCGCAACATGGCAAAGCTCACCTCTCCGGTAAAACCGCCCTCGTCTTTAAAGTAGGCATTTTGGGCAGCGAGCTTAAACTTGCGACGGTCTATTTCTACGCTAAGCGGCTGCAAGGCAAGCATACTCGGCGCTAGCACTACTTCCACCGCCCTATGTCCTTGTATATTCTGCTGTAGACGCCGTAAAAGCAGGCTCGATTGTTGGGTCGTAAGATTCATTTTCCAGTTGCCGACAACGAGTGTGCGCCTAAGCATGTTGGCTGCCTCCATCTTTGGTTTTTCCTTTATCTTGTAGTGCAGCAACCCCTGGTAAAATACGTCCAGACAATAACTCTAGGCTTGCGCCGCCGCCTGTCGATACATGGTTAAAACTTCCTACTAGACCGCGTGCTTCTATAAAGCCCACCGTATCACCTCCTCCTACCAGACTAAAGGGCCTGTTTCCAAACTGACCGGTTATTGCTTCCATGATAAGTTCGGTTCCTTGTGCTGTTGGGCCAATAGGTCCCTGAGTGCCTTTTGTCTCGGTCACGCCCATTGCCCCGTTCCAAATCACGGTACCAGCTAGTTGAAGTGTGCCAGCAATAAAAGCACCACTAAACGGCCCAATGTCCAAAATCATTTCGTCATCGGCAATCTGTGTAGAGTCATGAGCAGGTCGTTTTGGGTAGGCTTCGATTTCAGATATAACATTTGCACTCCAATCTACGATGCGCGTCGGAGCAAACGTATCAACTTTTTTAGCAACAACACCGTCTTGGGGAAGATAAAACACAAACGGCCGCTTAGATTTTTCTTGCCGAGCAGTTGCTAAAATAGTTTGGGCGAGCGGAACATCGGCCGCCTCGGTCTTGCTCCGTCCAATTTGTATACCTTGGGCCTGCAAAAAAGTATTTGCCATGGCACCACCCACCGCCACGACATCGGCAACCGCAATAAACTGCTGCAGCACCTCAATTTTGTCGGCAATTTTAGCTCCACCAACGATTGCTACAAGTGGTCGCTTCGGGTTTTCGATTACGTCAGTAATTGTGTCTACTTCGCGCTCAAGTAGCAACCCCGCTACACTCGGCATATGTTTGGTAATTGCGTCGGTACTGGCATGGGCACGATGTACTACCCCAAACCCATCTTGTACAAACAGGTCAGCTAGGCTGGCAAGTTGTGCTGCAAATGCCGTATCATTAGCCTCTTCTTCGGGATGAAATCGTAAGTTTTCAAGCAGTAGAATTTGCCCTTTCTTAAGACCATCTGCAGCCTTTTTGGCCCGATCACCCACGCAGTCAGGCACAAATTCGACTTCGATGTGCAGTAGCTTTTGGAGTGTTTTAGCTACCGGGAACAAGCTCTCTTTTGTATTTGGTTTGCCGTCTGGTCGGCCAAGGTGCGAACAGAGCAGCACCGAGCCACCATGTTCAATAATATAGCGAATAGTGGGTAAACTTTGAGTGATGCGGTATTCGTCGGTTATGTTTCCCTTGCTGTCAAGCGGCACATTGTAGTCAGCGCGTACCAATACGCGTTTGCCAGACAATTCTACATCTCGAATAGTTTTTTTCGTAAAACTCATAGCACCACCCTGCTTATGGTAATAACTATACTCTATAATTGCAGCCGCACAAAGGGCTAATCGAGCTGCCTGACCTTAATAGTGTCAGTTGTACCTACTACCCCTGGATACTGTCCGCTCACTAGTACGACGATATCACCTTTTTTAAGCACATTATGACTACGAAGAAAGGTGGACAATTTTTGAGCGGCGTCTTTGCTAACTGGACGCACAAAACTCTTTACATCATAGACGATTGCGAGTTGTTGGGCAGTTCGCGCTGTGTCTGTCACCGCTATGATAGGTATATTTGGCCGCTCCGAAGCTATTTGAATCGCCGTAGCACCAGACTTGGTTTCGGCTACAATCGCAGCCGCATGAATATTTGCCGCCAAATCAATAATACTGTGGCTTATCGCTCGCTGCTTAGTCTCGGCCGGCTCTGCTGTGGTCTTAAACACTGTACGAAGCGGCGAATGCGTTTGGGTGTAAACAATAACCCGTTTCATAACTTTGACCGCCTCGATTGGATATTTGCCAACAGCAGTTTCGTCGCTCAGCATAACGCAGTCAACCTGCAGTAAAACAGCTGTCGCAATATCCGAAACTTCAGCGCGTGTCGGCTCTGGCATATCCGACATACTGGCAAGCATTTGCGTAGCTACAATGGTCGGCTTACCATATCTTAGCCCCAGACCAATTATCTGCCTCTGTACAATCGGCACGCTTTCGGCAACTGTTTCTATAGCTAAATCCCCGCGGGCTACCATCATGGCATCGGCAGTCTGGGCAATCTCATCCAAATTTTCTACCGCCAATTTGGTCTCTATTTTTGCAATAATTTTGCGCTCGGGCCCAAGATTTTTAATAATCCGACGCATTACTTCAACATCCTTGGCCGATTGAATAAAGCTCATTGCAACATAGTCGATATCTTGTTCACTTCCAAAAGCTAAGTCGGCCTTGTCTTTGGCAGTTATAACATCACCACCAAAGTCAGTGTCGGGTAGGTTAATACCTTTGCGCTGCACCAAGATACCGTCATTTTCGGCACGAGCTGTCACCACGCTGTCTTTAACACTTGTTACCTGCATGCGAACTTTACCATCGTACAGGTATAGACGTTCGCCTCTTTTTATTTTTTTCGCCAGGTCATATTGGGTAGGAATAATGCCGTCCTGCACCCAGTCGGAGCCATACTTAAAACGAAACGACTCTCCTGACCGTACAGTAATGACATCGTCAAAGTCGCCTAACCGAATCTTGGGTCCTTGCAAATCCTGAATGATGGCTACTGGCTTGTTGAGTTCTTTGCTGGCTTTGCGAATGTTCTTTATTTGCTCTATTCGCTCAACATGGTTACCATGACTAAAATTTAAGCGTATTCCGTTTGCGCCTTCGGCAATAAGTTTTTTGACCGCATCATACGTATCGGTAGCCGGACCGAGAGTAGCAATTATTTTGGTTCTTTTATAATTATCTAGCGGTATTTTAGATGTTTCCATGCGTATAGTGTACCTGCTTATGCCTATTCCCCAAAGTCAAAATTGTAGCGCCAACGTACTTCTGCACATTAAAGTCACCTTACGGGGAAGGCGGTCGCGTTGCTCCCTATTTCCATTCGCTTATTCTGGCAAAAGCAAGATTTTCCAGACTTTCACTTCATTTCACGAACCCTACAGATTCGCTTCCGCTGGATAAAATTCAGCAAAGTAAATGCGCCCAACCCTAAAGGGCTGAGCGCATTTACTTGGTGAACTATGTGAAGTCGAAATTGAACGCAATCTGTACTGAACTACTAGAGGTATATAGCTACATGAGAGCAATAACAGTAGCAGAATACATTCCGTCTTAGAGTAGAACCGTATACATTATAAGTATACGTACTACTTTCTTCGTAGTTACTACTCTTCGTCTTCTTGCGGGTTACGCCTACTACGATAGTCATTTATTTGCTTCGGCAGGTCGTATAGGTATTTTAGTAAGAAGTCGAGAAACTTAACTATATCCTCTGCGTCTTCGGCACTCGTTTCATCATCGTCAGGATTAGCATGAGCCACAGGATTACCTAGCTCCCTGACTTCGTGCGACCAATCCTTAATTGTCGGTGAAAGTACGCCGCTCGTTGCTAAGATTTCAATCTCCTCATAGAGAGTATTTCCTGTAGCTCCCTTATCCCTAGTAATAACCTGTAGGGCAGAACGTGCCATTAGTGCTGCTGCATCATAGTTACTGTTATTTAAGTTGCTGTGTGCTTGTTTCCAATGTCGACGGGCAGCAGTAGGCCAGTAATCTTCACCGTCACGTATACCTTTTGGCCACGGTGTTGCAATGTAATCATGTAACCCATGCCCACTTACCCTGTCTTCGCTGGGTGACCAGAATATCATTACAAAGTTTGCACAGTTACCGCACTTATAGGTATCAAAATTCAGAACTTTACGAGAATTTGGCTTTTGCTTGGTTTCACGGTGGGTGAGTTCAAAGTTACCAGCTTCGTTACAAAACGCACACTTTATCTGATATAGAGCGAGATCCGTACCAAACTGACCACTCCCTTCGCCAAATTGCCACCAACTACTCATTCTTTATACCTTCCGTCAGTGCCTCATCACCAAACTTGATGTAAGGGTCTCTGTACCTTGTGCCATGTACTGCGTGCCATGTTGCACAAGCACCAGCAACAAAAACTATGGCTAAATTGAAATTCGCTCGTTCTTCAGATGTAAGGGGTGTTTCAGCAATAGAGTCATACCCCTTAGTAAGTAGCTTAATAATCTCATCGGAACTCAAGTCAGAATTAAATCTCATAGATGTGTATGTACGGGCTAAGTCAACCAATCGCACCGTGTACTCAGCCGTTTCGAGGTCAAATACCGAAGTGATATTGTTGTTTTCTGCAAACACATTACTCATCCATAAATCACCATGTGTTACAGCCATAGGTAGATTACGGTCAAAGATTACTCTACCTGCATCCAGGAGCTTAATAAGCTCTGGTTTCACATCGCCCTCATAGCCATCTAGGTCTTCCTGTACTCGCTCAGGATTTAACCACTGCATATTACTAGGTGGAATATCAACGCCCTTAAGTGCATCATGTATCTTAGCTAGGGTTGCTCCGAAGCTTTCAATTAACTCAGGTGTTACATCCCTTGGCGATTCGCCTGGGATATACTTACTCAAGATAAAACGAATGTCGCCATGATCTCCAACATACTCACCTGACTTAATTTCTAAATACTCAGGTGTACGTAGACCACTGGCTAAAAGACGCTGTTGCATTTGCACCTCAGTAGCAACAACTTCAGGTAACTGTGTTTTTAGTATTTTGAGAAAGAACCGTTGACCTGCAGAATCCGTAACGTCGTAGACCTCATTTGCAAATGCTTCAGTGCTACGAGTTGCTTCAACAATGTCGGCATCGGAATAGTCGTGAAATATATCAGTAAGTTGCTCGGGCCCTAAAACGGTTTCACTCACTCAACAGACCTCTAATTGTTTCAAGTGATATTTCTACACGATAGTCACGTATAAAAACGCCATCCGTAACTTCTGCGTCATTCATCCAGACTTTTTCAGGCACAGCCTTGTACATATAGCGGATTGACTCGCCCAGAAAAGTATCAGGTGACTGTTCGAAATGTGAACCTTTTTTAATTCGCCTAACTTTGAGAATTTCTTCAGGGTCAGTCACTTGTTCTACGTTTGCCTGAATATAGACTCCTTCGCCATCACCCTCTGGAACTGTTGAATCATAGATAACAATAAACACTCTATTATTCGCCGTAACATTTTTAGAGTGCTGTCCTTCTTTATCTGAAACCCAGTAGATATTTAGGTCATTATCATACTCGTGAGCAACTGGGCTATTCCAGGGTAAGCCTTCAGGTGTAACGGTAGCCAATGTTGCATACCTTATTTGTCTGATAATCTCTACAGCCCGTTTGTCGTGGTATTCGCTCATAGCTGTTCCTTAATCTTTGCAACCAACTCTTCGTGTATTTTCCCATTAGTGATGATTGCACCGTTAATATCCCCATCGTAACGCTGCTCATTACCGTTTATGTCGGTAACTTTCCCACCAGCTTCTTCAACTATTACTTTGACGGCTGCAATATCTACGTTTTTGCCTTTTGTGCCAGCAAAGACACAGGCTTCATAGCGCCCCCATGCCACCCAACATGCTGCATTAACTACACACCCCAGATGTAAGACATACACCTTTGTGTCTAGCGAGATGTTGTGGAGTGCTGTATCTATGTCATGTTCTGCCTCGGGCCACCACTCAATGTTCAAAGTAGCGTGTCGCTCAAGACCGAGGTTACTAACGCTTATAGCCTCGTCATTTAGAAATGCACCTTCGCCTTTTTTTGCGGTATACATTCTCTTCATAAACGGTTCATATACAACACCAATGATGGGCTCACCGTCTTTAACTAATGCAAGTGAAAAGACCGAAACGGGCACCCCATTTGCATAAGGTACGGTTCCGTCAATGGGATCACAGACCCAGGCAAACTCACTCTGCTTATCCCTACTTGCTTCTTCACCGAATACCGAATGTTCAGGGTATATCTTCTCGACCTCGTCAATAACCATTTGATTTATCGCTTCATCAGCAACGGTAACAATGGTTTTATCTGCCTTTTCTCTATGTTCAACTTCTGCATGGAAATGCTCAAGCATAATATCGCCAGCTTGCAATGCAACTCGTTTTGCAAATTCTAAGTAGTCATTCATAACAACATAATAACAGGGATAAATAGCAAAATCCACAGGGATGGGTATTTCCTCATAAACGTACTAAAAACCCGTCCTAGATGCTCTAGAAAGCCCACAGAGGGCGTTCAAAACGGTTCACTATTTGTACTAGCTTTCGCCCTAGTTACCGTTCCCAAATTTTTTCCTGAACTTTTACCTGCTAACGCCATTTACTCACATTATCTGTGATACTTTCTGTACTCTAAAATATGTGAAATCGTAGCAAAAACATGCGTGTTTTCTAGGTAATTGTAAAGAAACTAAACACCACTTTATTTTGGTTCTCTTTTGCGGCATCCATCTTCTCCCTAAATACTTCGTTATTCCGCATGTAATAAAAGAAAGTAGTGCGACTAATCCCTGTCCAACGACACGCCTCCGTGATTGTACTATTATGCTGAATTGCATCTGCAAGTCTAAGCATGGTAGTATAAGTGACTTTGGGCTTTCTGCCTATAGCTTTTCTTATTTCCATTTTAACTCCTTTTGTTTTCGACAATACCGCTGTTCTTATTATCTCAAATGCACTAATTTCTACTTGACAAAACGATTATGGTTGCGTATAATTAAAGATGGAACGTACCACACCAGATTGTTTTAAGTAGTAGACTTGAAGCCGTCTGACCTGGTGCGTTCTTTTGATTCCAGGACAGATACAATGTTTACGGCATTCTAGGTGGGGGTCCGACCATATGTCGCTCTCGTGGTTCAAGAAAGAACCAACGTGGCACATCTCTATGCACCACACAATATCAGTAACCAACTGGTCATATCAGTCAAAGAAGCTCGCAAGCTCTTGGGTAAACAACAGTGGTCATTAGAATACCCTGCTGCTAGTAGAACTATGGTGTACTCTAGTTAGTTTTTCGACGTATATTATTTATATTCTTGTGTACGAGTGGCTGATGAAAGATAACAACCTCATACATATATTATACAATATCGGGCTTAGTAACCTGTAATTCCTTAAGGACTAGGCTGCTACTTGACGAGCTTGGCGTCCAAATCCAGCCAACGTAGAATTCGCAATAAGTTGGGAAATTTTAGGATCGTTAAATCTTACTGCTACTATGTCACGTCCTCCCACTAATATACGGGACTCCATCTTAAAGCCATCTGCATATCCTAATTCAATCGCTTCAAGGACACCTTCTTTACGCCACTCTTGATATTTCCTTTGGAAGTAACTGTCTTTATTTTTTTCAGATAAATCGAGCTCATTTACAAATTGGTAATCAACCGTTCTCACAGCGTAATCGTAAGCGGCTTTCGGGTCAGTGAATTCTGTAATTTCGCCGTGGCAATACTTCCATAACTCACCACGTTCAACTAGCTGCAAATTGTTCGCCCTTGCGCTGGTATCGTTTTCGGTTTCATAGTGTTTTTTAGCCTCATCTTCTGCTTGTGGGTAAACGTTATGGCTTACGTCTTTTATGACTTGGCGACTCTCTATATGCACTGGTCGACCCGAAATATCTTGGTAGCCCGATGTATCTAACATTTCAACCACATCGCCTGGCCAGAATAATTGAGTATCTGTTGGCAGAGAAGGTTTGTAATACTCTGGGTCAGGATTATCATACTCATAGCGTTCATCACGATGTCTTTTAGCGACTTCACGCAAAGTAGCCTCATTCATGTCACTTATTCCAGCGACTTTTTTAGCCTTTAGCTTTTGTGCAAGTATTGTGCTGATGGTTTGTTGGCTTGCCTCGTCTAATGCAAGGTAAGTGTCTATGATTTCAGGGACAAAAGGTTTGACTTCCTTACTGTCAAGTCTACCGAGCACTCTTTTTAAGATAGATGTTAAATAGCTTCTATCTTCTTCACTGCCAACTACACTTGCCATTTTTGTAATATCAAGTAGGTTCAAAAACTTGTATTCTTCTAGGCTTGAGTGGTCATAAGAGCCTTTGATTGAGTCAACAATATGTTCACCTGGTATATGAGCGTCTATTCGAGCTTGAATTCTAGTGGCTGCTTCGGGGTCTTTACGCCATAAACTGCCCATGCCCTTAGAAAAGTTCTCCACTCGCCGACGGTCTTCATTAACAAGTCGTTCGTCTTCTTTTTGAATAGCTTCAACACCTCTATGAACTACCAGTTGTACTGTTTCTGGTGCACAACCATTTCGCAGTGCACTTGCAGCCACGTTATTACATTGTGCCAACGTGCCTATGAATTTACGCTCTTGGTCCATTAACACACAGAAGCCTTTAGCAAGTTCATGCGTAGCTTCCACAGAAGCATACGGCACACTGGTAGCTGCCATATCCCAACAATCGTCAGGGTCTAATCCCCGCAGACTGTCAGAGTCACCATAATGAAAGTTCTGAGACTCTGCCATTAGATTGAACGTAAACTCAGCAGCAACCCATGGATCGGCTTGTGCAAGTCTTGCTATAGCGTCACGACCGATAGCAGCAACCTGCTGGTCGCCATTTATAAAAGCGTGGAACGAGGCTTCTTTTACAGTGTCATTACCTGTTGCATATCCTGCAAGTAATGATTCAACTGCATCGACTTCTGTTGTCTCACCAAAACGTTCAAATGCAGTACCTTCTGCGGGACCCATATTCGTCTCCTCTTTAGCTATTGTTTATAGTAAACCATTGTGTAGCATTTATCAAAAATTATAGCTACAGGGATAAACAGCAGAATCCACAGGGATGGGTATTTACTCATATAAGCCCCGAAAACCTGTCCTAGACGCTCCAGAGAGTCCACAGAGGGCGTCCAACGGTTCATTATATGTACTAGCTTTTGTACTAGCTATCGTTCCCGAATTTTTTCCTGAACTTTTACCTGCTAACGCCATTTACTCATAATCTGTATACTTTCTTTACTCTAAAGTCTGCAAAATCGTAGCAAAAACATGGGCGTTTACTAGGTTATTGTAAAGAAATTAAACACCACTTTGTTCTGGTTATCTCTTGCTGCTTTCATCTTCTCTGCAAACACTTCGTTACTCAAGTAGCGATAGTATGTGTTACGACTAATACCTGCATATCTACAGGCTTCTTTAATGGTGCTGTTGTGCTGGATCGAGTCAGCTAACATCAGCATGGTCTTATACAATGATTTTCCCAGAGGGGCTTACGTTCGATACTACTACTGCAACTTTTGGAACCTCGACAATTAGCCCACTTTACACCTACGCACCAAACAAAAATGACCTTTCTGAATCAGAAAAGTCATCTTTGGTGAGCCCACACATATTTCTATGGAACTCTTATTCGATGATCTCTTTGCCTTGAAAGACAGGTTCGAGGTCTTAGGTATGATTATAAAAGATGGCAAGGTATATTTGCCAGACTTGGAGGGATTCAATGTTTAGTATTGGTAACGCCGCATATTCGCGGCTCTTTGACAACAAGACGTTCGATCGAGCATTTTTGAAGGACATTCATGGATGTAGAGATACGTTACTCATTGAAAGCCCGTTTATTAGGCTCAATCGAGTTTTCGATTTACTCCCTATCTTCCAAAGATTGCAGAAAAAAGGTGTAAAAGTGATTGTGAACACTCGCCCACCAGAAGAACATGATGATGAATATGAGCAACAGGCACTTGAAGCTATTGAGTTGCTTCAGAGTGTCGATGTTGAAGTGCTTTTTACCATCAAACATCACCGAAAGATCGCAATCATCGATAGAGAGATCTTCTGGGAAGGCAGTTTAAACATTCTATCGTATTACGACAGTTGTGAGATAATGAGGAGGACGGTATCTGCTGTTGAAGCAGAGTCATTGATAAAGTTTATCGGACTCAATAAATACCTGATGAAAGTGAGCTGAAATGACTAATCCAGACCCATTCCATGATCGACACATGTATGAAGACGAACAAGCAATCGCTTCAGCTATTAACTACTTCAAATACAAAGAACCTGAGAACGCAAATCGTGACTATGCGATCGCCTTCTTAAAATTCATGCAGCGATTTGCATTCCAGGCAGAAAAAACTAAAGGATTAGACTACGACAAGCTTTACGAGTTGTTTAAGAAATCAAAAGACGAAGATTAAGCGTCAAACATATCGACAACGAGAGGATCGACCAATGGAGGTTGATCCTTTTCATTTTTAGGCACTACTTTAGTGACTGAAGGCTGTTTTATAGGTTTTTTCTGCATAACCTTCGGCTGTTCTACCTTGGACTCTTGTTTCTTAGCAAATGCTGCTTGTGATAGTGTTTTTACTGCCTGGGATATCTCTTTACTGCCTTCGGTTTCGAGTAACAAGGTGTGTCCTGAGAGGGGCTCCTGAGCCTTAATTGCTGACAGTTTTGCATAGAAGTTGTATGCCGGAAGATTACTTATCTCTCCCTCATCAATGAATGGTTTGAATAGTGGCAATAATGCCTTTTCGTCTTGTGGGTTTCCTGTCCTGAAACAGATAACAGTTCCGACGTTGGCTAATATAATACTTACCATTTGCTGGTCATCCTGCTGTGAAGTAGATTGCTCTGCCATAGTCAGGAATAAGCGGTACTTTCTCGCCTCTGATAACATCTGAACGAATGATGCAGTAGCAAAGTTTTGGAATTCGTCTACATAGAGGTAATACGGCCTTCGTTCAGATTGTTCAATTCGTGCACGACGGAGACTTGCTAGCTGTAGTTTGGCAAGCACAGTAATGCCGAATAGCTCAGAAGTGTCTTCACCGAGCAATCCTTTTGAGAAGTTACAAATCAGGATCTTGCCGCTATTGATAATGTCATCAAAATCGATGGTAGATCTTGGTTGTTCAAGTATCTGTTTTGCACTAGCAGAAAATAGGAATCGTCCAATCTTGGCGGTAATACCGGCCGCCATTTTAACCTTCTGCATATCACCAGCTTTTCCTAATTCATTCTTCCAGAAGTTCTTGAGATTTTTATCTTCGAGGGCTGCGATTATCTTCTTTCGATAATCTGCATCATTGAGTAAATCAAACACGGTAAATAGTGTCGGATTCTCAGTCGTTAAAGCTGTTTGCACGGTATTACGAAGGACGTATTCGATACGGTGGCCGCCACTGTCATCTTCAGAGAATATCTTTCGGAATACAGATACCACCGATTCAGTGATGATGTCCTTTTCTCGTAGTAATTCATTGCCAGATAATCCGGGTGTTAGTTCTAGAAGGTTAAGACCTATTGGATACTCAAGGTCATCAGGATTGAAATAAATGACATCCTTTAGTCGTTCTGGCGGTACGTGTTTGAGGAGCGTTTCAGCCATATCACCGTGCGGATCAACAACTGCAATTCCTTTGCCATTTGTCATGTCCTGCACGATCTGATATTGCAGTAATGTCGTCTTACCGTTTCCAGTGCCTCCGATAATATAGATGTGGCGTTCACGTTCATCAGAAGTGAGGCCAATTAGTGTTGCTACTCCGTGGTGTAGATTTTCGCCAATCACGACATCGAGATTCTTATCTTGCTTGAGGGATAATGGAGCGGCCAGAGTTCGACTGAGGGATGTGACGAGATTATCCGTCTGTGCCGTATTGCCTACTGGGAAGTGATATAGACTTGCGAGTTCGGATGATGCAAGTGTGATTGTTTGTTTCTTTCGTATTGATGGCATTCGGGTGTTGAATGCTTTTAATGTAAACCCTTCAAGCCCAGGTATAGCAAGTTTGGCTTTAATTGTTTGATACGAGGGAACGCTATATGCATTCAGTGATGTTTTAATGGCGGTGAATCGTTGCTTTACATTAACACTATCATTCATCTTCAATGCTACCCTGAGATTGACTCTGAAGAGTGGTTGATTCAATTTATTGTGCATTGTCTGCATCAATTCCTGTTCGAATGTACTGAGTGTTCGAGCTGGTTTTTGATGTTTTTGTACTTGTACTTTATCGTAGGTGTTTCTGTCATGGCCATAGTAACTTCTTTTGGTACTAGGGGTTGTTGATAACATTTCACCGAACAGATCCGCTGTACCCATAAACACTGAATTTATCATGTCGATAAACTTATCCCAGAATGGTAGTTTTCGTGAGTTGAGGCGTCGCAACAAGTCTTCATTGCCAAGTATTCGACGTGCAAGAAGCAGTGCTTCATTTATGCGAACAGGCTCAAGAACTAGCTGTATGTGCATTGACTCATCAGGCTCTAGATTAGTCATTGCACTTGTGAGGTACGCAACTGGATCATTTTGGTCTAAGCGTTCTACTGCCGATAACGGAAAGGCATAGTGACCAGACTGCTTAAATTCAATCACTTTGTATTCATGAGAAGTTGGGTTATCAATAGTTTCTACTTTTATTTGTGGCAAGTACGCCACAACAGTTTGTTTTAGACTATCTGCGTGACGTGATTCTACTTGAACGAGGAACCGTACTCCTTGCTCCCTATTAGAAGCAATCTCGAAGCTTAAAATTACTGGATGATTGAGTAGTTTATCTCGAATGCTTCTACTGCCATAAAAACCGTGAATCACATTGAACAGTTCGTTTGTCGCTTGAGGTGTTCTGGCAATATGAGATGGAGGTGTGAGTTCTAGCCAAGTCATATTTCTTGATTTCAGAAATTTATATCGTAGAATCTTACGCATTACCACGATCACTACTACAAAGAGGAGGATACCTAGCGCGGTATAGACGATGTTTGTCCAGTGTACTGTGAACCAAGCGAAATATCCGTTGGTGTCCATGGCGTTGCTCCTTTCTTATTGTGTATGAATGTGTAGTAAACAGCAGAATCTTTCGAAAATGTTCGTGTGTTGACCATATTGAGGCCTAGGTTATTCATTTCGGAAATTGTCCATTCTCCAGTTTTGGAATCGACTTTTATGACATAAGCAACGTGCCCCCATTTACCGGCATCTGTTTGGTAAACAGCACCCGCCATCGGGGTGTGGTTAACGATGTATCCATCTGCAAGTGCACCATCATCCCAGGTATTTGCATTGCCCCACGTTGTAGGGATCGGAGCACCTGCCCAGAGTCTCATGGCAAAAGCCCAATACGTACAGTTACCCCACGCATAGGTATCACCAGGAACCGGCCCACCCATGTAGAAGCCTTGGGTTTCTGCGGCTTTGGCATCCGGTACTCCGTTTAAGAAGTTGAGCACCCCAGACCCCATCGACACGACTGCCATGAACGGCAACGCAAGCACGACTGCCATCGTCGCTAGAACGAGGCTAATTTGCTTCTTTATATTGCCGCCCGTGACAATATTGAGTGTCAACAGGGCTGGATTCATCCGTAGAGTTCCTGAGGGTTAGTCGTAATGAGTGGGTGTTCTTTGTCGCTGGCAACAACTTTAACTGCAACATGGTTCTGATCTGCTACAAGTAGTGCGTCACCACGTTCACACGTCAGGAGATAGCTTTGTTCGTACTCGCTGAGGTTGAACTCACTCACCACATTCTTAATGGTTGTAGTGTCTTGTCGCATCAGGATCCGAAGAGCTGACTGCGAGGCAATGGCGCGGCCATAATCACTCTTCAGAAAGTCGTTAGCTTGCTGAGATATGATACTCACACCCAAGTAATATTTACGGGCTCGTCGTACCAGTCCTGCTACGAATCGGGCGGACTCTTCGTGTTCGAGCAGTAGCCATCCTTCGTCGATAATGAGCAGTCGTTTCTCAGGTGAAGCCTTAACCTGATTCTGTACAAAGTTTGAGATGATGAGCATCATAATCTGCCTCAAACTCTCTGGCAGATCCTTGATGTCAAATATCACGAGGCGGTTGTCCAGTTTGATGTTCGTCTGGGCGTTAAAGACATTGGCCAGTGATCCTGAGATATATTTCTCTAGTCGTTCACAGAGTTTCATTTGCCCTAGGTGATTGAGCTCTGCATACAGATCCTCAAGGAGTGGCTGCGTTTCTTTGGCCTTCTTGTATACCTTCAGGATAGCTTTATCTACGGCCGCTTTTTCTCGGGCTGAAAGTCCTTCTGCCATCAGGCTAATGACTTCAGTTAAGTCTTGGGCGTGTTCAGACAAGTCAGATATTTTGTGGAAGGTCGTGGCCAGGTCGAACGGGTTAATCTTTTCCTTGCTGGTAGCACTGAGCTTCACATATGTCCCACCAACCGATTCAGTCAGTCGTTTGTACTCACGCTCTGGATCGATCACGATTACTTTCGTGCCTTGCATGAGCTGGCGGAGAATCTCCACCTTTGTCGTGTAACTCTTGCCGGAACCGGACTGCGCGAACGTAATGCTATTGGCATTGTGCAAGCTAAATCGATCGAGGATCACCAGAGAGTTATTGCTCTTATTCACCCCATACAGAATGCCAGATTCTTGTACCAGCTCGGATGACATGAATGGGAATGTCAGTGCTGCACTGGAGCTGTCCAGGTTTCGCTTCTGGTCGAGCTGGTCTTCACCGCGGGGCAAGATGCTTTGCAGCGCTTCGAGTTGTTGGTAACGGGCTACTTTGGTGTAAAAGAGTCGTGCCGACATGGTAGCTTCGAGCAGTTTAGTTGTCTTGTTCAACTCCTCAAGGCTTTCAGCCCTGAGGCTAATGTAGATAGCCATTTGGAATAGTTTTTCTTGACCGCGCTGGATCTTATCTCGAAGCTCAATGGCGCTATCTAACGGGTCTGTAATCTCAGACCCCACAATCTTACCGGCACGCATCATGGCACGCTTGGTAGATTCAAGCTCGGTGATCTTTCGGTGTAGTTTTGGCAGTGCGTGGAGGGCATTTACTTCCGTGACGTGGTACGCAATATCTGTATCATGGTTGAAGTTGATCAGCGTATCCATCCAGCCTGAGTTAGCGACAAACGGATAGCCACTAATGTAGAGTGTCCGTAGGTACACCCCATCGATACAGAGGTGGTCAATGTTCTCTTCAAGTCCGGCGTAGGACAAGACATCAATGGCATCCTGTTCGCCAAACGTAATCTTGAGTTCCTTTTGTTTTTCGAGTTTTGCTTGTTGGTGTTTTTTGATTGCTGCGACTGGACTATTCATCGTTTTCTCCTTTCTCTACGAGTGCAGTGTGGATGAGCTGCAAGGCGTGTTCGGTCAGTGGTTGAATCTTGGCCTGGGTTGGACTATAGAAGCTGTAGAACAGGTCGAGGATTTCAAGGCTACTGAGCTCTTTGGTGTGCATTCCGATTCGCATCATGCCCTTAGCTACAATGTCGAGCTTGAGATTTAGTTGCTCATATACCAATTCGAAATCGGCTTTGTTACTGGCGTGGTACGGGATGACGATGTAGAAATGGCGCGTCAGGATTTTATTGCTTTGGATGAGAGTACGGATAAACTCATCGTAGTTCTTGAGCTGGTCACGGTAGATTTGCTCAGGTTCATCGTCGAGCCGTACCTTGAGGTCTTCGAGGTATTTATCCATATCAATCTCTCGGGTCCGAATAAGGATCTGGAGTGATGAGCCGACGGAGTTGAGGAAGCTCTCGTAGGTATCCATGATGGCATCTTGTTCTTCTTCGGATCTAAGCTCGAAGTTCAGACTGGATACTTGTAGTATTGCCCGATACTCATTATTTGGTAGCATCAGGATTCCGTCTCGGACTCCCTTGATAGCGATTTGATTACGGCTGGATGTTTTACTCTTCGACTTCTGTAAGGCGAACATGTAAGCCTCCTTTCTTTGTGGTTTCGAATCTCAGATTGGATGCAGGATTTTCAATGGTGGCAAGGACTCTGGCAGTTTCCAGTGTGCCCAGTCGTGGCATAGCTGCTTTAGTCGATTCTTTGGCAGATTCTTTCTTTGCTTCTGCCTGTTTAATCTCGGCATAGTCAGCTCGAAGCGTTGTGACGTTTTTATTGAACAAGTAGTATTTCGGACGTAAGTTGTAGCGGAGAATGGTCACAATCCAGAGGGCAACAATCTTGCCCTTGATTCGGATACTCAGAATGAGACAGATGACAAACAGGATGCCCATGATCACGTACTTGTAGATACTAGATCCCATAGCCGGTGGCAGTATGGTGAACAGTGCAGCGCTTACGAAGACTGGTAGCAGGATTATCATGAGCTGGGATAAGCTCAAGGATCCCATAATCCTGTCTTCGACGGTGGTGACTTGGGCAGGTACTACGGTTATTTTCATAGTGTTATATCCTTGGAATTATTCTTCGGGTGGTTGCTCGGGAAAGTGGAGGGCGTTTTCATTGGCTGGGCATTGCTGCGAGGTGTCACTTTTGGCGCTGGATAGGTCGTTCCCGTTTTCTTCGATACTGAAACTCCCTTGTTTTGGCTACTGCTGCGGTTTGGCTTAACAGAATAGGTCGCGTCATTTCCTTTTTTGGTGGTGTAGTTCATGGTCTGACGACGACCGGTGCGAACTGCTGTTGCTTCGGTGCTAGCCATAGCCCGAGTTCGTTTCACGCCCTCAGTTTTGCTTGCGACTGCGCCAGCCGCGACCTTACCTTTACCGGTCATGTAACTCACGCCGTTCATGAATTGGCCACCAAGTTTACGAGCATTCCGTGCACCCCCACTGACGTAGGAGAACTGCATCATGACTCCCTGAGTCTTCAGGAGTGCCATAACTGTAGCCAGTCCAACAATCATGGACATGAGAGTATCTGGTACATCATTGCCACTGGTCGAGCTCATGCCTGTGAATAGCGAGGCGGCAAGCATCAGAATGACCACATGGACGAACAGCGTGAATATCGTGGTGATGTAGGTCTTTATGGCCGCCTCTGAAAAGTCCCGGAATCCCGGGACTAACCATACGAGTATTACGAGCGGTGATAACACCGCCCCAATAAACAGGGTCACGAGACGTCCAACGTAGTAGACCAGGAGTATTACCGAAAAGATCAGGAATGCGAGCATTACCAGAAGCGAGGCCAGTCCTTGACCTCCTGCTTCTTTGAAGACGGATGTTAGTGTCGTCCAGACCGAACTCGCCCCGGATACTTTGCCGATGGCGGTAATCAGGGCATTGGATAGCTCAATGATACCGTCAATGGCAAATATGGAGGTGTTGAGCAGTAGGAACACTAACCCAATACGTGGCAATAAGTGTTTGAACTCAATCTCATCGAAGCCGAAGCTTGCGGCACTCATGACGTGGAGGCCTATGAGCCCCAGAATGACCACAAATAGCACGTCAGTAATGCCGACAATCGCTAGCCACAGGTTGAACACGGAGGAGTTTTCAGCCATGAGTGGCGTGGCTTTTGTGAAGTAATCTAACGCCCCAAGGAATGGAGTCGCAATCGCTTGGATGATTGCATTCAAGAACCCGACGACGGCATTGATGAGCACGTCGATGAGTCCAGAACCGACATCTTTAGGCGGAATGGCCTCCAGACTTGGCAGTGTAGCGCCATTCGGGTTATGTGGTGTACCGTATGCGTTTGAAAGGATTGAAGTTATTGTCACCGCTGCAAGGACAATGAGTAATCCGAGCAGTGCATTACGTATCACTCGTTTGGCGTGTTCCAGAGTATCCGGCTTACCGGCACTCGTCATGTACAAGTAGCCACCGTTGACAAGGAAGAAGACTGACGCGATGCCAGCCAGAGCCGCCAATGTCCGAATTGTTGGAGTCACGTAGTCCCTCATGGCGGATACAGCAGCGGAAGTATCGCCGAAGTACGTGAGTGCTGAGAAAAGAACGCTTTCCATATACCCCCTGATTAGTGTTTACCCTCTAGATACTGGTTTTGGTTTTGCTACTTACCGAATGCATTGGTAGCGAGTGTCGTGACGATGTTACTGAGCACGAATGCTCCAATAACGATCGCGAGGCCCATCGCAGAGAAAAACAATGTCCTCTTTGCGCCATCGAGCCGTTCGGGATTACCCGAGCTCGTAATGTAAATCAGGCCTCCATAAACAAGAAAGCCGGTCGCAATGAGACCGGCTAAACCTGCAATGGTGGTGATGACACTTCGGATGAACGATTCAACCTGTGAAATGTCACCTCCCGCGGCAAACACGGGAGGACTTACCACAAACGGTATCCCGAGAGCCACTATGAGCCCGACTATTTTGAATTTTGTGGAACTTCTGATCATGTGACCCTCCGTGTAAAAATAGTTGGCTTGTGACCTGAACATAAAGCACACCCCTGCAGGAATGCAAGCGGCATAAGCAATTTGAACGAAAACATAAGAATTTTCTGTATCTGTAAGATTCGTAGACTATTCTACAACTTATTATTTATTGATCCGCTCATGTCGTATCTTCTATTCTCTGCGCAGGGCGTCAATAGGACTAATCTTCTGCGCTCGACGAGCTGGCAGAACTACGACAAGTAGACCGACGATTACCATGAACCCTATAACACCAAACACCAATTGATAGGGATGAGCAAATAGTTGGAATCCATCCTTTACGCCACGACCAGCAGCGAGCATATTCATGACTATATTTATCAACCACCCTAAACCAACAGCGCCAACAATGCCGAGTGTCGCGCCCACCAGTGACAGGAATAATGCTTCGAATATAAAGAGTCGCTTCATGTCGACCGATCGCGCTCCAAGAGCGACCATCAGTCCAATCTCCTTGGTACGCTCCAAGAGCGAAATCGTCAATGTGTTAAACATACCAAGAATCGCAATGAGCATCCCAATGCCACCAAAACCAATCAGGATAAGATTGAGATAGTTAAATACCTTGTTAATTTCATTCAAGGTGTCTACAGGGGAGCTCGTTTCGAGGCCTATTGATTCAATCTGAGCACGAGCCTTGCTGACAGTTTCAACGCTGTCAACACCAACTTTCAGTTGCGTGAGCGCAGGTACGCCAAGTTGCCTGAACTCAGTCGATGGTATAAAAATCTCAGCACCGCTGCCAGAGTCAATCACACCAACAATTTGCATACTTCGTTGGTATACCTTTGACTGTGACTGGATTTTAGGTAGCGGTACAGTGATGTCGATAGACTTACCGATAACGATTGAAGGATCCTTGCCAAGTCCAATTGCTTCCAGTGCCGCCTTATTCATTACAATTGGATTCTTTACAGCAGTGTCCTTAAGTAGCTCGCCCTTGATAAGGTTTAAGTATGTTAGTTGCTCGTAGCCTTTGTCGATGCCATACACAATACTATCGGTTTCGCTGTTATTAAGCTTGAAGCTGCCGGGGAAATAGTAGATCTTGCCTATTTCTTTTACATCCGGAACTTCACTGATGCGCTGCACAGCTATATCATCGAGCTTTATGATACTAGAGTTAGTTGGCTTAACATCAATCGTTCTAATTGATTGATTGCCGATGACCTGATTTGCGACAAGCCGCTGCAAGCCAATACCAAAAGAAAGGAGGAAATATACTGATCCGATACCAATCGCAATCCCCGATACCGTCAACAGTGTGCGGAGTCGCTTCTGCAGCAAATTTCGGTATGCAATCATTGCGAGCACACGCGGCTGCACGGTCGGTCGGTCTTTTATAGTGCGGCGCTTCATCATGTAGTGTGTTCCTCCATGAGCTTTGTTATTCGCGTCTGAGCATCGCCGAGCATTTTCTTGACGGTTCTTGGTATCTGGGCTTCTTCAATTTGAGTAACAGTGCCGTCCTGTACTTCAAGTAGGTGATTTGCGATATGCAAGTACTCCATATTGTGTGTTACGAGCACTATGGTTTTACCATGATCATCACGCAACTTTTGCAGCAATGCAATAATAGCGTCACCGTTTGTTGAGTCCAGGCTGCCCGTAGGCTCGTCGGCAATGATAACCGGTGGATCCGCCACAATTGCCCGTGCAACCGCTACACGCTGCTGCTCACCGCCAGATAGCAACGCCGGGTATTTTGTTGCAAACTGCCCCATATTAACTGCGCTAAGCGCCTCATGAGCACGGCGATGGGCTTCCGCCTGGGATTGGCCCTGAAAATAGAGTGGCATTGCTACATTATCTAGGACGGTCAGGCTTTTTACCCAGTAATTGGTCTGATACACGATCCCGAGCTCATGAGCCCTAAAGTAAGCAAGTTCGTTCAGCGACTGCTCATAGACATCAACGCCACGATAGAGTAGGCTGCCGCTCGTTGGTTTTTGGAGCCCCGACACAACATTAAGTAGACTTGATTTTCCACTACCAGATGCACCAAATATTACCGTGATAGCATGCTCGGGAACCGTCACATTACACGAACGAACAGCTTGAACTTCTTGGTCGCCCGTCGTAAATGACAGTGCGAGGTTCTTGGCAGTAAATAACATAGGTTTTGTGGGCATACTACAATCCAAATATTGATTTTAAGCTATTAAATATTACCGTGATAGCGCTGTCTGAGGCGCGGCTGATGATAGCAGTCTGAGTTTCGCCGCTACCCTCATTTTTAGCACTATCTTTAGAAAGCGGCTGGACGCTGTATACCCGCGAGGTCGGCAAGTCAGATATGATCACGATGTGCTCCGTCGTCAAACGCGCATCTTCTGCGGATTTGCTATTGAATATTGTTGCACCAGAGCCCTCTGAGTAGGCAACTTGACTGGTTGAAGGCTCATCAGTTCTCCACGATACCACAATCTGCCCTCGAGCTTCTGAGCCAGATCCTCGAATAGATGTTTCTACAACTATGTCACTAATCTTTGCTGGGCGCGTGTCGAGCGCTGTCCTAAACTGCTGACGGTCTGAGGTCGCGAGATTACCCGCTTCATCTCGGCTTGAGGCCACCAATGTATAGATGCTGTCGTCTTGCAGCCTACGAATTGTCACTTCATGACTCGTCGTTAGTTTAGAATCCTGCAGTTCTTTTGGCTGTCCATTTGCGGTAGCATAACTGATTGAACTGGTTGAGGCAACATTCGTATCCCATGTAACGCGCTGCGTACTCGTTGGCTCACCAGCTACTGGCTGGAAGCGCAGGTTGGTAATGCGTGGGCGAGCGGGTGTTGTGAAGGTGATGATATTACCTCTGTACTCGGCACCTTCTTGATCAAAGGTGCTCACCATGAAGTAGTACTTGGTACCATCGGCCAAATCACTGAGGGCTACCTGGTAGCGTGATTCGTCAGGCGATGTATTGACTGATTTAAGGCCGCCGAATGATTCACTTGTACCATAGTAGACTCGCGCTTTGACGGCACCTTTCGTGGTAAATGATACATTCGCACTTGACAGGTTAACGCCGTCGACAGTTACCTCCTTGATGGATGGTGCTGGAGCAGTCGTGAATGTCTGCTCTTGGCTACTGCCAGTATTGCCATCTTCATCCGTCCACTTGACCTTAAAGTAGTATGTCGTGCCCGGAGCAAGATTGTCGAGTTGGATGTCATGGCTTGAGGTCTGTGTCGAATTACCTACTTCTGAAGAACCGTATTGACCACTTTGAGTTCCAATAGCTATCTTAGAATCGCTTCCACGGTCGGTCGTCCATGTAACGGTGGCCTTTTTGGTTGTCACATTACTAACATCAGGCCCGCTAATAAGTGCTGCGGGGCTCGTAAACTTACCTGTAGGTAGGGCGCTCACTACAGTACCGGCAGCACCACAATTATTCGTGTTATCACAGGCCGCAACCTTGTAGTAGTAGGTCTGCTGCGTTAGTCCGGCATCGATATAGGTGGTGCTTGAGCTTGTGCCAACCTGCGTAAATGTAGTGTTATTGGTTGATCTGTAGACTCGGTACGAGCTTACGTTGCCGCCACTCGTTGGCTGGTCCCACGTGAGCGCCAAGCGCCAGTTGCTCGTATTCTTGATTGATACATCCACGATATCGGTATTCAGCGGCACGCCAGGGGCGGCAGTATTTGCCGTAAAGTTGACCGATGCATAGTTTGCGTAGTTGATGTTACCTGACTCATCCTTAGCTACTACATACAGTGTGTTACTACCTGGTTGTGTGGCATATGGTCCAACCGTTAATTCGGTTGAGCCGGCTCCTGTGTAGGCGCAGGTACTTGCTGATGGAAGTGTATTCACTACGTAGCAATACGTGATGTTATTCTGGTTACCCACATAAGTAACAGGCGTATCCCAGTTGAAGCCAAACGAGTTGACTGTGTTCGATGTTGGCGTTGCAATCAGATTGACCGGCTCACTCGGAGCACCATTGGTATTAATTTTCAGTGTGGCGGTTGCGTAGGTATTTGTGTAATTACCAGCCTGATCCCATGTTCGGAAGTACACCGTGTTGATACCTTCTGCGAGATTGGTATGATCTGGTGTTGGTATGGTTGCATACACGCCATCGTTGGCAAGAAGGTCCGAACTATCACCAGTACCACTGTGACTGTCACCGTACCAGGTACCACCCGAGCCTATGCGGTACTGCAGTCCGGCAATACCGGAATTTGCGTCACTTGGTGCGCTCCCGCCACTCGTCGCCCACGACATCTCGACATCCTTGGTATTAATAAAGCCAGATGGCGCGGTAATGAAGCCCGGGTTTGTTGGCGGCGTATTATCAAACTTAAAAGCAAACTGCGTAGAAGTATTGGTGATATTGCCAGCCTTATCGATGGTTCGTAGCGTTAGATACAGCATGTCGTTGCTGGTAACGAGCGGGGAACCGAGCAGTCCTGGCGTTGCAAGGTCTAGCGATGTACCACTAACAATAAACTGGCATGTGCTACCTGTAGCAACCGGGCTCGTTCCCAGCTGCCCCTTTGTGGTTGTCGGATCTGCGTTTTGATCAGTACCAAGGTATGCACAGTAGCCTAGCACTCCACCTTCTGCATCAGCGCCAGCTGTCCATGTGAAGTATGGTGATGATCCATTTGTCCATCCATTTGGTGCGATTGTACTGCCGCCGTTGGCACGATAGCCGACAATACTACTCGGGTTGCCATTTGGGTCTGTCGTATCTGAAGTAGCCTCTGCTGATACCCCATTGATGCCAACCTGCTGCGTGCCGTCACCATCCATAACGACCTGCCAGAGTAACCCATCGAAGGTAACCGGGAAGCTCGCGAAGTTCGCAGTGATAACCGCTGGAGTGTTCACTTCAGTAAGCGAATTGGATGTCGCCCAACCAATACCATCCCAATATTTCCATGTAACTCCATCGTCTGCAGACAGGCGGTACATAATAGTTCCGCCATTACCGCTGTCGGTGTGAGAGAGTGTATCCCAGTGCCAAACACCAGATTTTCGTACAGCGGTAGCGAGCTGAATAGTTTGCGGCGAATCGGCGTACGGATTGGTCGTAAATGCAGTGCGTGCAACTGAGCTTAACCGAATTTCGTCTAACTTCCCATCAAACATGCCGACAGGTTTTCCGAATTCTCGGCCGCCGTAGGTCTTACCAATCAGCAAGTTGCGCGTACTATTCGCAACAACGATATTACTCGCAGTAGATGCGTTCTGTGCACCGTCAATGTATAGCTTCATGGCAGCGCCATCATAGGTTGCGGCAACATGGTGCCAATCCGTATCAAACGTGCTAGTAGCGGATTGTAGGAAAGCATTATTACCCCAACTCCATACCCGAGCATCAGCGTTTGCACTCAAGCCAGTTCCAACGTAGAATTTGCCTTTGTAGGCACTGAACGAACCAATCTCTTCTATGTCGCCACCCCACCCGTTATTAAGTCCTGTACCACCGATCTTGGTCCAGCTATTGCCGCTCAAACGCCAAACTTCACCGTCGCCAGTACTGTAGCCAAGACCAGCATAGAGGTCGCCGTTATAGACGGCAAGCGTCTTCACTCGTTCGTAGGTACCTGTTGTCCAGCTACCATTTATGTCATCACCACCAATCTGCGTCCAAGCACTACCGTCCCATTGCCACAGCGTGCCAGCGCCAGTGACATTACCAAGCCCAGCATACAGCTTGCCGTCATATGAAATCATTGATTCAATCTGCTGGTAGGTAGTAGTACTCCAGCTACCGCCTACACCATCACCACCAATCTTAGTCCAGCTTGTTCCGTTCCATTCCCAGATCTCCCCGTCGCCAGTACTGCTACCCAGGCCCGCATAAATATTGCCGTTATGAATTGCTATCGAGGCCACTCGTTCGACATAATTAGTCCAGCCACCGTTTAGACTATCACCACCAATCTTAGTCCAGCTTGTTCCGTTCCAGCGCCAAACTTCACCGTCCGCAGTACTCGCACCAAGCCCGACATAGAGCTCTGAGTCGGTTGCCGCCATAGCATCAACCTCTTCGAAGTTTGCCGTCCAGCCACCGTTTAGACTATCACCACCAATCTTAGTCCAGCTTGTTCCGTTCCATTCCCATACCTCTGCGTCATTAGCTGATGTTCCCAAACCTACGATGAGCTTGCCCTGAAAACTCGCCATACTCATAACTTGTTCATAGGTAACAGCCGACCAGCTATTATTGATTCCTTGACCACCTATCAGCTGCCAGGTTGTACCGTCAAACTGCCATACCAGAGCAGATCCGGCCGAGTTACCAAGCCCAGCATAGAGATAATCTCCAACTTTTTGCATAACATTAACCGATCCAATGCCGTAGTTTCCCCAACTCTTTTTAACATAGCCACCACCCATGAGGGTCCAGCTCGTGCCATCATATGTCCACATAAATCCATCACCAGCAGCATCATAATTACCAGAGAACAGGGTGCCATTGTCGTACAAGAGGGTTTTCACGATGTCACCTTGCGCAGCTGTCCAGCCACCGTTTAGACTATCACCGCCGATCTTAGCCCAGCTTGTTCCGTTCCAACGCCAGACCTCACCATCACCGTTACTGCCACCAAGCCCGGCGTAGAGGTTGGCACCATCCCAGGCTATTCCAGTGACATATTCGTAGCCCGAGCCCCAGCTACTATTTACACTATCACCGCCGATCTTAGCCCAGCTTGTTCCGTTCCAACGCCAGACCTCGGCATCGTTAGCCGTCAGCCCAAGGCCAGCATAGAGATTGCCACCATAATGCTTTAGGGTGTAGACGGTTTCAAAACTTGCGTCCCAGCCACTGTTCAAGCTATCACCGCCGATCTTAGTCCAAGTTGTACCATTCCATTGCCAGACCTCGGCATCGCCAGCACTTGCGCCAAGTCCAACATACAAGTTACCGCCGTCATGAGTCATGCTCGCAACTGATTCGTATACCGTGTTCCAGCTAGCATTGACACCATCGCCGCCAACCTTAGCCCAGGAGCTACCATTCCATTCCCACACTTCAGCATCATTCCTAGAGAAACCAATGCCCGCATATAGTTTCCCGTTGTAGTAATCAAGGGTGTAAACTGTTTCGGCATAATTAGTCCAGCTACTGTTCAAGCTATCACCGCCGATCTTGGTCCAGCTTGCTCCGTTCCAGCGCCAGACTTCACCCTCGCCACTGCCACTGCCAAGCCCAGCATACAAGTTTGTGCCATCACTCGCTAGTGAGTAGACACCCTCATATGTATTTGAGTTCCAACTTCCGTTCAGGCTTGTTTCGCCGCCACCAATCCGGGACCAGGACGTACCATCCCATTTCCAAACTTCCGCATCACCAACATCAACACCAATACCCGCATATATATCACTACCCATCTTAACAGAAGCATTGACCGAGCGCTTACCATTAGTATCCCAACTATTCTTGACGTCACGCCCACCTGCAGGCGTCCAAGTGTTGGCGTTTGCGTCGGCAAGCTCATAGGTGACCTTGCCAGTTTCATTATCATAGTACAACTGGTAGTCACCCTTATCGATGATACCTTGTCGGTGTGATGATGAACCGGCATTGAATGAAGTATTGAACTTTGTCCAGCCTTCAATAGTTTGTTGTTGTCCAAGCTGCAGCGATGGTGAACTGCTTGCGGAAGCAAAATCTTGTATGCCGTTTAGCGATACGGCATTGTTCAAATTGCCAGTAGTAAACGAACCGCCCGATAGGGTTGCGGTATTATTATGTGCCGAGGAATCAGTGACATTTGTGCCACCTACTTCATCAAAATGGTACAAGGCACTGGTATTGGCATCATTCGTGTAGTTTTGGGCCTTGAGTCGAGCCTGCCCACCCACAACCTCAACACCACTGCTCATGGTGTAGTCTGCTGGCGTATTGAAGTTCCAGGTATCATTGAGGTCGGGAGCTGCCATGAGGGAGGATTGCACAATAGATACGACAAACACCATTGCCACGAGCGAGGTCGAGGCAGTTCGGAATTGCGCACGATATTTCCAAGTATCCCATTTTTGCAGTATGCGGAACTTCTGTACCAACCGAGCCCGAGCAGGGGCAAATAGTACTCGCCGCAGTAACCTCGTAAGCCGCGCTATCGGCGTCAGTATATATTTGAGCACGGGCCACACAAAACACTCAACCACCAATGCACCAGCTGCAGCAATAAATTTCAGCTCAGAAAAAATCCGCATGAACACCCTCCAAAACAGGTATAAAGTCTCTCGCATTATCTTCATAGTTCTAGTGGTTAGTATACCCCAAGAGAACCGTCTAGCACAAGAAATTACGCTATAAAATCACGCATATATTACCGAGTCGTTCGGAGCATCTGCCGACTGCCCAGTTCCTTAGCGAGTGCCGTACGAATTCGCTCACGCTCACGAACGAGTGCGGGATACTCATAGTAGAACGCTATCTTCTTGTCTACGGTCTTAGTGCCTGAGGGCTTGCTCTGCAGTACAAAACTAGCAAAACTCTCAGCCATATCTTCCGTAAGATTGGTTGCTGCATACTCACTGACAAATGTCTGGTCTTTGCCATTTTGGTTATAGAATCGCTGCACCTCATCCTGATCCTCGCCATCATTCTTCGGGGCTTTTTTGTCATATCGTTGCCAATATCGTTTTGAAAACTCTGTAATATAGGCTGATTGTGCTGCGCACCCTTCCTGTAGTGAGAGTGTTGGGCAGCTACCAGTCACGGCGCTTGGCACTTGATCTTCAGACAACGTCAGGATGTGACCATATTCATGAACGAGCGTATGGATCAAATCTTTTGGTTCATTATCATAGGCCTGGTTCACCGTCACATGCCACTTTTTAGGCTGTTCACTTCGCCACACCGCAGCTGCAGTTGCGTTCTGATCGTCATCAAACACGCTAAAGGTATCTACCGTCTGTTTGCTAATGTCATTACTCGCAATTTTCTGAAACAATGCCCACAGTGCGGCTTGTCGATTATTCGGTTTTGGCTGTAATATGCCGTTTCCATTCGTAAATATTACCTCATTCTTAGAGTCAGCTGGTCGCCCATCTCCAGCTTGTTCATTTGACTTCGTCTGGGAATTTTTAAAGAATGCGTCAAGCTCAGTGTCAACCTGTTTTGCCAGGCGAGCACACGCCTCCTCTGTTTCACATTCGTAGTAACAGGTGCTGTTAGTTGGGTCGAAGGTTTCTACGCTGGTACAGTCGGCCGCACTTTGTATCGGCTCATACCGAGAATACAGCCACCCGCCACTCAAAATTACAAAAAGACAGAGTAGTAGTGAAAAGATTGCAAGTCGTGTCCGCGGAATGTAGCGCCTCACTAGCTCGGCATCCCCGCAGTAATCGCCAATATGGTGCATATCAGCAGCACTCCAGTACCAATGAGTATCACGGCAATCTTGTTGGTGGTGCGCCTCACTACTGTCATCAGTGAAGTTAGAAAGAGCACGACACTAAAATAGACCGAGAGTAGCTGCATATAGTCACCCTTTTTATTCGCTGTATCAGCTTCTTCGG
Source organism: Candidatus Saccharimonadota bacterium (assembly GCA_020427985.1). Lineage (GTDB taxonomy): Bacteria > Patescibacteriota > Saccharimonadia > Saccharimonadales > UBA4665 > JAGXIT01. Next base: position 107,751 of record JAGQNR010000001.1, on the reverse strand, counting down.
TTAATGCGGCAGCCTCTTTGTGCTCGGTATCATATTGTGCCTGTGCGGTCGCAATTTCCGCATCTGAAGCCTCATCATTTCGCTGACCGATGCTCAGATATGTTGTATTAGCGTCAGTCAGCGCCGACGTTGCCTTTGAATATTTTTCAAGTGATTCTCCGTCCCACAAACCCGCAACATAGCTCGTGTATCCAACCCCTATTGCAGCAAGCCCAGCAATAATAATTGCGATGGTTTCCGTATGCTTACTTATTGTTTTTAGTGTGTCACCTAGACTACTCATATTGCCCTAGTATACCATCTAGAAATATACATTGCTCATTGCAGCATGGAGTACTAGGCCATTGAAAGCGTCTTGACATAGAACAGGGGGAGGTCTATCGTTAAACCATATGGTTGAACATACTCTACAACTTGACCTAGTATTTAATTCCCTGGCCGACCCGACTCGGCGGGATATATTACAGCGAGTGCTCAAAACAGAATTATCTATTAGTGAGATCGCCGAAAAGTACACCATGTCTTTTGCGGCAGTCAGTAAACATTTACAGAGGCTAGAGCGCGCAAACCTCATAAGGCGACGGCGTCACGGCAAGCACTACTATGTGCAGGCCCGCCCCGACATGCTACAAACTGCCGATGAATACTTGGAACAGTATCGGCAAATATGGCAAGGTCGCTACGATAAGCTCGAACAATTAGTACATGAAAAGGAGTAAAATATGGCAACATTAACTGTAACTGTACCCGAGGATTCAACGCAAAATATAGAGGGTTTGGTGAGTATAAACGCACCCCTAGAAAAAGTGTTTGAAGCACATGTTAACCAAGATTTATTCACCAAGTGGTTTATGCGTGGCAATGAAGTACTAGTTAAGTACTACGACGGCAAAACCGGCGGTTCGTGGCACATCGCCGAAAAAGACCCTGAGGGAAATGAATATGATTTTTGCGGCAGCTACCACGAAGTTGCCACAAATGAACGCATTATCTGGACATTTGAATTCCTTGGCATGCCGGAGCGTGGTCATGTATCAATTGAACGCATGGACTTTGTAAAAGTAGACGACAGCACGACCGAGATTCACTATCACTCAACTTTTATGAGCCTAAAAGCTGCTGCCGTTGACATCCCTATGGGTGGTGGTAAGGGTGGTGTCGCATTTGACCCGCGTACTGTCACCGACCAAGAACTAGAAGAGATTAGTCGTCAATATGTTCGCCATCTCCACCCCCATATTGGCCCGGATCAAGATGTACCCGCTCCAGACGTCAACACAAACGCCCAGATTATTGACTGGATGGTTGATGAATACGAAAAACTAACTGGTGACACTACTAAAGCCAGCTTTACAGGTAAAAGTATTGCCAATGGCGGCAGTCTAGGCCGTGAAGCTGCTACTGGTCGTGGAGGGGTTGTTGTACTAAGCGAGCTACTGCGCTTACATCAAGATAACCGCAAGATACGGTATGCCATTCAGGGCTTTGGTAACGTTGGTTTGTTTTTTGGAACAGTAGTTCAAGCCGAGCACCCTGATTGGGTACTGGTAGCCGCCAGTGACTCTGAGGCTACTGTGCACTGCGATAAAGGTCTTGATCCAACCAAGCTACAAGCATATAAATCAGCTCGAGGTCGCTTCAAAGACTATGAAGATACTGATGTGAATATTATCTCCAACGATGAGTTGCTGACACTTGACGTAGATGTGTTAGTACTGGCGGGTTTTGAAGAAACAGTCACAGTGGACAACGTCAATACACTACGGGCAGACTATATAGTAGAAATGGCAAATGGACCCGTAACGAATGAGGCGCAAGAAATATTGGCGAAGGATAAAACGGTCGTTATCCCTGACATTATTGCTAACGCCGGTGGCGTGATCGTCAGCTACCTAGAGTGGCTACAAAACAAGGACAATACCAGCTGGACAGAATTAGACGTCAATGCAAGAATGGCCACTTACTTAACGAAAGCCATACAAGACGCCTATGAGTATGCCAAGCAGTACGAACTTACGCTCAATGAGGCAGCTTTCGCAATTGCCATTACGCGACTAATTAATATAGCTGAGAAGAACGAGACCGTATGAGTACAGATACTTGGGAACATTCACCGGCCGGTCTATATAAGCGCTTTGAGTTCAAAGATTTCGATGAGGCTTGGGCATTCTTTACAAAAGTGGCTGCCGTGGCAAATAGACATAATCACCATCCACGATGGGAAAATGAATGGAATGTGGTGTATATCTGGCTTATCACGCATGAATCAGCTGATACCATCACCAGTAAGGATATCGAACTTGCCAATGCAATCGACACTATTGATGTCTAGGATGCGTGCACTGGTTAATAATTAGCCTATAATTTAGCACCCACCCGTAACCTGACAATGTATTGTTCATTATTAAAACTCGGAAGATGTATCTTGTAGTGGGGTTGGTAGGAACCAGGTGCGCAGGAAGCTAGCAGTAGTCGCACTCGTAGCCATCTCGGTAGCTCTGATTTAATAAAAAGAAGACTCCTGCTCCCTCGCAAAAGCTGCCGAAACACGAATCTTCCGCTGACTATTGTACAGGAAAATGATTATTTAATAATCTCCTCACTTCACGTAATGTCTCAGTATACGGGTCGAGCAAACACGTAAAGGTAGTATTCATCCCATGAAGATGAATAATTATATTTCAGGTATCTTCAAGGGGAATCTCCAGCCTTGACGCATTTGCCATGCGACCCCGTGTAGCGACTCCGTTACGTAAAGTAAAGGAGTAAGAAATGACTTACGCGACACAAGAAAAACAAACTGTATCCACCGAGTTCAACGGGTGGAGTAACCGCGAAACATGGTTAGCCAATCTCTGGTTGACCAATGACGAGGGTAGCTACCGATTCCTGATGGAAGCGATAGCAAGCCAAAAAGCTGCTTGGCAGAGTGCCGAGTGGCTAAAGATGTGCCTACAGGAGCAACTGAACGGTGAAATCGATACACCGTGCCTGTGGCAAGACCTGTTACAACAGGCATTCGATAGCATCGACTGGATCGAGGTTGTCGAAGCCAACACGGAGGAGGTGCGATGAGCGCCTCCTCTTTGACTATCGAGCAATGCCGCCAATTCTGGGCGAAAATTGCTAAAGATAACGGCTGGTACAAAGAGCCGTTCTTTGTCCAGGTGTGGCTAGACGCAGACGGTAACGTTACCGATAGCGTCTCTCACCAGGGACTTACCCAAGACCATGTACTTAACGAGGAGGATGAAGTCCTATGAACATTACAGAACACATCACACGCGAGCGGTATGAGTATCGTGGCGGTGGTTGCGAGCTAGACCTCACTAACTACGGCTACGAAGATGAATTCCTGAGCGCCTTCCAGAACTACCTGGGAGGCGGTTTGCTAGGTGCAGTGGCTAATGACTGCACCGTAGCGAACTGGCGTGACGACAAGAAACTTGTCCGTCTAGCCAAACAGCTTCGGGAGCACTACTGGCAGCAAATGCAAGCATTCGACTGCGTCGATGAGCTTGCCGAGATGCCACAAGATAGGCCGGTAAGCGCCTACTAGATTCTTGTCCTGAGTATGACGCTAAACTGCTCTTAATTTCATGATCACAAGAATTGGGTCTTGATATAAAGTTCTTCCTCCCTCTGTCTTTTCAGTATACGGGTGAACCAAACGCATCAAGGTAGTATTCAGCCCCTAAAATATGAATCATTTTTCTTTTAATTGAATATTTTAAGGGGAATCTCCACCCTGACACGTTTGGATTCATCCCGAGCCCTGATGACAGAGAGGCAGGAAGCCCTCTCGTAAAGCAAGGAGGGTTCTATGAAACCTACAGAAGCACCAACCAAAGCTGAGTTGATAGCTCAGAGGAACGACAAGTTCCGCCAAGGTGAAACAATGAGTGTTTCACAAGGAGTCTTCAATCTCCAAGATGTCTTGGGGTTGATACGAGCAGTCCGAGACTACACGGATTTCTCAGAAGACAACGATCCCTACGGAGAGCATGACTTTGGTTCTCTGGAATGGGAAGGTAAAAAGATTTTCTGGAAGATAGATTACTACGATCCAGGATTCGAAGTCTGGGCCGATCCTCTCAGTGATGAAGTGGAACGGGTACTCACCGTTTATCTCGCAGAGGAGCACTAAGCTCCTCTTTTTTAGTCCTGGGTGTGACTGAAAACCACCCGAACCAAATTAACGATTCAGGAGAATGATATGCATTACTTAGTACGATTAATAGTTGAAGCACCGGATGCCGCCGAAGCACGAGACGTGGCAGAATCTACCATGGATGACTTGGTGGAATGGCACGAATTTGATTGGTATAGTTACACCGCAGAAGAAAGCCGGTGGGAAGATTGTTGGCAGCCCATGAAATTGAGCACCAAGAAGTCACAAGCATCTGCTGTGGCTGCTATGGAAGGTCAATTCGATGAGTTTAAGCAGACGATGGAAACAGTTCGCCTGATGTTAGCTAACTACTCCGATGAGCAGATATACAACGAAGAGTTTGAGCGAGTAGACGGACATTACCTGTCACGCTACCAGTTCTCTAAGGCAAGTGGCTACCATGGCAATACCTGTCAGCTATTTGGCCCCGGTGGTGAAAGTGTTATCAGTGAGAAAGGACTTGAGTATTACCTCAAGAATCCAAAGAACCTGTGGCTTGTGCAGGTAGATGCCCATAACTAAGGGTGGTGTTTTCTGCCAGGAAAGCACCAGCAGCCCGGGAGCCTTACTAGGCTCTCGGGTTTTTGCATGTAACGAGAGAGTTAGCCGAGCAACTGAGTGAGTTCGAGGGGTTCGTCTGTATCGTCAACGCGAGTCCAAATGAGTCCCTCATCGTTCATATTGGCAAGTGCTTGCACGGTTGTGGTGAAGATACGGAGGTCGAGTTCATCATAGCGTTGCAAGCGTGCACGGGCGATATATTGCAGTTGCCGTTCAGCACGGGCATTACTTGCAACAAGGAGGATTGCAGGATTGTCACTTTTGGTGACTTTCCAGCCACCTAGATCGAAAAAGGTGCAGTAGTTCATGAGTTTACCATCGAGGGCTTTTCTGGGCATTCCTGACGGTATGATATCGAAGAAGTAACGCAATGAACTGCCATCTTCTAATGGGAGGGACAGTACCGCATCGGGAAGGTGCGGAGGAAAATAGAAGAAATTCACGAGGTCACGTTGCGTAAAGACTTTTATGGATGGATAAAACCTGTTGAGCAGGTTGGTGTATTTATGGATAGCTATGGTGCGGTTGACGAACTTCTGGTCTACCGTTTTATTTCGATACCAGCCTTTGATGATGGAGTCCGATATATGGTCATGTTGTGGCAGCGTTTGAAGGGCTTTGACGCCCTTTGGAGTGAGCGAGTAAGCAAATGGCACACCCAGCAGTTTTTGACGCGGCTCGTGGCGTTTAAAGACTAATCCGTGTTTAATGAGGACTTCTAGTTTCTTATATAGATTAAAGTCTGTACCACTACCTTCACCCATACTTTCAAGTATCAACTGACGACTGCTAAACCTGTATTTATACAGCAATTCTAATACGTCTATTTGTCCTTGTTTTAATGTAATGAGTTTGTCTGACATATCACAATACTTCCAATTTTACCTACACACTCACTCTTCTTCCTTCTCTTCTATATATTTATATATAGTAAAGAGAGAAAAAGTACAAGAATAAACAGAGGTAATATAGGTGTTAGATGGTATATATCGGGATATACCTTTTTTATAGTACAAAATAGCCTAAAAGTATTGAATAATACCAATACATGGAGTAGTATATAAGTAGGGTTATGAATAAGTAACCGGTGCCTTAACAATTCGGCTAGAAACTACAAAGTGTACTAGAATGGAGGGTATATGAACAAGTCTGAGGAAGAGCAAAAAAAGCAGCTTGAGCAGTACGCAAAAGAGCACGGTTTAGACATTGTTATCAATGACAAACTTAGTCGCGAAGAGCTTGAGGCACAAGCTATTGAAGAGGTTTGTGCATGTAGGTATTACGACCTACAAGACACATTACAAGAAACACCCGATGAAGACTTACGTCTCATCATTGACCATACAGTTCCGTGCGAAATCTGCGGAGAGTAACAACAGATTGAGAATCGGGGGCTAAAGTTGTATAATAGTCCCCGATGGCAGAACAGAAACGAGTCCGTCTCCAGTTAGACATTCCAACAGACATACGTAACCGTGTAAAAGCGGTTGCTTACGGTCGTGGGCAATCACTCGTTGAACTGTATCTCGAAGCACTTAAAAGCATTGGCGATAAAGAGCTAAACTCCCTTATCGACAAAGAAATCAAAGAACGACCAGCTAAGGGTCGTCCTACCAATTAATTGTAGTCTCTAGTCGGATTGTTATCGCACCTCAGGCATGGAGGGTAGAACAATGCCGCGACCAAAAGGATCAAAGAATAAACCGAAACCACCCGTCGTGGAAGAGTTTCAGTTTTCGACTGAACAGCGCATCAAATTAGTTGCGAATCTTGTCGTCGAGAAAATCATTGAAGACCTGAAGTTTAAACAGCAACTCGAAGCCCTACTAACGGAGAATCGAGATGTTGCCTAGTTACGAACCACGAATCGGCCTATTAGCCATCCGCGTATCGTCGGACAAACAAGGTCTGGATGGTGATTCACCGGAAGCTCAACGAGAGCAAGGTGAATCTTACGCCAAGGCACACAACATCGTCATCATAGACACCATTATTCTGATGGAGTCGGCTTCGCATGAGTTCCAGCCAATGCAGAAAGTCATTGACGCCTGTAAAGACAAAGGCAAAGGTATCCAAGTCGTCCTCATTAAATCGATTGACCGCTTTACACGTGGTGGTGGCGATTACTACTCCCCACTCAAGAAGCAACTTACGACTATGGGTATCGCCCTTGAAGACATGTACGGGGTTATCGGCAAGAGTCAGATCAACACACTTGAACACGTCGGCTTCAAATACTACTGGAGCGAGTTCAACCCTACCCAGAAATCTGAATACCTAGAGGCAGAGCGCGCCAAGGATGAAATGCGTGACATTATGAGCCGTATGATCGGTGCGGAGATTCGCTATACCCAACTCGGGTACTGGATGCGTCAGCCACTCTACGGATTCCGAAGTAAATCTGTCGACACCAGGAATGGAAAGCGATTGATTCTTAAACCTAGAAAAGATGAGGCGATCTATATAGAAAAACTATTTGAGATGCGTGCCAGCCACATGTATACGAACAAACAGATAGCAGATGAACTCAATTCAATGGGATTTAAAACGCGAACAACCCTTGTTAGAGACAAATATGACCGTACCAAGGTTCGTCGCACCCTTGGAGGTAAGAAAATGACCGCCAAAATGATTGACCGCTACGCAAGTAAACTCACCTATTGCGGTATTATTTGCGAAAAGTGGACATACGATAAACCAGTGAAAGCACAATTTGATGGGATCGTGTCGGTAGATTTGTTTAATGAAGCAAACCGAGGACGCATCCATGTTGAGGTTAGTAGTACCAATGAGATTACTATTAAAACAAAGGAAGTTCCTGATCACCTGAAGTTCAAAAAGGAATATAACCCTGAATACCCATATAAACAGGTCGTGGGATGCTCCACGTGTGGTCAGCAGCTCCTTGGTAGTGCCTCCAAAGGCAAAATGGGTACATATTACCCGGCATATCATTGCAGTAATCACGGCCACTACTTCCGCGTAAACAAACCCCAATTCGATGAAACCATTGAATCATTTATTCGAACCATTACGATCAAGCCTGAATATATCGACAGCGTAATCGATGCTATTGCCCAATTATGGAGAGATCGACAAGCAGACCAATTTGAAGCAAACCAACGCCGCCTAGAGCATCGTGAGAGCCTAGAAGGTCAAATCCGATCCACTGTAGACCGAATGCGAGTTCTGTCTAGTGAATCAGCCCTAAAGTTCTTAGAGGAGGACATCGTGAGCGTAGAAAAGGAGCTTGCTCAGCTCGATATAGAGATAGCAAAACAACCCGATTTAGATGCCGAATTTGAAGTAGTTTTGATGTATGCAAAATATATTATGGAACACCTCTCAGAAATGCTTCTCGGCCTCAGTAATCCGCTTAAAAGAGCTACCTATTTTGGTGCTATATTTAACAAAAAGCCAACATACGCAGAAATAGATTATCGAACTCAATTGAAAAGCTCGCCACCAGAGGTAAGCGAGCTGTTCAAGCTGAAATCTGCATTTCTATCCACGTATGGTGACCTCACGGGGAATCGAACCCCGGTTGCCAGGATGAAAACCTGGTGTCCTAACCGTTAGACGATGAGGCCGCGCGAATCAAACGCTATTATAGCAAAACAGAGGTCGTTACACAAGTAAACCCCTACAATTTTGTAGGGGTTTACGAAGCAATTGGAGCGGTCAGTCACGATCTCTCAAACAATTCCTACCAGTATAGCACATTGCGGCCGAAAAAGCTAGTACTAGAACTGGCGACGGCGTAGACCAAGTCGACGCGACTTTGCTTTTGCAGCTAGAGGGGTCCCAGCGAGGGGCTTGCTTGACTCTAGCGGCTGTGCCAATGGAAGTGGCGAGGTATCATTATCTGCTGCCAAAAATGCGGCTTTGTGTTTGCGGAAGAGCAAATGTCGGTACAGTAAAAAACCTCCAACAAGTGCTACTGCGCCAACTGCAACAATATTGCCTGCACCAGTGTTTGGCAATACGGTGGTTGGAGTAGGCGGCGCGCTACAGCGTGGGTCATTTGCAGGGAGCGTGGCGTCATAAGGACATGGTGTACAACGCGAATCGCCTACCGGGATGCCTGGCTTACACTCTGATACCGGAGGCAGTTTGGGCTGCACAATTGCCCGACAGGCTTCGGCGGTCTTGGGAGCGCCATAGATGCTAAACTTCAACACGGCTATAGCCGTATAATTGCTTTCTTTATCGTACTTATGGGTCGTGGTTACGGTAGTACCCGATGGCTTCACTCCGGTAGCGGTTTTTCCATCGCCAAAGTCAAAGTCGGCACTTTCGAATACGACGCCGTCGCCAAATTTGGCAGTTGCCGTAAATGAATACGACATTTCATCTTTATTAAGGATAGCACCTGTCAAAGCTACGCAGCTTGCTACTGGCACAGGAATGCTTACTTTTTTGGTACATGCAGCACTCGTTGCGGTAATAGTCGTGCCACCCGGAGCACTAGCATACACTGTTACTTTGGCAGTATATTCACCTGGCTTAGCGTAGGTATGTGTAATAGGTGTAAGAGGGTTAGCAGCCTCCTGGGTTGTTCCATCGCCAAAGTCATACACAACTTTAGTGACCGAAGCGAGCCCCATGGCAGAAGCGTTTGTTGTGAATGTCTTTTGTAGTGGCTTGCCGGCTACATCCGACATAACAAGCCCTTTACAGGTTGCACCCGAAGATACCTTGTCGCCAGTCACTGGGTTACCGCAAACTGGCATCACCACAAACTGAGGAGTGCCATTACCGTCAAACAGTACCTTGACCCCAAAGCTCGAAACACCCGGACTCCAGCGATTAGCCGGTACACCTAAGTAGTAGGTTCCACCGCCGATATTTATCGGCGTGCTATTAAAGTTTTGACGTCCAAGTGTTTGAGCGTTTGTCATGACAGTTTGCCCGTCAACAACCACACGACCGTCGCGGTACACGGTACCGTCGCGAGCCGTAGAAGCAAAGCGGTCATAACTATCAGACCCCAGGCCAAAATAGCCATAAAGAGACTGTAGGTCACGATGTCCTAGGCCATCTTGGTTGTTGCGTACGCTCGAAATAAATTCACTTCTGGAAGTAAACCCACAGTAGAACACCGCATTGTTGTCACACTCACCCGCGTACACCTTGGGTACGAACGTAGCTGTTCCTATTGCCGTGAGTGCAAAAAGCAATAGACCAGCGAGCGATAGCACTTTTTTGGGCGCTAAACGCATTACGAGATTACGCATATATTTTTATCCTTTTAATTATTAGTACTTACGTTGTTAATTGTGGCATATCAAACTACAAAGTTCAAGTGTACTCTGGTACTCTGTTGAGTAAAATTGCGACCATGTATACCCTGTTTATACACAAACCCCCCACGCTCACATATGGAGGTGGGGGGTTAAGGTGCGAGCGGTCAGTCATGCTCGGGGGGAGCGTTCTTGGCCGAGCTATTTTGCAAGCTTGCGGCTAAGAAACAATCGATGAGCAACTGTACCGACTATTGCAACTATCGTAAAGATACTTGCGACACTACCAGCACCAGTGTTTGGCAACACGGCTGGAGTCGCTGGAGTGTTTGGAGTAACTACTGGGGGCTGATTGGGCGTAAAGGTGACCTTTTTGACGCAGTTTACGTTGTCAGCAGCGTAGGCACTAGTGGCATCGCCTAGGCCAAAGAGCAATCGAACGCTTACGGTAAAGCTCCCGTCAGTAGTGTAGGTGTGTGAAGCACTTGTCTTGTCGGTCATAAATGGAGTGGTGTTATCGCCCCAGTTATAGGTGACCGTTTTAAGCGCTGCACCGTCTTTGGCAGTGTATTTGACCGTGGCAGTTACTGTACGGTTGTCGCCGATTGTAAGCGTTAGGTCGTCACACTGGTAGACAGGCTTTGGTACTTCTGGCTTTGGTACAGTGACCGTTGCATCGTCACAATCATCCTGCTTGTTTGGTTCGCTTGGGTTTACTTCTGGCGCGTTAACGCAAGCAGTGTTTACCAGGCTACCTTCGGTGTACTTTGTGACCTTAGCAGTCAGTGTAAAGCTTTTGCTCTCACCAACTTTTAGGGTCGCAATGGTGTAGTCCCAGGTATTGTCGGTAATAGTACCGACACCATTAGCATCTACGAGCTGAATGTTGCTGCCGTCTTTTGGTGTATCGGTCACCTTAACATTTGCTAAGTCAACTTCACCGGTGTTCGTTACCTTGAGCGTGTAGTTGTAGTTCTCGCCCACAGCTACCTGACTCTTGGCAACAGATTTTTCAATCTTGACCCCAGGTGTTTTAGGGGTGGTTGGTGGCGTAAAGGTCACGTTCTTGCTACAAGCTGAGTTGTCAGCTGCAGTCTTGTCGACACCATTCACGCTAAAGGTTGGCTTGACTGTAATGGTGTAGGTGCCGTAGTTAGCGTACTGATGGGTGGTAGTAGCCGTAGCAACAGTGTTGCTGGCATTGTCACCCCAAGTAAAGGTTGCGTTTTTAAACGTTGCACCATCTTTGGCAGTGTACTTAACGGTAGCCGTTACAGTACGATTGTCGCCGGTAACAACAGTTAGGTCGTCACAGCTGTAGACAGGTGTGGGTGCACAGGTTTTGTTAATTACGACATCGGCCGTGTTGTAGTAGTAGTTCATGCCCTTTGGCTGCACGGTAGCTACGTTACGGAGCTGATTAGCGCCACATGCGAGCTTGTCTTCGGCTGGCAGCTTTGCTTCAAACTTTACAAATGCATTAATACCAGCGGGGTATGTACCAATCACAAGACCCACAGTTGTAATACCATCGGGCATAGCAGTGCCACTAGGGAAAGAACTGTTGGCTAGCTTTGTTGTACCAGGCACATAGGTAACGCCCTCGGGGAGCTTGTCGCCTACGACCACGTTCTCTTGGGTGGCGTTGCCGGTATTTTTGTAGCTAATCATATACTCAACATCTTGCCCTGGCTGCGCGGTAATGCTCGTAGCCCAGGCAGTTGTGCCCTTTAGGCGCACTTGCTTGTCAACTGAGACCCCAGGTACCATGACTCGCGCCATGACCGTTACTGTTGCCGAGTAGTTATAGCAAGGCTTTTCGTTTTCGAGTACAAGTCCGGTCCCACTATTTACAACCGCATCAGAAATGACCGTGTCGGTCCACACTGGTGCTTCGTTAGTGCCCGTGTTGTGGCGCCATACGGCGCTACCAGGCAGATACTGTAGGTACGCATCTGCACGGTCGAGGTTAACCTTGGTCTGTGATGTGACTGTGTTGGTGTTGTCGCCGCTAATGGTAGCGGTTTGAGTTTGGCTAGTGCCTGCTGCGGTTGGAATGTCTATCTTAACACGCAGGTTCTGTGCAATTTTGCCAGAGTCTGGCAATTCGGTGTTATGGTAATACACCTGGAACTTAACAACTTGGTTATAGCTTGCACTGACAGTGGAGCTATATTTGGTGTCTCCAGCGGTGACGTTTGCGACGCCCATTGCACCCTCGATATTGACCGCTGCAGCCAGTGTACTCACTGGTAGCAGCGTCGCGAGGGCGACGAGAGCGGCGGCAAACAAACGCTTGGGGAGACTATTAAAAAGCTTCGAAACTTTCATAGTGTTCTCCTATTATCTATTTAAGATTATTGGTTACAATCTGTTTACCAGTAATTACTTACTCTGGTAGTTCGTGCTTCACTTAAGATTGTTAAGTTGCGTTCATCCCCACCTCACGAGTAGAGAGAAAATAATACTGTAAGCATTTTACCACAAACGCTTTAAAATGTCAACTATATTTTATAGTAAGCTTAAGCATTCTAGCTAAGCTCATCAAGCTACCAGCCAGGAGACGGCAAAACTTCTGTTGGCGTTGGCAATGGTGTCGCAACGGCGTTAGGTGTCGGAGTCGAGGCGCCACCGTTGTAGCCACCGTCTACTGGGGGTGGTGGTGGAGTATTTGGCGTCAGTGGCACGGTTGGCCGAGGAGCTGGAGCCTGTGTTGGGACTGTTACTGGCTGTTGTGTAGCTACGCCTTGGTTACCACGAGGAGTCTGGGGATCTTGGTAGTTTGGCTGGCCACCTGTCATCACACGAGCAGTTGGGTCCGTGACCTTTCTCCACGTACAATTAACTGAGTCATATTCATACTCTCCATCATTGGGCTTCGCCTCTACAATACATCCGGTGCTTCCTGGTGTAGGCTCTGGTGATGGGCCTACTGATGGAATTGATACCGGAGTCGTTTCACTGGGGGCCGGAGTAACCGGGACAAGTTTAAAGCCCTTAACTGAAACAGGCTGCTCATTACAAACAATGCGGAACATCAACTCTTTGGTCGTACCATCTTCGTTATTGACTGTGAGCACAAGTGCTTGACCGACAAGTTTTGGCGAGTCAAATTTTGCTGAGCGTATGTTGCCATTGTCGCCAACCTGCATTGATAGTGTCTCATATCGCTGCTTTATCTCTCGCAGCTCAACATTCTTTACCTTGCCAAGCAATGTATTGATGTCCCCAGACATAGCAACAGGATTGTTCTGGTAGGCATCGGCTCGCGTATCAACATCTGCGGCCTTCACATTCTCGCCGTGCTGGCTGTACTCGATAGTAGCGGCTGCAAACTCATTGTCACGGCACAGATGCTGGTTGAAGTACTTAAAGGCAGCTGTTACGCCCTCGGCTGTGTAGGGATAGTCGTCTAAGTTGGGGCCAAACTGACCTCGTGGTGTATTTGGCAGCAAGGCGTCGTTTGACTTTGGCAAATTGATACAATCGTTTGGATTCATTGCGTCTACGTTGACACCGATGCCAGGACTGGTCTGAGCCTTTGCCTCAGCTTCGCCGCCAAATAGTTTATATCCGACTCCACCTACCAGCAAGCTAGCAGCCGTGATTCCTGCCAGCAACCTAGCTCGGCCATTGTGGCTACCATGCTCCGCAACAGCACCATGCACAACTGTGCCCTCGCCCAACGGCGCAGGCGAAACGGCTAGCGTTGGATCTACTTCTGGATTACTCATAAAACATACTCCTTTGGCCACACGGGCCAGATTATGTGAGGTGTGGCCTCACAAACTCCTAAACATGAATTTAACTTTAGCACAATAAACACTTAAAGTCAAGTGCTTTTATGGTATTTTTTGTAATAATTTCAACAAAATTGTATTAATGCTTATGTTTTCCCTGCCTAGAGCTCAATAATAACCATCAGAGCACACTTCTCCACTTAAGCTACAGTGGGCAGAGCCTAGAAAAAGTTATCAGAGCAAAGAGCACAGCCGTGAGCCAAGACAAAGACTTCAGAGTGTAGAGCTAATAGAACCCTGAGTCACCAAGATTCAGAGCTCTCCGCGGTTTAGATGGCATTCCCGCAACCTCCCTGGACTGATTGTTAGTTGAAAGTACAATACCAGCGAATATGTACGTATGCCTGTCTAGTACTTTTCGCATTGTCGCTCTAGACGACAATCACCGAGGGGGTGAAGGCATGCCGAGACTTTTGCCTACTTTTGTCCGGCACAAAACTAAGGCGAGGGCCCCTCCGCGACCTTCGAAACAGAGCTAACAAGGTGACGCTTGTGGCAGTTAGAATGACAGTGAAAAAGCTATTTTTTAGTACCAAGCTTGGCTGCCGCAGCCGCTTCCACCCCTTGCTCGCTTGCAAGTACTGCTTTGGAAAAGCGAAAGCCGAAGGTGCTGCCCTTACCCTCTTCACTCTCAAATATAACTGCGCCTCCCTGCGCCACAATGACCTTTTTGGCCATAAATAACCCCAGCCCTGTTCCATCTGGACGAGCGCGTTTAGCGTTTTCGGCACGATAAAACTTGGTAAATAAGTGCCGCTGCACCTCACGGGGCACCCCTATTCCAGTGTCTTTGACGCGATATTCAATAGTAGTAGGTGTTTCGACAAGGCTCACCGATACAGTTCCACCATTTGGCGTATAGTACACGGCATTGTCGATAAAGTTCATTACCACCTGATGCATTTTATTTTCGTCTATCTGCAACACAGGGAAGCTCTCTGGCCGGGTATAATCAAGCGCAATATCGCGCGACTTTGCCACTTCTCGCAGCTGCATAAGCTCTTGTTCTACCACATCACGCAAATCAACACTGGTCGCATCTATTACAAATTTGCCCGTGTTAAGCCGCGACAGGTTGAGTAGGTCAGAAATAAGGTTGACCATACGTTGACTGCTTAAAAACGACTGCTTAAGCAGCTCTTCTTGCTGCTTGTTAAGCTTGCCAACGTCACCATCGAGAACCATGCTTAAATAGCCTTTTACACTGGTAAGGGGCGTACGCATTTGGTGTGAGGCCATGCTAATAAACTCGTCCTTGGTCTCGTCAAGCTTTTTGAGTTTTTCGTTAGTGACACGCAGTTTGCGTGTTGCGTCCTCGACTCGTTCTTGCAGTGTTAGGTTGAACTGCTGAATCTCTTCAAAGTGCATAGTATTCTGGATAGCAAGTATGAGCTCATTGGCGATAGTTTCCAGTGTATTCATGTCGTACTCGCTATATGGGCTTCCCGACCTTTTTGAACCTAGTACTATGTACCCAATCGTGTCGCTAGTCTTACCCCCCCTTTGCCACAGAGGTATTAGTGCAGCAATATTTCGTTCTAGCATAAGGTTTTTTAGCTTTTCAGTTTGGTGCTTATCAAGATTATCAACCATAAAAGCCTGCTTCCTAGACTTCGGCGCAAATGAACGAAAGAAGTCAAATACCTCAAATGGTATATGCACTTTCTCCGAGCCAAAACTTCTTATAGTGTTGTCTTCATCAAAGAGGTTTATCTGACAGTATTCAGAACGCAAGCTCCCTGCAATTATCTCTGCGCTGTAATCCAAAACATATTTTATATCAAGACTTGACACGAGTAATCTATTAAGTCGGTCATAAAGTAACTGTGGGTCATACGCATCTCTATAAAATATTTCATTAGTTAGCTTGTCGAAATATCTCTTTGCTGGCTGAAAACCTATTGCCATCATAAAGCTAAATATCGTGAATATTATTACCTCCGCAATAGAAAGTTTATCGTGCAATACAAATCTGATAACAACGTTAACGATAATAACAAATATCAAGCCTAGGCCAAGCAATGAGAACATATAGCCGATGGAGCGAGCTATAATCTGTCGGAAGTTTAGAAAACCCAATCTGATAATGCCGTAATACATGAGTAGCGTAAATATATAAGGCGCCATATAGCCAATAAAAAGCAGATCGTCGTTCTTAGTGAACGAGGGTATGAGTATTATGAATACAATCCCCCATGCAGCCGATGCCAGCAACCCAGTCAGAACCATCATGACCTGTTGGCGCTCGCGCGGAGTTAACTTTGATTTGAGCTTCTTAATACCGAGGCGAATCGTTTTCCAACATAGTATTGCAAAATACGGAACCAGCAATAGTGCTGCAGGGCCATAGTGATATGTAAACTTTGCGCTTGTGATGGAAAAACTACCCGAAAAGACTGGCAACAATGAGACCAGCGCAAAGCTAAGGCCAACTATACGCACTGTCTTTATGTCTTTAGCATTACGAACACCGAGAGCGGCCGTGACGGATTCATAAAGCAACAATAGGATTATATTCGCGAAGAAGAATCCTACCGTGTTTAATATATTAACTATTCCTAATCGACCATCTGCAATACTCTGGTCATATGTCATATGCGTGAGGTAGTCCAGAGTAATATTGACGAACGTCCATACTAGCAGTGCAGAAGTAAAGTACGTAAAGGTTCGACTAATTCTGTCGTGTCTTTTATACCATAAAATCACACCTAGCACGGCCTGCATGAGTGCCATCGCCATCAACAGTAAATACTTCACATCACAATTGTAGCACTTTACTGCTTATGGTAGACTCACCGAACATGAGGGTTTAGTTTATTTATAGTCTATGACTGGTATGCCTACAAAACGACCCATGGTCGTAAATATTGCCTTGTTACGCCTTGAGTCTGGTATAACTACGGCCTCATACCGCTCATCGTAGCCGCTGCCATCACTCTTGGGCAGGTGAAATGGCTTCCCGCCTAGAAGACGAGATTCGACCTTTATGCGGCCGAGGGAATCTTTGGCCGCAGAGTTAAGATAAGCCAGGATGGCTGCGGCATTTCTGCCCTGGGAGGCGTCTGTAACATATTTAAATACAGAGAGGTAGCTTAGAGTTGCATAGGGTACTTTTGTCGTTTTTGGAGAAAGACGTCTCGTTGTAAAGTTTGTAGCGACATTTACAACCGTCCTGAGGCTATCCATTGTTAAATCAGAATCGCGCAATATGGTATCCAAATCAGCTCGCTCAGACTCTTCCCCTGCTGTTAATCGGTCGTCGATGGGTTCAATGCCCGTTAGGCCATCCGTGCGGTTATCAACATTCGCGTGAACCAATCGTTTGGCATGCGCAATGCGACCATGTTCGGTATTGACTGTGTACAAAAACACTGAGCTGCTCTCATATGGTGCCATACCCTCGGCAAAATCATACCCCTCCCCAAGCTTGTCGAACGTTTGCTGTTCGCCTGTTCTACAGAAGTTTGCTTCTACTATTGTTGGAGGCACGACCACTGCCGCTACGTCTTTGCTCGTTTTAGACCGCGCAAAGTTAACAATAGTCCTCTCAATATCATCCATCTCAATTTGAGAGGCTTTATATTCTGGACTCATCACTAGAACTCCTTTGTAGCTACCTTACTCGCTTTAAAATACTTTTTAGTAAACTCTGTCGCAACCTTTGGGTCGAAGGCTTTACATGTATATACATCTACACTAAAGAATAGTAGTGGTTGATCCCATGCGTAAAAATGTGCACCCGACGTTTCCCAGTGTATCCACCCAGCCCATCCGTAGGTATCGCTACAATGTGTAACTGGCTGGATTAGCGTTATCATCCCACAGACATCTGAGAGCTTTGTTAAATAGTCTTTAATATCCTCATCAGTAATTGGCTTCTCAGGATATCCTTCTATAACCAATCTCTGTCTCAATATGGTTGGTGCTAGGTCAGTAAATTCACTCATACTATTTTTTGGAATCATTGTCCCCACTCTTTCTTATACGTTTTTTGGTGCTATATCAAATTTTATAGGCTGTGAACGGTCTCCATCACGAATCATAGGTGGCAAATCGCCAACAATAAGTTTTACTACATTCGAAAATACTGCGTCAGAGCCTTCAACAACATGTCTAGGAATATATTCGCGAGTTTGGGGGTGTTGAGATGCCAATAGTGCAGAGCTACCGATAGCTACTGCGGTAATGGCAGCGGCCATGGAACGCCTTGCTGTTTCTGGTGAATGGGAAGTTTTACTCATAGTTATAATCCGGAATACTTAATTAAATTTGTTATGATTGAAATATTATCATGTATAAGTATTTTTGTCAATATTGTTTTAAAGTATATTTACAAAAAACACAGCGTGGCTTGGACAATTGTCCGGTGCACGCTGTGTTAGTCTTCAAAAGTACGTTCTGCCGTGATAGTACCATGCCACCCCTGTTGATGCAACATCATTCTGGAATATTGTGTTATTATTACACCATATGACCCCTGTCAAAGTTACCATAATTGAAGACGAGCTTTCCATTTTGCGGATGTACAAAACTAAGTTAGAGATAGAAGGCTTTAGTGTTTCTACCGCTTCGCGCGGATCCGAAGGCCTTAAAATTATTCGCACCCATCAGCCCGATATTGTGCTCTTAGACCTGCGTATGCCTGGCATGAACGGTGACGAAATGCTGGCGAAATTGCGTGCCGAAGACTGGGGGGCAGCCGTGCCGGTCGTTATCCTCACGAATGTGAGTCGTGATGAAGCGCCCTCTTCACTGCGTTTTCTTGGTGTGTCTCGCTATATAGTTAAGGCCCACTGCACCCCAAAGCAACTGGTCGAGACCATCCACCTTGTCCTTGCCTCCATGCGCTAGCCACTACTGATAGGACAGTCCTCGCGCAATCTGTGCGAAGACTGTCCTATCACGCTTCGCTTCGTTTGTACAAGCTCATGCCCTATCGTATACTGACTAGCATGAGCACAAAGATTGCAATCATCGAAGACGATCAAGCCATCAGCGCCATGTACCGCATTAAGTTTGAGACTGAGGGCTTTACCGTACAAACTGCCTCCAATGGCAAGCTCGGCGTCGCCCTAGTTGCCGACATGAAGCCTGATATCATTCTTCTAGATTTAATGATGCCCGAAATGAATGGTGATGAGGCACTAGTAAAGATTCGCAAAGCATCATCGTCCAAAAATACACCGGTTATCATTCTTACCAATATGGGTGAGCAAGAAGCACCAGAAATTCTTAAAACACTCAATGTTCGCAAGTTTATAGTCAAAGCCGAAATGACCCCTCGCCAAGTGGCTGAAATGGTCAAAGCCGAACTTACCAATAAGCCCCATCCCTAGCGGGAAAAAAACAGTCCTCGCGCAAACAAACTTGCGGTATTATAAGTAGGTGAATATAGCGATTGTTGGATTTGCAACCGAAGGAAAAGTGAGCCTAGAGTACTATAGGGTGCGTGGCCATGCTATAACCATTTGCGATGCCAATCCAGACACACAAGTGCCTGACGGCGTTGCCAGTCAACTTGGGGAGATGTATCTCGATAATCTCGACCGGTTTGACGTAATTGTGCGCACGGCAGGCATGCATCCAAGACTTATCCTAGACAAAAACCCTTCTGTTGCACTCAAAATCACTACAGCCGTGAATGAGTTCCTGGCCAACTCTCCTACCAAGAACATAATTGGTATTACCGGCACTAAAGGCAAAGGCACGACTAGCACCCTCACTGCCAAGATACTCGAAGCTGCCGGCCACACTGTGTGGTTGGGGGGTAACATTGGCCGGTCTCCTCTAGAGTTCATCGACCAAATTGAGCCAGACGATTGGGTGGTGCTAGAACTGAGCAGTTTTCAGCTCATAGACCTCAAGCACTCTCCGCATATTGCTACCTGTCTCATGGTAGTACCCGAACACCTCAACTGGCACGAGGACTACGAAGAGTATATTGCCGCAAAGCAGCAGTTGTTTATACATCAATCCGAGAGCGATATTGCCATCTACTACGCAGATAATGAAGATTCAGAAAGCGTAGCCGATGCCAGTATGGGCAGGCTTGTTCCTTACTGTTCTCCTCCGGGTGCATATGTTACAAACAAAAACATAGTTATTAATGACCATCTAGTCTGTCCTGTTGATGGCCTCAAACTTCTGGGCCAACACAACTGGCAAAATGCTTGCGCAGCCGTAACTGCGGTTTGGCAAGCAGGCATTAACAACACCGTTGCCATCCGAAGTGGCTTGACGAGTTTTAGCGGTCTTGAGCATCGCTTAGAGCTTGTTCGTAAAGTAGATGGTGTGGATTACTACGACGACAGTTTTGGGACCACCCCTGAAACAGCTATTGTAGCCCTGCGGGCTTTTTCCCAGCCTAAGGTGGTGGTACTTGGCGGTTCTGATAAAGGTGCATCTTACGACCAACTTGCTCATACAGTCGCGAACAGCAATGTTCGACATGTCATTGTTATCGGTGATGAAACTGCCAAAATCTCGGCAGCATTAAGAGCGCATGGCTTCACCGCTATGACTATCGGCATCACCACTATGCCAGAGATGGTTAAGGCCATGCATCGCATTGCGCAGCCAGGTGACGTTGGATTGCTTTCAACAGGCTGTGCCAGCTTTGGGCTATTTACAGACTATAAAGATCGGGGCAATCAGTTTAAGGCAGCTGTTTTAGCATTAAACGAAGCTGCTTAATAATTAGGGACTCAGGTTGTAAGATTAAAATGTTCTTCCCACATATTTCCTTAATTTCATGCTCAATCCAATGGTAATGAGTACAGCCCAGCACCACAACATCGGTCCCTTGTTTTAGAATTGGTTCGATTAATTTTGCGATTTTGTTGCGATTAATCTGATTCGACTCTATTAAATAAGCCCAGTCGCCGCAGTCAGGCTCAAATATGAGTATACTGTCTGAAATTTGCGTCTTGAGTTGTTTGTACCTCTGACTGTTCAGCGTTGTAGGGGTAGCGCAAACTATAATTTTTTGTGACTTTGTTGCGCTTGCTGCCTGCTTTACCATTGGCTCAACACCGATGAGTGGAGTACTAATTTGTTTTTGCAACTGTGGCAATACCGTAGTGCTGACCGTATTGCAGGCGATGACAACCACTGCGCATCCTGCAGCTTCTAGTTGCCGTAGTTTTGGCAATACAAGTCGCTGCAGCTCATCCTCAGAGCGACTGCCATAAGGCATGTTTTTCTCATCCGCAATGAACACAATATCATGTTCTGGAAAAGCCGTTTCTAGTGCCAGGGCAACGCTTTTACCACCCTTACCCGAGTCAAAAACACCAATCTTTTGCCTAGCGTTCAGACTATTCATGCGCTAGAACTACTAGCTGCGCGGATAACATTGTCAAATAGCGCACAGATAGTCAGTGGACCTACTCCACCCTTTTCGGGAGTGATAATAAGGTCAATACGCTGCCTAACATCGTCCGCAAGGTCACCAACCGTTTTGCCTTGCTCCCCGGCCACACCGGCGTCTACTACCACCGCACCAGGCTTTATCATTGCCGAATGCAAAATCCCAGGTTGACCGGTAGCAGTAATAATAATATCGGCTTCGGCTACTTGCTCTATCTTGTCGGTGGACTTACGGTCAATGACCACTACATCATACCCACTTGTTTGAATACGTTTTTCGAGCGGTGCACCAACAAGCTTACCGCGCCCAAGCAGTACAATCTTTTTGCCATTTAACTCAACATTATAGCCAGCCAACAACCACATAATAGCCATCGGGGTCGCCGGCTCATAGACTGCATCTTTGCCAAGCGCATCAACATCTTTAGTAGGCGCAACTGAGTTGCAAATTTCGTCGGTTTCGGTTGGGTCGGCAAGCGGTAACTGTACAATAATACCGTGAATAGTTGGATCGGCGTTTTTTACCGCAATCAACTCTTTTACTTCTGACTGTTTTACTTGGTTTATTTCAACATCCACTAAAATGTCAGCCCCATAGCGCTGTTTCATGCGTACATAGGTCTGGATAGCAGGATGGTCGGTCGTAATCACAATAGACAGCTTTGGCGCAATACCACGTGCCTGGCGGAGGGCTCGCACTTGTTTAGCCTGACGTTCCTTAATGAACTCTGCTAGTTCGCGACCGTTTAATAGTTTCATATCTGTTATTGTAGCATTAAGCTTTCTTA
Source organism: Candidatus Saccharimonadota bacterium (assembly GCA_020427985.1). GTDB lineage: Bacteria > Patescibacteriota > Saccharimonadia > Saccharimonadales > UBA4665 > JAGXIT01. Next base: position 85,820 of record JAGQNR010000001.1, on the reverse strand, counting down.
GTTGACTAGAAGCCTCAGCAGACAATAGTATGGCTATAACTCTACGTTCGATCACTGTAGCCTGAGTCGTTACTCTGCCGCTCTACTTGCGTCGCGAGAAGTATTTTGCTACAATTGCCCCCGTTGTTCCCCTATTTAATGACTTCGCTAGTGTTGTTATTATTCAAGGAAAAAGAGCAGCCCGAGACTTTGGCCTCACCAAAGACCGGCGCGACGAGAAATGTAGTTTGTCTCGTTTCGGGTCAGTAGCTCAGCTGGTTAGAGCGTCTGCCTCTTAAGCAGAATGTCGAGGGTTCGAGTCCCTCCTGACCCTCCAATTGAAATAAAAGTACCAGAATTTATGTTCTGGTATTTTTTATGGCTTGATTTGTATCTGTAAATCGGGCTTAGGGCTGGGGTTCTAACTTTTCCGGCACGCGAAACTGCCAAACCATCTAAATACAAAAGCTGTTTTAACCGGATACGTTCTTCGGGGTCTTCAGCGCTCCACCAGTTATCCTTTAGATGATCCACAAGAAAGATCAAAAACGCTCAAGTCGTACACTTTAGTAGACTACACCCAGAAACAGGGGAGCAATACCCAACTTTAGCATGGGTCAGATCGGTTACTCCATGGGAAACACCCAACAGCTCAGGAAATTGGCGCTCAAATCAACTAAGGCTTAGTTCGTTTACTCAACTCTGTATACACTCATATACCGCAGCCCTTCATTGAAAAGCTAAGAACTGGTGACCACAAAGCAGCTTATATGAACGTGAATTTGAGCAAAGAGTACCTGCTCTGACTTGTTATACTCAAAGTATGAACAACAGCATTCAATGTGCCTTGAAAAACGCTAATCTTCTGTTGGCCTTTACAATAATGACCTCCTCACATCAACATGCATATATTTGACGGGTTGATGAAGGCAAAAGAAGCGAAACCCACAAGCAGCGTATCGAGAAAATGGTTGAGATGCTCAAGCCCAGACAATAAACACTCCATTAGGAACTGCCGCCTCGCTATTCGACGGATATTTATGTTATAGATTGTTACTATTTTGGCTGTTTTGCACCCACTTTAAGGATAAATATTGCTGTATTTGTTACAACATATCGCACATGTGTTATACTGCTTATAGTTATTTAAAATATAAATAGTATAATTAATAGTTATGAAACAAATTTTGAAAATTGCCGCACTCAGTATTTTGCTTGTTTTTGCTGTTATTGCTCCTGCAATTGCTGCTCCTAATCGCTCCAGGCCAGCTATCGCTCCACTTGGGCTTGATGTTTCGTACCCCCAGTGTAAAAAATCGCTACCTAGCACTCAGGCTTTTGGCGTAGTGGGTGTTAATGGAGGTAAAGCGTCGAATAGTAACCCCTGTCTGAGCAAACAGCTTCAGTGGGCCAGCAAATCGCTGGGTAGCAAGACTCAAACTAAAGTGCAACTCTATGTCAACACCGCCAGCCCAGGCGATTACATTGACCTAGTTGCAAGCTGGCCAGCCGATAACGAGTATCATGGCCAAACAACAACCATTCCTGCCCAGTATGGTACTTGTTTGCCTAATCCAGCTACCGGCAAGGGTGAGAACAGTGCCGCTTGTGCTTGGCAATATGGATGGGAGCGAGCATTTGACGATGTAAATACGTTTTTTGCTCTAGAAGTTAAAAAGGCTATTACTGCCGGCGCGTCTCTTGCCGCCGACCCTGGAGCGTACGCTTGGTGGCTAGATGTTGAAACCATGAATTCGTGGCAGACTGATGTCGCAACAGACACTCAAGCCTATCAAAAAAATGCCGCCGCACTCGAAGGAATGGTTGCATACTTTACACAAGCCGGAGTGACCCAAATAGGACTGTATTCGACAAATTATCAGTGGAACAGTATCGTTGGCAATACTATAACACCACAGAGTCCACTTTTTGGACTTGATACTTGGTATGCGCTTGACCAAACAACTGTCGATGTGGCTCGCCGCGCCTGCTCAGATCCACAGCTTGCCCGTCCGCTCACTGATACGGGGATAATTACTATGACTCAGTTTATTTCAAACAACCTTGACCACAATGTTTCCTGTGCCGACATTGTACCGCCGACACCAAGTGTTTAGATTATGGCTTCGAAGAAGGCGATTTTTTGCCCTTAGTAACCAGCGGTTTAATAGCCTGGCGATAGTTAATACGACGACGCTTTTTGCGGGCATTGCGAACGGCACGTGCCAACTGTCGCTCCATGTCTGGATCGGCATAGCGAGCAATCGGGTCGACAATAAGAATCGGTTTCTTGCGTTTTTCATCAAGCTTAATAAATGTTTCTAGAGCAGTCTTTTCAAGTATCCATTCACGTCCTGGAGCCGTTTCACCAATAGCGGTAATATGCCAAATAGCATCTCCTCTGTCGGCTATTTCCACAATCCTAAGCGGTGCAACCAGAAGCGATAATCCGCCTGGAAGAAGCTTGTTTACGCGGTCGACCATTTTTTTAGCGGCCTCTGGGTCGGTCACAAAGAGCTCAACAGCGGTAAGTCGCACGCCCTTTTGAGCAACACGAACACCGTTCATTGTTTGGTTGGCCACCCATATTATCTCGCCGTTCAGCCCACGAATTCGCGTAGAACGCAGCGTTATACGTTCAACCACGCCTTGGACATTGGGAAAATCAATACTAATAAGGTCACCCACGCCAAACCAACGCTCGGCCATCATGCCCGCACCAAACGAAAAATCACGTAGCAATGGTGTGAGCATGCCACCCAGTAATACAGCCGTTAGGGCACCTGCGCCAATAACAGCACTCGGCCTTGAACCACCCTCGTGCGTATATACCCACCAAAAATACACCGCTACCACCAACAAAAAAAGTCTAATAATGGCGATGGCGATGATTGTTGAGGTTTCGAGTCGACGCAGTCGATTGACCGTTGCTAGGTCGGTGGAGACATCGGCCGCCTTAGCAATAGAGCGTGACAAGCCACGCAGTATTTGAGCCATGACTGCTCCAACAATCATGGCTGTAGCTAACGAAGCAAGCAGAATAAGAAGCGACTTACCGTCAAAAACAGATTCGCCTATCCTCTGTAGAACTGTTTTGGTTTGTTCGACAGTGTTTTGTGTTTGACTCAGTTGTTCCATAGTCTCCATGGTAGCAGCCCCGCATCTGTTGGGTCAAACTAGATTTATTGCCAGCACTATGCTACACTTACCCCTGTTCCTGAATTGAGACAAACCTACAGTTTTTCTCATCGCGCCGGTAAAATGGAATACATTTTGGCGGGCTGCTCTTTTCCTTAACAAACAGTTGTACCCAAAATTCCAACTCAAGGAGCTCGCTGGTAAACGAATCAGCTGAATGGAATTTTGAAATAAGGAACCTAGCATCAAATCGAAGTTTTGTCGTAGACGACAAAAAAGATAGGTGTGTCAATTCCAACGTGCACCGGTAGCTCAGCGGATTAGAGCACTTGTCTTCGGAACAAGGGGTCGGGGGTTCGAATCCCTCCCGGTGTACCACAGTGAAATTAGAGATAAGAGATTGGAGCAACTTTCAATCTCTTTTTTTTACCGAGAACTCTTTATCTGTAAACAAGTTCAAATCCTGTTTGCTATTTGAAATTATATAATTATCTCTATGGGCAAACTAATAACAATCCGTGGTAATTCTGGGTCAGGAAAAGCACAGTTGCGAAATTAGAGCGTGAAAAATCTGCACATCCCGAAAAGGTTGCTTTCATTGAGCAAGATTACTTGCGTTGAATTGTATTAAGAGAAAAAGAACGAGACAATGGGTTTAATATAGAGCTTAAAAAACAAACTGCGATATTTGCGCTTGAACGAGGCTACGACGTGATAGTCGAGGGAATTTTATCTTCAAAGCGATACGGAACAATGATGCGCGAACTCATGAGTATGATTGACTAAAGCTATATATTTTATATAGCTATTCCTTTCTACGAAACGCTGCGCAGACACAAAACAAAGCCCAATGCGCATGAGTTTGGTGAAAAAGAAATGAGAGAATGGTATAGAGAAAAAGATGTGCTTGGTGTAGAGGATGAAATCGTTTTCAACGAGAAGTTCAGCCAAGTCGAATTGGTTAATGAAATATTGAGATATTCGGGTATCTAGCTGGCGAGTGGTTCTAATTTTGTATATAACAAACGCAACGGAATCATTGCGCAAAAGCAGTTTCGTATCCGTTGATATAGGTTTTGATTTCATCAATTATCGTGGACCAAGTAAAGAGTTGGTCAGATGACCGGCTTTTACTTAGTAATTCGCGAAGCAAACCGAAACCCCGCAGGGGGTTCGGTGGAGCGTAGAAAAGAAACGGGAGCCTGCTCACATCTCTTTCGCAGCGGAAAAGCGAAGCAACACCCGTCTTTATCTATGTATGGAAGGTTGCTTCTAACTTGCGGTATTCGTCGCGCAACTCTTTGGACGCAGCAATTGTATCGCCCACAACCCTGCTCTCACGATGAATCAGTAGGTCCTTGCTGATTCCTAGCAACAGGATTGGCAGCGGTGTGCGCGCTCGCTCAACAACTGCTAGCAGCCTCTCCGTGAATGCATTGACCCCATAAGTCTCCTCGGCCGAAAGCCTTCTGGGTGCAAGCCGACCGCTGATGTACCATAGCGCAACCAACGCAGCTGTGATAGCTATTGCCACCGGAAAAAATACAATCAAGACCAGAAGCCACCACGCACTCACCTTAAAACTAAGCAAGATGAGTGCCACCAACAATAACAACAGAATGCCGTACGCTACTATTCCTACCCTGCGAACAAGCTTGCGGATAAAAACTGCCGTTATTGCCCGGACTAGGCCAACTGGTAGAGTCATAGAGCTATGTTCTCACAGGCAACGGAGCCCAGCTGTAAACGTTCGTACAGTTCATACCGATAATGACTACCATTTTCTTCGTGCCAGTCCGAAGTTTCCATAAGTCGCATTGTAGCTGGCACCGTATAAAAAGCATCGCAGCCGTAGTCACCCTTTACGGCTGTTCGCCAAACCTCGTCTGGTACTAAGCGTTTGTCCGCATAGAGGCCGCCGCTAGCAACCCAAAAATCTTGATTAGCCATTTGGCGCTCTTTTACAAAATTATCAATATCGGCTACGCGGATCACCCCCGGCGGTAAATCGAGTGACCTAGAGCTCACAACGTGAAGATGTCGTTTTCCAAACGAGGGGTTAAGAGCATTTTTATGGCGAGCATTCTGTTCTATAACCAACCAGGTAGCACGGCCTAAAAGTACAATGCCACCAAACTTCTCCATGGTACTGCGCATAGCTGCTAACTCGCCGGGAAGTTGCCAGGGAGTCTCTCCGCCACGACTATAACCACCGTTTTCATCGGTAGAAATTATGTGCCGAATCTTCATCGTAGCTCCAGGTAGGCAGCTCGTAGCTGAGCTAGAAGATAAAATGACCCGGTAATAATAACTATTTCGTTGTCACATTGTAGTGCCTTTTGGTAGGCGTCACTCGCATCTGCGGTAAAAATCACCTCTGTTATTTTGGCTTTCCTAAGTGAACCGGCGAGTGTTTTGGCACTGTATGCTTTGATTGGTAAGTCTTGAGCTCCCTGAAATTCGGTAGCGATAACGCAGTTGGCAATCGGCCGCAGTAGCGGTGCAACTTCTTTAATTTCTTTGCCAAGCTTAAGGCCAATTACAATGGTTGCACGAGTCGCCGGATACCGGGCTTTAAAACTCTCTATAAAGGCGGTCATTTTTTGGGCATTATGTGCACCATCCATAATGATGGTTTTGCCCTGCACGAGTCTGCAATCCATTCGACCTGGTACAGCTATAGTCTGCGTTTCTTTTATCATTTTTTGCGACAAAGTTGCAATAGAGTCTCGGCGCACAAGAAACAGGAATGTTGCATAGGCAAGCAGCCAGTTGCGATGCTGGTACATAGGCATCCCAGCCTCAAACTGCATCTTGGTAGATATCTGTAGCTTAGCCTGGTCGAAAGTCAGCAGCTCGGCATTTTCTTGCTGGCTCACCCAAAACCGCACTACCTGCATTATTTCATCACTTTGCTCATACATAATTGCTGTGTTTTCTGGGTGTACAATACCAATTTTTTGATGCGCTATCGCTCCTAACCTATCACCTAATATATTCATATGGTCATAGCCGATGTCGGTAATAACACAGACTTTATCGGCTCGAGTAGCCACATTCGTACCATCGTGCAGCCCACCAAGCCCTGTCTCTACTACGGCATAGTCAACATTCTCGCGGGCAAATACCCAAAACGCAAAACCTACCATGACTTCAAACCAACTCGGAGTCTCAGAAATATCTTCGATTAGCGCCAGGTACTCCTCCATAAAGCTACAAAACTTTTGGACTGTGAGTGGGTGGCCATTTATCTGAACACGCTCGGCCAGTGTATCGACATGAGGTGACACTGTCAGTCCAATCTTTTGTCCAGATTTTTGCAATAATGTCGCAATATAGTACGAAGTCGACGTCTTACCACTAGTACCTGCGATGTGAATAATCTTAAGTTTGGCCTCGGGATTACCGAGATGGGTCATTAGCCGCTTTTGCCGCTGGAGTGTTATGTCTTTGCCGGTCGTTTCGGCAGCTACTGTAAGGTATGGCTTCAGAGCCTCATCAACCTCACGCATCGATCGTATTGTCATGACCATACAGTAGCACATTCGTTAACCATGCTATACTGCTTATATTCGACGCTACCAAGCTACCAAAAAATAAATATGCATCTACCCTTCTCAATCGCGCACTTAGAATCCTGCTTGCAGCTGATTTTGCAATATTACTAGCTTCAGGCATGATTGTCTCCTTTTACGCAGTGATGGTCGGTCGCGTTGGCGGTGATATCTTAGATGCAGGCTTTGCGGCAAGTATTTTTGCAGTCGTCGCAGGATTTGTATTCTTAGCAACTGGCAGATTAATAGATAAAGCAAAACGAAAAGAACACATCATTGCAATAAGCAACCTACTCATGAGCATAGGCTACGTCCTTTATTGCTTCACGGATACTGTATGGTCGGTCTGGGAGGCTAACAACTACTTTGCTGGGGCTGTTGGTGCACTCATGGGGTCATTGATTATAAAATACGCTCCATTTGAGACGTTATTCATCTTGATGTCACTATTATGCCTGTTGAGCGCTACTGGCATATTTCGTCTCAAGAGTAACATTTTTAGCAAATTACCTAAACGTATCGCAGGTTAAGACTGAGGGTTGTTTATATCCTGTCGTGAACCATTTTACCCGCTGTTCGCTGCTGCCGTGGGTCCAGTTTTCGGGGGTCACCCTGCCCTGCATTGTTTCTTGCACGTGGTCATCGCCAACCGCGGCAGCGGCACTCAGCGCCTCTTTAATCTCTTGGTCGTTTTCAAAGACGCCAAGTGCCGAAACCGAGCGCGCCCATATGCCTGCATAGCAATCGGCCTGAAGCTCTAGTGCTACCGACAGCTGGTTGGCGTCTCCAGCCCCTTGCTGCTGAGCAGCCATAACCTGCTCCATGGTACCGGTCAGGTTTTGAACATGATGTGCAGCTTCGTGGGCAATAACGTAGGCCTGAGCAACATCACCACTGCTGCCACCAAAACGTTTTTGTAGCTCATCAAAGAATGTTTCGTCCAGATAGATAGTTTGGTCGTTGGGGCAATAATGTGGACCAACAGCACCACTAGCAATACCGCAACCAGACTGAGTCACCTGACGGAACAGAACAAGTTTGGGCGCTTGATAGGAAGCCCCCTGAGTATCAAATATACCCCCCACGTATCGTTGTTTGACCCAAGCACTTTGCTGGCAAAGACTTCATAATCATCTGCACCCTGAAACTCTGGCGGTTGCTCACCCGATTGCGTCGCCTGCTGTTGCGACACCTGGCCAAGTAGTTGATCGAGCACGGTGGTGTCTTGACCACCTAAAAACATAAATGCCAAGAAAAGCACCAAGCCCGTTATACCAGATATTGCCAACCCTCCGCCGCCCATACCACGTCGGTCTTCGACATTGCCAGAACTACCAATTTTATCCCAAAATGCCATAATTACTCCTTATTTTGCGCGTAGTATATAGCTGCGTTGCGGCAAAATCTGTACGCAAGATTACAGGCACTGTAGCACAAGACGTTTCTAGGCAGCTCGAGCTGGACTGACTTCGGCCAGTTGCTCAATTGCACGATGTATACTGCCGATGTCAGTATCAAAAATAGCCTCGAGCTGTCGCCAGCGTGGATGATTTGTTGCCATAACAACCGTCTCCGTTCTCCAGCCTCGATCGGGCACAAAGGTCACGAGTGAATTGCAAGCAGTCGACCCAACGAACTGACGTGTCTGATGCGCAACGTATAGGGTGATTTCACCGCCAGAACCGCGCTCAACCTGTGTAACGGTTTGACGGGAGGTAACACCAGTTGGCAAATCGTGCGTCTGTACTAGCCAGGCATCGGGACTCTGCCGTGGCTGACCAAGTAGGTGAACCACATCTATAGCTTGAGCCTGTTTGATATCAACCAAAGCTGCCACAGTATGTCCTAGGACGAGCCTATCTCGACTTGACGCAAGTAGTAATGGTGGGGAGTTATGCCGTAACCGCACATCAGCATGGCCAACAAACCTGAACATATGTTCTAGGTGGGCATCAACCGGATTAGGTCGACTAGTGTTTAGGTGGGGCTGGTCTGACTGGTCAATCATAGCCCTTGCGAGTGCCTCGCACTCATTTTGTAAGGTATGCACACCCTCTGTATCTGCTAAATTTGGCCGAGAGTTTGCTTGCCGTAAAACGGCTTCGCCCACACTACGTGAGATTGCTCTGTCTGCCCAACGTAGTATATTCTCCTGACCGGTTGGGATTGGTCCAATCTCTAAGTATGGTGACATATTTTTGTGTGATACTTCTTAATTTTACACTAGTGAGCCTACTGCTTGTATGATACTGCTTTCGCTTATTGGTTACCAGTGATATTTATCACTCCTAGCGAACAAGGCGGTTTTGAATAAGAGCACTGAGGGTAGTGTAGTGTTCGGCGCACAGCCAAACCGCCCCAGCTAACAGTAGTGGTAGAATAACTATGTTTTCTACCCACGAGCCCGTGACTATGCGCAGTTTTCGCACTGGCGGTAGACCAAATTTAAGTGGTAAAGGCAACAACCAAGGTACGCCTTCGCGCGTTACTGTGTCCATGACAAGGTGTGAAATCATACCAATCATAAACGCAGTCCAGACTACCTCACTATCGATGTGCGGCATGATTGGTTGCAAAAACTCTAATAATGCCCGTCCAATGACACCAAATACTGCGAGACCTAGTAGCGAGTGGCAAAAAAATCTATGCCCACCGACAAGCGCACCAAACACCCTCCCAAAATAGCGCCCAATAGGCAGATTGCGCCAAAATGGTGCGGTAGGCTGGTCGATATCTGGAGCAATGCCACCAAGCTGATTGGCCAACAGCGCCGTCATTGCCGTGGCAACGGTCATAGTGGCTGGCGGGAACACAATGCTCCAAGCAAGTAACGCAACAAGTGCGGCCGTATCATGAGTACGTGCTGTCATGCTATGTAGTGTACAGCACATTGAACATTGAGCGTTGAACATTGAGCGTTGCATTTATAGTCTATTTTCATTTAAGTGCGGGATTTTGATTTTGCACCTGGGATAGAAATTTTAATCTGAAGTTTTTACCTGGGATTTTTGTTCGCGTTTGATCGGTCTCAAGTATTGTTGCAAAATGGTGGCCTTTTTTTGCCCAATCACCCGCTCGAGCTCAAAATCGCGCGCTTGCATTATTCCACGCACACTACCAAATGTTTTGAGCAGCTTTTTGCGGGTTGAGGGCCCGATAGTAGGTATGTCATCGAGCATACTACTGCTCACACGCTGGCGCTTGAGTGTTGAGTGGTACGACACCGCAAACCGGTGTGATTCGTCGCGAATACGCTGAAGAAGCTTGATGAGATTGGTGCTGTGCGGTAGGTTAATAAGAATAAAGTCTTCAGTTTCAGTGGTGTATCCGCCTAGTCTTTGTACAATTTCGAGGTTAAGCGACACGTTTGACCCACCCCATGAGCTCTGCTGGCTGCCCTCCTTGTCATTTGTAGCTTCTGCGGAAAAGGATGTTCTCTGCCCTCGCTTGATAACAATTTGTTCTTCGCGCTTGGCAAGCCCAATAAAACATAGCGCGACGTGGCCCGCCTCGTCCCGCGCGCGAAGCGCCGCATCAAGCTGGCCCTTGCCGCCGTCTATCAAAAACAGACTTGGCTTGCCCCAGGCTTTGACATTCTTATCGCTTAGGCGGCGCCGGATGGTTTCGTGCATATTATAAAAGTCGTTATTGTGGTCGCGTTTGGTTTTAAACTTACGGTATTCACCTTTGTCGCTCACACCGTTAGTAAACACCACCATACTGGCCACGACATCTGTTCCCTGTTGATGCGAAATATCGTAGCCCTCGATGCGTTTGGGATAGACTTCGAGTCCAAGCAGGTCTACCAGCTCGGTTAGGGCGTGGTCTTTGCTAATGTCGAGGAATTCTTTGTCGCTAAATATAACCTGTCTCCCTAGATTTTGTAGTGCCTGTAGCTGGTTGCGTAGCTTGGCTGCTTGCTCAAACTGCTCAAGCTTGGCCGCCTGTGTCATTTCGCGTTCTAGATCGCGGATAATGTGAGCTTTTTTGCCCTCTATAACCGAAATCAGCCGCCGCAAATTGGCACGGTAGGCTTCGAGAGAGGTCTTGCCTTCTTCGAGGCCCGGGTCGAGTCCCAGGTGGTAATGCAGGGTAGCACGCTTTTGGTTGGGCATACGCCGCGTTGCATACGGAAAGATACGGCGCAGGTACTTAAGTGCCTGTTTGACAGCATAGGCGCTAAAATATGGGCCATAGTAGCGTGCGCCGTCGTCGAGCGGGCGACGTGTTAACGTTACCGTGGGATAGTCGCTATCGTAATCGATGCGGATGTAGCTCATGGCTTTGTCGTCACGAAGCAATATATTGTAGCGCGGCATATAACGCCGTATCATTTCGGCTTCTAAAAACAGTGCTTCCAGCTCGCTTTCCACCTCCATCCAGTCGGTATCGGCTATTTCGGCCACCAGCGCTTCGGTTTTGGGGTCACGGTTGCGACTAGCCTGAAAATATTGGCGCACACGGTTACGTAGAACTGCTGCCTTACCAACGTAAATAATCTGCCCAGAAGCGTCTTTGTGAAAGTAGACCCCAGGGTTCTTGGGCAGTTCGGCTAGCTTATGCTGCAACACATCCTTCATGTACTACAGTATAGCAACTACTTTTGTGGCCTTTCAGTGAACAATATTAACCGTTAGGGTGGTTGGGGATGTCTTTTGCTTCTTGACTGTTAAGCACCATGTTTCTATATTCGTTCACGGCCGTGCCAGCCCTTGTGTTTACACCTCTAGGGTCATAGTGCCAATACTCATTTATGTACTGTGTAAGTCCAACTTCTGGAGCGTTTTTCATTAACCAAGCTGCAACTTTGCTGAATTGTGGGGTAGCACAAACTGCCAAACCATTGCTCGCGACGAAATTAGTATTGCATTCTGCAGTTCGGTTGTTCAGCCCAGGAATATAAAAATCAAAGGCGGCTTCGTTATGCCATGAGCCTCCTGGAGGAGCCACAGCAGTATAATCTCCCTCACTACAGCGTTTGTCTGCATTACACAAATCAGCTTGATGTTTTTCGTTCCGATATGAGCTTGTGGTACTTAGGGGTATGCCGTCTTGCTGTGCCCATTTAACGAGCGTTGCAATCTTAGCCGAATGCTCGGCCGATACAATCGTTCGTCCATTTGCACCTTCAACATAATATTGATTACCTGGTGTGCTTTCAGACGAAGAGCTTGGAAGTCCATTGACCGCACAGAATTCCTTTTGCACATTCTTCCAACCCGACATCATGCCTAGACTTTCGGTGCCGGCAGCACAGGCACTGGCGGCTGGTGCTGGCGCAGGAGCTTCAGGGGCGGGAGCTGGTGCAGGTGCAGGTGCAGGTGGCGCAGGCGCCGCCGGAGCGGGCGCTAGAGCCTGTTGGGCTTTTACCTGCATAGCATTATATTGCTCTAGAGACCGCATTGCCGCTGCCGTTCGAGGTGAAGCATCGCGTACTTTTGGACGTTCAAAGCCGTTCATGAAGTTGGCCGAAGCTTCTTCGATTGTGGTAGCTGCTTTTAACATTTTGCGAGCACCTTGCTGGGTATTATTGAGTTCCCATAACGCAAAGTCAATTTGCACATCTATGTCTTCCCAACCTCTGCCGCTTTGAGCAGCAAACCAGCGCAGGGTGCCTTCTTTATAGGTACCGTCTGCTTGTTGCTTAAAACCAAACCTGTCATATCTTTCGTCGTAAGCACCCCACTGGCCTATGCCACGCCCCGGGCCACCCTTACCATTGGCACGTTTAGGCTTAGCTTCTGAGCCACCTTGTTCAATTGCCGGGTTAAGTCCATCACCAGCAGCCTCTACGGCAAAGTTGCCTATCACACCAAGTGCCTGCTCAAAGGTGTAGCCTTCATCTAAGAATCTTTCGATAAGTTTTGCCCTGTTTGTCCAGCGAGAGTCAGATGCAATAAGCATTTCTAGTGTTTTGGTACGTAGGGTATCGGGTGCAACTGAAGTTTCGGGTGGTGCGGGTACTTCGGGAGCGGGGGCCGGCGCTGGTGCTGGGGCGGCAGGAGCAACGGGATTTGGGCGAGCCGGTGGTGCAACAACTGGAAGTTGTGAGTCGGCAGTTTCGCCAGGAGTTGGACTGGCACCTGGCTCTAACACCACAGTACCAGGAGCCGTTTCAGATCCAGGAATAGCCCCGTTACCCAGGCCTGATGGCGCTACCACAACCGCATCGGCTGTTGTTTGTATACTGCCTTTCGTATCAATTATGGGAGTGGGTGTGTTCTGCCCAAGCAGCGCATTGGCAGACGGTGTTAACTCACCGCTTTTAGGCATAGCGTCAACAACGAGCACTTTACTGGGAACCATAGCAACAGCAGGCGGTCCGGCTAATGCCCCTTTGTTAATGGTGGCTGCAGCAGCATTTTGGGATACCCCAAACAGCGATATACCTGTGGCCAATGCGCCGTAAGCAATTTTTTTGCTTGGTATTTCGGCGAAAGTACTTTTGGCAAATTGTATTGCCGGCGAGTGAATCCTCACGACACTTAGCTCGTAGCCCATAGCATTAGCCGAAAGTGAAAGTGCAGCCATGGCGTTGTCTATTGGCTGCTGATTGTTATGCTTGCGAGCAGATTCTAGTTCTTTGGCGAGTGCTTCTATCATAGTGGTTTTGGCCTGTTTGAGCGGCATCCACTGTATTGAACCGTCGTCAGTTGGTACTGGAACTTCTATGGTGTCTTGGTGGTTTTTGGCGAGCGAAAGCGCTGCATCGGAGTATTCCCTAGCCTTATGGGGCCGAGTGGTAGCGCTGTCACATGCCCGAAGCATTAGTTTAGAAAAAATATATGGTACATCTTGCAAGTTTTTGGTAGGAAAAAGGCTTTCGCAATCTTGCAGTGTTCGGTCGGTAAGGGTACCAGCCTCCAGCTCGGTGAGTATTCTTTGCCCAAGCACACTCGCATCACCAACGGTAATACTTTCTGCTACTGCTGATAGATGTGGGGATTGTTCCATAGTACCGATTCCTAATTTCTTATGCTTGAGTTGTTGCTTCTATTGGTGTCATTGTTATTTCGTTAGTGGGCATAAACCATGCCGCAACCCGGCCCAAAAGCTTGGGTACTGGACCAGCTGGCGACAGCAAAGCACGAGGATTTTTTGTTGTGTCAACAACATACACAATGCCTTCATCCTCGTAAGGACTCTGACTCGGTACGTCAACATGTTGGTGCGCTATTTCTGACTCGGTTGCCTGTACCGGCTTGTCGGCAAATTGGGTATATTCGTCAAGCAGTACCTGGTTTTCGTACACCCGCTTAGCCATAAGAGCGTAGGCATCGATACGCTGACTCAGCTCTGTTTGCTGCGCTGCTGCTAGCTCAGCTTGTTTTTGGGTGATGAGCGCTGGCAATGGCTGATATTTGTTTTGTAATGCTAAATGGCGCTTTACCATGTCTTTGATAGCCTGTATTTCGTCTTCGCTTCGTAGAATCATCCCTCTGTCGTATTCTGCATACGATGCTGCGCCACCTTCTTGGGAGCCATAGTAGCTCAAAAGTCTAGATTGGGCATCTTGATCTGCAAATGAAGCCTGTTGTAGTTGTTCATAGTAGGCTAGTCGGGCCTGACATGCGGCAATTTCTGCAGGCAACGTCACCTTTTGGCGAGTGTGTAGGTCCTCGTCGCGCCACTTTTTTTCACCCTCTTCTATTTGCTTGCGAACGGCCTCGGTAACTGAAACGACCTCTTCAAGAGTGTCGAAGGCTTGATTTGCTCCATGGACAACGTTTGCCCACGACTCCATAGCCAACCCTATTTGCTCCCATTCGGTTGCATATTGCTGTGCTATCTGGTTGGTTTCATCGGTTTTTCGCCGACATTCTTCCTGTGCAGCGGTGATTGTGGCGATATTTTGTACGGCAACGTTAATCTGAAATTTGGCAAAGTATTTCTCTGTTTCGGCGCAATCAAAATCAAACCCATCAGTTGGGAACCAATCTTGTACCGCTCTTTCGGCAAGTGCTTTATGCCCCAACGGTTTTACTAGGACCTCTGCTCGCTCCCTACGACTTGCTTCAAGCTTGTCCATATAGGCTTTTTGGGCACTTTTTGTCTGCTCAACCCTTGCTGGCACCACTGTGGTATATAGTAATTTGCACTGAGTATAGATGCTTTGCATTTGCGCTGGCATAATTTCGTGTGTGGTCAGACCACGATTGCCATGTTCTGTAGTCTTGCTGTCTGCTGTTTCGACTGTTGTTTCTATAAGCGCGGTGACCTCTGCAGCCTCAGGCTGTTGTCTCGCCTGAGCATGAGACAGGTCAGTTTCAGGAATCGGCGAATCAGGGGGTTTCTTGGATGATGGCTCTGCTGCAGAGTATACTTCGTATGTCGTTGGTCCAACTTGTCTTAAGGCTGGTGTCATTTCTTTTCTCCTGTTTCAGGGGTAAATGTACAGGCTTCGGCCACTGGCTGGAGCCTGACTTGCCCATCTTCGACAAATGGTTTTTTGTCGCGGTTGTATGATTCGGCTGGACTGACGTAGGCAGAATCCTTTTTAAAGGTCATTTTTGCCTCTTTAACAAATCCCCAGCTCTGTTTTTTGTCGCTAAACGAATTGGCAACAAGCTTATCAACAACGGCATAGATGTCCTTGACGCATTCCCCATTGTTTGCAGTTGTAAAGGCCGCGGTCAGTGCCTGACTAATGACCTTAGCTGATGTTGCAGCCCTAAACTTGTCATTAGAAGCCGGGGGCTGGTTGGTTGCAGGGTCGACCGAACGGAGCATGTCTGCAAGCCGTACACGGTCTGGCTCGGGTATTGCTGGATTGTTAGAAATTTTAGCTATGTCGTCTTCGGTATAGACTGGCGTACACAAAAAGTCATCTGACTCGGGGTCGCAAGCCGCGCTTATTTCTCCCTTACTTTTTATTGCTATAGCCGATCTGTCGATTTCTAACGACTTTTCGCTTCCATTCTTTTTTATCTCGCCAAGCGGCAAAAATTTACCCGTTTGAACAATGGTTCCATCTGCAGCCGTGGTTAGTTCGGGCGCATTGCACACCTGCAATCCGACTGGTATTTTTAGTTTGACGGTGGAGACTGAACTGCCGGTTCTGATTTCGGCTTTGCCTGAATCATATGGCAGTGTGTGGGTAGCGGTTTCGGCGAGAAGCAAGGTGCCAATAGACCGACATTCATCGAGAAGGTCGGTCGGCACAGCGGTTTCCGAATTCAGTTTTACTCCTAGAACAGCTGGGGACTTCGGTGTATCGGCGGTGTCGTCACCAGTTACTTTTGGACCAAGATATATGCCTATGCCAAGGCTTCCAAGCATTATTACCGCCACAACACTCATGCTCTTACGAGAGTGGAGGGTGTTTTGGGTTATGCCTGCAACCGTCTGTCGAAGACTTTTTCGTGTATCGATAGTGATAGCTTGTTCCGGTGATGGTTGTGATTGTTTTTGGGGGCGCAGACGACCAACTGGCGGTTTGGCAGCCGTTGAAGATGAAACTTTAGAAGAATGTGGAGGTCGGGCTGCTACGGATGACTCGGCTGCTGGGGCAGGCACTCTTGATTTATAAGCAGTGTCCCAACCAGGGGCCCCCTCGGCATCCCTTGGTGGGCGTGGCTGGCTTGGAGCTGACGGTGTGGCTGGCCTTGTTGTAGGTGGCACGTGACCACGTAATTGTGACTGTGCCCCGTTAGCGACCCGCGCAAATAAATCTACTTCTGGGCTATTCATTTGGTTGCCTCCTGGTTATTGGTCTCGCAAAACCCTTTTAGGGTAAATGGGTCTAATGGCAGCTTGCCGATACTGCATAGGGTCGAAGCTCCTTTGCCGTACCATTTGTCATGCGAATCTTGGTAGGCAGTTGAGTACTTTGGCAGCCCATACGCCGCCGATGCAGCGAGAAGTGCAACTGCCCCGCTCATACGTACGCGGCGCCATGTTATAACGCGTCGGCGAGGGTTTGGGTCAGAAGCAGTTTCGATTGGGTCGTCTGCTGTTTCTTGCTCTGCGCCATCTGTGGCTGGCTCGGCCAATTCGTCGCTATCTTCTGATGGGTAGCCCAGGATGTCTTGACCGTCCATTGAGGGCGAGCCGTAGGTGTCAGCTTGCCGCTCTGTAATAGGCACGAGTTCGGTAATCGCTTCTTGGGGTAACTGGTGTGAAATGTAGGTACTGGGTGCATTGGCAGTAGGGTCGATCAAGGGAGCCTGGGGTTCGTCACCTTGTACCTGCAAGAAAAATGCCATCACTCGACCTAGCTGTTCTGGGTCACCTGCGCTGAACCTTGCCTCCACGCCCCCATTCCCATTCGTACCAATTACTGCGTGCACCTCTTGTTGAGGAACAAAACTATTACTTACGGAGGCTTGTGGTGGTGTAGTAGGTACAGAGGGCTTCTTGGCTGGCGCTACTAGCTGTGGCGGCAAGCCTGACATGACCCTTAAAGCATCTCTATCTTTGACTGAAAATCGTTGCTCATCTGAGTTATCTGAAGGGCCAAATCTTGGTTGCTCTAGACACGCTCGCATCTCGTCAGAGAGGATAAATGGATCTTCGTCTTCGTCATAGCCCTCTGGGGGGTACTGAGCGCCAGTCGCTTGCTCCGTTGGTCGTGCCACGGGCATTTCTTGGTGAATAGCAGGTGTCAGTAACTCTGCTAGGCTCACCTCGTGGTAGCGCCCTGTTGATCCAAACATTAGTTGCTTCCTCCCTTTTGCTTCGTCTTTAGTAGCAGCGTGTCTCTGTCGAGTTGTTCAAGCATTTTTGAGTCTATTCGGTCACACGTGCCCGCTCCAGCGTTATACGTAAGCGTATCGTCTCCATGTTGCAACGAAAGAAGCTTTTTGATGTCTTCGGCATATTGGTTTTCCCATGTCGCCGACTTTGAATCTGGTAGTACCACGTCGATATCTGTTGCGGTTATGGGTGCCTCTGGATGCAGCTGATTATAGGCGCGCATTTCACTCGTTGCGGTGGTTTCTTTTAATGCCTTTTCGACATCTGGCCAAACAAGCGCGCCACACGTCTTTGTTGCAGTATCATAGGCAGCCACAGTTGCCACCCCGCTTAAAATGTTTTCAAGTTTTTCGCTGTTCGACCCATTGAGCCCAAGGCTTGCGAGTCGCTCACCCCATCCACTACCAGCTTTGCTGCTAAAGTACTTAAGAATAATGTCGTTTATTTCCTGTACCGCTGCTACGCCGTCGTTGGTAGTAGTAAAAGAGTTTGGGCTAATTGGATCGGTGTTATATACGTAGGCTGTAAAAGGTGACGTACCGTCAGACTTCGTCTTGTAAGCAACAGTTATTTGCTTTTTTTTGGCATCAAATGTTCGCTCAGCGGTTGTACCTTCGTAGCAACCAATAACAGTGATGGGGAGTTTTGCATCTACCTTTTTTGTGCTGGTTATAGTTAATGGGCTAACCCCGACCGTTACCTTACTTTGGGCCGATGACTGGACGACTGTGTCGTAGCCAATAAAGCATTTTTTGTCGACCGGAAACTCTCCAAGTACTAATCCTGCACCAGGATCTATTTCAAGCTTTTTTGTTACTACTTTGTCACCCAACTCGGCATGAAGTTCTGTTGCGGCATCAATCATACCTTTTGCCTTGCCGGCAAGCATCGGGCCAAAAGCCAAACTAACCACCGCACCAGCAACAAGCATTTTTTGGGTCATGAGCTTCCGGGCCACACCCATACAGCCCGTCAAAAATGCCACACTAATTGCGCCGCTTTCTGCAGCACCAAATTCACCAAGGCCACCAAAGCGCAAAGCTTTTTGCTCGGGCATGACAGCATTATTCTGGTCAGAATGTATTCCAACTTGGCTTTCGGGTGTATGCAACATAGCACTTGCTCCCTTACAGGGTAATAGCCACTTAGACCCTATATGACTAACAGGGGTGGCAAAATTAATAATTACTAACAGCTAGGCACATGGCCGCACAGCGTATCATCTGTCTAGATGTCGTCCATACAACTATGTGTGCATAGCGCACTACGGTAGCTGTATGGCCAATGAGGTCGAACCACCCCTTCTAACTCATTGGTCATACAACTCAACTTATTTTGACTATTTGTCTAGTAAGTTTTCTTACTATGCTTTTGCATTATACTCTCAAAAAATAATTTGTCAATACATTATTGTGTATTTTGCAAATTCATGTAAATTCATAAGTGTTTATCATCTTACCCATCACTAGTCATGGTATACTGCCTGCCATGAAACAATTAGAAAAGTTACGCAATAACCCCTTACCGCTCATTATCATCAGTATGGGTATCTTTGTAGGGCTATTCGCCTGTTTTTATCTCATTACGAGAAACAAGTCATCTTCTGGCGGTTCCAACGGTGTAGTAAGCGAAAGGGTCATTACGATTGCCAAAAGAAAAAACGTTGATCCCTGTCGTTTACTTGACCCAACAATAGTGGCCACTGTATTTGGCCAATTACCACCTACTACTGAAATAGAGAGTGAATTCTTAGAAAAATCTGTTACTAAAAAAGATATTTCCCGTGTGTTTAGCCCTTCTTGCACCTACTCATATAATGACAGCTCAAAAACTCAGCTAAAGGTACAAACCGAAGTATATGCCTCCCCGGCTCAAGCCCAAGACTCATGGAATATGGCTAAGTCGGTTTATTCGGGAGCATCTTCAGCTCAATTAAGCGCACAAGAAGCGGATTTGCGCGCTGTGGTTGCCTCACCAACCGAGCCAGAAGAAAAGAAGATTATTGCCCAAAAAGGGTTAGAGCTCATTAATCAGTTGCAGACTACGGCGAGCACTCTTATGCATCAAGTTACCCTCGACGGACTTGATAAGACTATTCTGTTTGACCCAGAACATGGTCTTTTTACAGGGGTGGTCGGCAGTGATAAGCTAGAACTTTCCTATCGCCAAAACTATCAGCCAGTGTTCCAAGGGGTCACTACCCCAACTGCCGAACAGCGACAATTGGTTACTAAGGTAAATGAGGCTTTTCGTATCTTGCGGCAAAGGGTGAATAGCTCTGAAAACTTAAGCCTGCCTGTTAGCGCTGTACCCTCTAAAGCCCATTCTATTGGCTCGTCCAACCTCCAAGAGCCCTGTAGCGTGCTCTCCTACACCTCCGCCAAAGAGCTGCTTGGATATGCACCAATCTTGCTTACTACCCAAACCAGCACACCCCTCGACCCCTCAATCCAGAAGTCCAACTCGTCAAAAAGCAACCTCATTGGCAATAGCTGTACACGCCATATCATCGATCAAAAAAATGCCTTTGGAAACAAGGTAAATGGCTGGGCTAATTTAGCTATAGAATACGCGCCCACAGATACTATTGCCAAAACTCGCTATAAAGAACGATCAGAGGGGCTGCCTAGCCTTAAGGTAGCAGGGACTGACGAAGCAGCCATTCGGGAAAGCAAGTATCAACAGGTGGCGGTTGCGCGCAAAGGTAGCACCCTATACCTGCTCTATGTATCTTTAGAAGCCCTAGGCCCCGATCGCAGTACCACTCAAGAAAAACTATCTCATAGCACTCTGTCGACCCAGTTCGCAAAAATGTTACAGCAATAATTCAGCTCATTCACTAACGACACAGGTCGGCAAGCCGACGCGCCGTGGTGACATTTCGTATCGTTACCTTATCATACAGAGGGGTACTAATCATTTTCTTTAGGCCACTGCGTGACTGGTATTGTCGTGCTATATTCCACACGACTGCTCCTGGCACATACAGTGCAGTCTCTATGGCCATATTGTAGCCGATTTTCATAGTCATATTTGCGTCATCAATGTCATGAAATAGGTACAGAACGTCGGTTTTTTGATGCTCATCATTGACCCATCCCTCGGGAATTGCTTCGGCGATGCTAATAATTTGATTAGCCGAGAGTACCAACACCGCAATCGTAATACCAAACGATTGCTGAATGTGTGTTTGTATAGCCTGTTCGCTTGGTGGGGTGTCTGCCTGAAAGATAATGTTTCCTGAATTGATATAACTCAACACATTAGTGAACCCCATAGATTCAAACAATGCGACCAAACTAGACATGGCTAGCTTGTTCTTGCCCCCAACATTAATGCCACGCAGGAGACAAACGTACTTCATGATTTTTTCCAACGTTCTAAATGTGGTAGCTGCTTTTGGGCCATCCATCGCATGATACGGCTGCTCCCCTTGTTCTTGAGGGCTGCATCAACAATAGTGCGCATTTCTTCGAGCGTGCAATCACTGCCTATAAAAGCACCCTCTTGGTAGCAAAGTGAGTACCATTTTTCGCTTTTGCTGCCGTCTTTTTCGGTTCTACGGCAATCACCTGCTTTTTTAGTCTGTAGGGGCATGCCACAACTTTGGCACTGTTTTGCCATCGTGCCTCCTTATCTTATTAGTATACCTCGCCTTGCTGTTACCGTACACTAGTAGTATGCAATTTTCAAAAGCCGAGCGAAAGCTCTGTGGCCTAGACCCAGTATTGGGCACGGCTATTCGTCACAATGGACCCATTGCCTATGCGCCGCACGATGATTATTTTGCCGCCCTTGCGAGCTCAATTATTAGTCAGCAATTATCTGTCAAAGCTGCTGCCACAATTTACAGTAGGTTCAAGTCACACACTAAATTATTGCCGGTCAGTGCAGTACAGCTAGACGAAAGTGAGTGTAAGGCCATTGGGCTTTCTGGCCAAAAAGCTCGCTATATTCATGACCTTGCCGAGCATTTTGTACGAGATAGCGCCGTATTTAACCAGCTCGAATCCCTAACTGATGACATGGTGATAGCCGAACTTACCAAGGTAAAGGGTATCGGCGTGTGGACGGCTCAAATGTTTTTACTGTTCACATTGCAGCGACCAGACGTGTTTGCGATAGACGATTTAGGCTTGCAAAATGCTATCGCTAAACTGTATAACCTAGCCAGTCGCCCCTCGCGTACCGAAATGATGGCATTTGCCGAGAAGTGGCGGCCATATCGCAGCACTGCCTGCTACCATTTATGGCACCTGCTTGATACCAAGCCCACCACATAGCTGGTATGTTTAGGCTTTTTGGTAATGGTCACCCAGTTGACGATAGGCTTTAGTGCGAAATGCGAGCAGTACCAAGGCGAGCATCAACAAGCTCGCAAGCACAACCACAAAGGCAATGCCCCGGGCTTGCCCCGTGCCGAGCAACCAACTCCACCGCATCCTGCCCGTGCCCGATTGCATGTAAGGTATCAGCCAGTATTGTGCAAGGGGGCCTATCAAAAAGGCAGATATGGGTGAGGCACATGACTCAAGCGCCTGGGCTAAACCAAAAACACGTCCCTGACGCTTCAACGGCACTACTCGCTGCAAGATTGTTTGCTCCGAAGCTTCAACGGCGGGAATAAGGCACATGTATAAGAATATACCGACCACATACAGCCACCACCATTCCCGAATAGTAAATAGCATACCGAGTACCGACATTGCCACCATAAGCAGTAGCATTGTCCGAAGTGGGTTCTTGCCGAGTCCTTTTTTGGCTACCAAAAGCCCCCCAACCACAAACCCTGTACTTGTAATGCCAAGTACTGTGCCCCACCACTCCACTGAGAATATGGTTAGACCATAAGGGTCCATGAGCGCCATAAAAACCCCACCAATCAGGTTGTTAAACGTCGAAAAAAGCATTAAAGCCAGTAGCCCTGGTACCTGCCGAACGGTAGCTAATGAACCACGAATATCAATCCTTTTATTGTCGATCTCTGAATCATGGACTATTTCTGCCTCTGGAATTTGCACTGTAACAAGTAGATGCAGTAGAGCAATTGTTGTAAGTACTATGGCAATAACAAGCGTCCAGCCCATGCCAAGTAGGCCAATAGACAGCCCCGAGAATACACTCGTGACCATAAAAGCAACTCCTTGCACTGTACCAACCATGCCGTTGGCTTTGTCACGACTTTCTTTGGGGGCCAATAGCGTTACAGTGGTTGAAAGAGCAATATTACGCATATTTTCTACGACTCCGCCTGCCAAGATAAGTAGGGCGAACATCCAAAATGCCCAGTGCGATATTGTCGCAATATTTTCGGTCGGCTGTAACAGAAAGCCAATGCCCGCCAGCACATAGGCCACCAAAGTAATCGTGCTCGATAACACCATGACACGTTTTTTCTTGTTGCGGTCAACGATAAGTCCAAATACTAGACTACACAGCGCAACCATAAACATGTATGCGCCACCCACGATTGCTGTCGCCATGACATTTTTTGTTTCTAGGTATATCCAAAACGTCAGTGCAAACCATAAGAAGCTTGAGGTGACGTTGGCAACCAGTGTGTTAAGAAGCACTTTATAGAAATTTTGCATGCTTACTATTGTACAACAAGCCCCACCCTTGGCAAGCAAATACTACCACTAGTGTTAGTCGCAACCTGGTTGGTTTAAGCGTTTTCCAGCTCGGCAATAACTATCTTTTTCATTTTCATCATGGCCTGCATTGCCGCTGGACCGCGTGATACAAGCTCACCTAAATTCGCTGGGATAATTTGCCATGAAACACCGTATTTGTCTTTACACCACCCGCACTGTTCGTTTTCGGGATGACTCGATAGGGCATCCCAGTAGTAATCAATCTCTGCCTGGTTCTTGCACTGCACTGTAAACGAAACTGCTTCGTTAAACTTAAAGAGTGGACCCCCATCCAGACAAATAAAGTCCACGCCATTCAACGTAAAGCTGCCGTTAATCACCTTACCGCTCATGCCCTCAAAATGTTCATCGAGCGATTCATCTGGGTAATGTTCGATGTGGTTAATGTGCGAGTGAGGAAATAGCTGCACATAAAAATTCATTGCCTCTTCGGCGTTGTTGTCAAACCATAGACTTGGAATAATCGCCTGGTTCATTGTTGTCCCTCCACATAGTTCTTAAAGTTATTTAGTATTGCCTGCCAACCAGTGCATTGCAACTCTTCGCTACTTACTGTTGCTGGTTCAAATCGCTGTGTCGGCATGGTGCTCTCTTTTACCGCAGTAAAGCTGACTTCAACCTTCCGCCCGTCATCGAGAGTATAGTTAAGTAACCTCTCAGGCTCTACAGTAGCGTAGACACCACCCAGGTCAAACGAAGCACTCCCATCTTTGGTCCTCATATTAGTCACAAAACGACCCCCTTGCATTATGTCGTTTTTCAGCGCGCGGGGCTTCCCAGTCGTCTGAGTCGTGTGCCACTGTACAATCGCAGCTGGGTCGGTCCACTACTGCCATACTATATGCCTTGGTGCGTTGACTAGCACTCTTACTTCAACCATGTCCCCTGCTTGAATATAAAGTGTACAAAGCCTGCTCTATCCTTCCTATAATAATCTGTACTATTTAGGTTACTTCGTTTGTAATCGTTTCCGATACTCATCCGCCATCATATATGTTTGGCTATCCCGAACAATGTCAACAAACAACACTCCCTGCAGATGGTCAGTCTCATGCTGAAACACATGCGCTACTAAGCCGTCAAGTTGCTCGGAATGCCGAGCTCCTTGTTCGTCTAGCCACGTCGCCTGGATTTTCTTATAGCGCAGCGCTTTACCAAATAGTATGTCTTTGCCCGTACCAGTGCTTAGGCAGCCTTCGTACACTGCCCGGCGTCGACCAATCCCGTTGTAGTGAGGGTTGATTATCACCTGGTCATAGGGCTGTATTTTGGGACGTAATTTGCTAGGACGAATCATGATGATAGCTAGTGAAACCGACACACCGACTTGCGGAGCTGCCAATCCTACACCATACTTTTTCACCTCATTTGTATAGTGCATATCTGTTATAAGTGTTTGGATTTTACTTGATTTTATATCGGCCAATGTCAGATGACACGCTTCAAGCCGCAGAATAGGGTCACCAAAGCGTCGCAACCGCAGGATGTTCATGTTGTACCTGCAAATGTTGTCGTTGGAACAGCCTCCCACTGTTCAAGTAGAGTGTCTAATACAAAAAGATAGGTTTCGCGGGAATTCTGGTAAATTTCGTTCGCGCCGAGTTGCTCAATTGCCTGACGTGATAGCCATCGTGCATCATGTGACTCATTTGCCGCGATGGTAATTGTTGGTTCACTACTGGCAATCAATGCATAGGTCAGATCGGTATGAAAATGATTGTCAGTGATGTCATGTGTATTACTCTGAACAGGTGCTGGATGTAGTGCTATACCGCTGAGGCTTTTCATGCGGACTTTGGGCTGTAGAATCTGCAAATCACCCATTTCGTACCCCGCCTCCTCGCGCAGTTCGTGCACGGCCGCCTGCCATGGAGTTTCATGTAACTCTACGTGCCCACCCACTGGTAGCAGGCGCTGGAGCTTGCGGTGCATGTGCAGCAAAGCTTTCCACTCTTTGCCAAAATGTCGCACAATATAGAGCGTTACTGTAGTGTCATGCTGACCCGGCATAGTGTGAATATGTGCCATTTAATTTCTTGCTTCTAAATGCTCAAACCCTTTTCGAACTATCCTATACTCTGCATCCTCAGCATCCTTTTGCGCAGAATAGACTTGTTCTAGTTCATCAAGCGTGAACCACCCGTAGGTGCTGTGGTCCTCCGGATGCAGCTGGATGTTCTCAATCGGGTCGGTAAACTGCGCAAAATACACTACCTCGATGAAATGTGATTGCTTAACCTCGTTAACATAGGTAAAGACGTCGAGTACTTCGCCAATGGTGATTTGCATATCGAATTCTTCCATCACTTCCCTGGCAAGTCCCTCGCGTAAGTCTTCGCCGTAATCAATATGACCGCCCGGCAGCTCGTAAACATCGGGCAAAAACTTTTTGGTACTCGCCCGTTTAGGTAAAAATACCTTATTAACACCGTCAAAATCATGCCAAATAAATGCACAAGCAGTAAAGACCTGCTGGCCCTTGGCTACTGTCTCGCTATCGTGACTCACCTTTGGCATTTTCCTATTATACCACCGCTCTTTGCTACCTATTGCCTACAAACATGTCACGGCCACGACAAGTTTGTATACGGGTCTATGAAAATGATTTTGAAACTATGAAATAGATAGGTATTAGGAGAGCGGAAAAGGCACCACAACATTATTTGGTAGAGAATTTGCTTCTAAAAAACTGCTGGGGTCTTTGCCTAAAAGGAGTGATTCGGCCATTTGATACCAGCTACCATGTCCTACAATTAATATCGAGTGTTTGCCGACGGCTATTTGGGTTATCCGCACTAGCGCTAACCTCACTCGTCGCGCAATATCATCGATACTTTCTCCGCCCATAGCAGAAATCATGGTTGCAGATTCGTCTTCTACGATTGACCACGGCTTACCTGCAAGCGTTCCAAAGCTACGTTCTAGCAATAGCTCTTCTACACCTATCTTGTCCTGAGGATACTGCGTCATCTGAGCAATGATTTTGGCTGTTTCTAAGGCGCGAGATAGTGGTGACCATACAATTAAATCAAAGCTTAGTCCGACTTCCTTCAGTCGTTTTCCCTCCTCCTGTGCGGCCATGCGTCCCACTTCTGTAAGGGGAGAATCCATGCTACTGCCTGCAAATATTTGGTCAACATTTGCTTGGCTTTCACCGTGACGAGTAAAGTAATAGCGAGTCAAACGGTTGCCTTAGCACACTCACTCGTGTGATACAGCTTGTCTGGAGTTTGTTTGCAGGTTTCGCAGATGAGTACTAGGTCATTGCAGCTCGGTAAGGCACAGTTTTCGTAATTGCTAGTTCTACCCTGGCAATGGATACATTCGCCAATTACTGTAGCATGGTCGCTAAAATCAACTCCCATACGGCTATCAAAAACATATAGCTGACCTTCCCACAGGCCGTCATCTCCATACTTTTCACCGTATTTTACAATACCACCGTCGATTTGATAAACATCTTCAAAACCGCGTTTTTTCATCATGGCGCTGAGGAGTTCGCAGCGAATGCCGCCGGTGCAATAGCTAACAATTTTCTTGTCTTTAAGGTGGTCATACTTGCCGCTCTCGAGCTCGGGTATAAAGTCACGACTGGTACGGGTATCGGGCACAATAGCGTTTTTAAACCGTCCAACTTTAGCCTCATATTGGTTGCGTCCGTCAAAGAACACAACATCATCACCATACTGCTCTACTAGCTCGTGTACTTGCTCGGGCTTAAGGTGAGTGCCGCCATCCACCACGCCTCTTTCATTAACCTCAATTTCTTGCCAGCTCTCAAAAGCGACTAACTCAGGTTTAACCTTGACACTCATGCGCGGGAAGTTGTCACGCCCACCTTCGCTCCACTTGAATACAATGTCTTTAAATCCAGGAAATTGTTTGGTGGCCTTACAATAAGACTTAAGATCATCAATGTTGCCACCTACCGTGCCATTAATGCCCTGGCGACTAACCAAGATACGGCCCCGCAGGCCCAGCGAATCGCACAATGTCTTTTGCCATAGCTTGAGGAGCTCTGGGTCTTTGACAGGAGTAAATTTGTAGTAAAGGAGTATCTTTTGCATCGACTACTATTTTATCATCACCTACGATGAACGCCGAATAGTACAGCTAAATAGTTGTGAGCCCATTTTGTATATTCTATAAGCTTTTTACCTAGGACGTGGTATTAACAGATGAGGGTTTTGTTTCATTTTTGACTTGCATATAAAAAACAGAGGTGATATAGTTGTGAATACTACAAACGTAACGGAAAGGCGCTCATGTACACGCGAACTCAGCTAGCAAATGACGCTTTTTTAATGCGTTTTTCTCTTGTTGGCTAGCCATCTAGCTTTTCACTTCATTACCCCGCGCTGCTTGGCGCACAGTCGGCAAAGGAGGGCCGCTACTGTGAAAACTCAATCACCTGTCAACCCAAAACAAACGTTGCAAATCTACTGGCAACACAGCAAAAAATACCCCAAAAGCTTGGCGGTTATTGCATTTGGCACACCCATCATTCAGCTTATCGACGATTTTGCCGTGCCGTTTCTCACGAGCATTGTGCTCACTAAAATCGTCAAATCAGATGGCACACTTCATCTTCAAGATTTCCTACCCTATATCGCAGCGATCCTAGGCATAGAGCTCGCGGTCAATTTTTTGTGGATTCCATTTGTCAAAGTCGTCTGGCGATTTGAGGAAGATGTTATGCGTGACCTATATGCTACGTCCTTTCGTCACCTCATGCAGATGAGCTATACATTTTATAGTAACCGCTTTGGTGGCTCGCTTGTCAATCAGGTCAATAAGTTTTCTGGTTCCTTTGAACGTCTAGCTGATACGCTAATATGGAGCGTCTACAAGCTCGTCATTGCCTTTGTATTTACCGCTATTCTGTTGGTTAAACCAGCGCCGCTTTATGTATTGGTACTGACCGTGTTTACCAGTATTTATGTGACCCTGCTTATACGCCTCAAACGCAACGAGCGTAGCTACAACGAAAAGTGGGCAGCCGCGGAGTCAGACCGCACTGGTCAGCTGGCTGACAGCATTACTAATATTGTGGCCGTCAAGTCTTTTGCGCACGAAAAACTAGAGGCTTCACTCTACCACCGCAAGCTTGATGGAGTCTATGACATATCTATAGCGACCATGAAAAAAGTCATGAACAACGAACGCTTGACCACCACGGCACAGCGAGCTATTAATGGGTTTTCCATACTAGTGGCTATTGTACTTGGGGTCAAATTTAACATATCGGTTGGTATCATATATCTGATACTCAACTACACGCTCAATATTGCTCGGCGGTTGTGGGACCTCAATAATGTCATTCGTAATATGAACCGTATTTTTGGTGATGCCCGCGATATGACAACCATACTACAGCTGAAACCAGAGGTTGCTGAGGCATCAGGAGCTAAAAAGCTCATAGCCAGACGTGGTGGCATCTGTTTTAACGATGTTGTCTTTGGACACAAAGACGTCGAACAAGCACTATTCAACAATCTCAGTTTAAAGATTAAACCCGGTGAAAAAATCGGTTTGGTAGGACCAAGTGGTGGGGGCAAGACTACCCTCACCAAACTGCTGCTGCGTTTTATGGATGTTCAGGCTGGCACTATCACTATCGATGGCCAAGACATTGCAGGAGTCACACAGCAAAGCCTGCGTTCAGCAATTGCCTATGTGCCACAAGAGCCACTCATGTTTCACCGTTCGCTTATGGACAACATCCGCTATGGCCAGCTTGATGCCAGTGATGAAGCTGTTGTTGCCTGCGCCAAGCAAGCCAATGCCCATAGCTTTATAGTTGAGCTTCCTGATGGCTACGATACCTTGGTAGGTGAGCGCGGTACCAAATTGAGCGGTGGTCAAAGGCAGCGCATTGCTATCGCCAGGGCTATGCTTAAGAATGCTCCCCTATTGGTACTAGACGAGGCCACCAGTGCTCTAGATAGCGAGAGCGAAGTGCTCATTCAGGATGCACTCTGGAAGCTAATGAAAGACCGCACCGCAATTGTAATTGCCCATCGACTCAGTACCATTCAAAAAATGGACCGCATAGTGGTGCTCGATGAGGGAACGATTGTCGAGCAGGGTTCGCACAAGGAACTTCTCGCTCGAAATGGTGCTTATGCGAAGCTGTGGCAGCACCAAAGCGGCGGTTTTGTTGAATAATTTAGCTGCGTCGATGAAAGCTTCGGCGTCTTGAGCTAGTCGTCACTACTATAGTTGGTTGTGATACAGCGTCATCGGTTGTATTGTAGTCATCTATTGGCCCGTTTCCAAAGTTTTCGGGGCCAGTTTGCCCGCGGCGCCGACTACGCGCTTCCCGTTGGTAACGCGCTCGAGCTTCATCGAGGTCTTCGTACTGATGGTTTCGACTTGTCCTGACGCGTATCTTCCGCTCGCCCAATTCAGGAATAGTATCCGGGAGCTCGGCAATAACTTGTGGAAGCAATGTGAGGTACGCAATATTATCGATGTATTCTATTTGACTTTCGTTGATAGCTTGACTGGTCTCGATTCGTAACACATCGGGCGATGCCGCCAGAATCTGCTCTCGTAAATTGCGTGGTATATGGGTACGAATCATAACCGGATTGAGGTATTCTGGAATGTTATTGAGTGAGCGTAAATCCTCGGCCGGCTGCTGGGTTAACTCTGCAGCCATTACCGCGTACAAATCTGAAATTTTCAAATCTATATCGGTACGATGTTGTAATGCCTCCACATCTTGCAGCGCAGAATACAGCTTTTTGAGTTCAGCATCCTCATTCACAAACCGGGACCGCGATAAGAAGCGACGAATCAAGTACTGCTTTGCTTCTTCGCTAGGAGCTGCTGGCTCTACGACGGTCTGGCGAAGGGGCTGCGTTTCGTAGTGGACCGCATATTCTTGCTGCACCACTCCGTCGCTCCCAAGCACAAATGCCAGTGGACGATAGCTAATTTTGTCGGGTAAGTATTTCCTTAGTTGCTCCAGGTCAACTCCAGAAGCCTGGGTAATAATGGGCTGCACCCGTAGGCCAAAAGACCGCATGTGAGCAATATTAAATGGTATACCCACCACTATGTGATGGCTGTCTTCGAGTAGCGATGAACTGGCAAGCTCTCTTGAATGGCCACGACGATCTCTAAACTTGTTTGATCTTCCGAGACGTACAAATACTTCGCACCCAGCACTCAATATACAGTCAAACATTGCTTGTCGGTCAGCTTCGGTAAGTGGAGTTTCGAGTAAACTTGTGTCGAGCCCAGCATCTTGCATGAGTCGCTCAAGTTGTCGGACAGCTTTTTGCCAGCGTATTTCAACAATATTGTACTGATTGCGCCTCTCTTCTGTCATAGAAAGTGTCTTGAGGAATATTTCTGCTTGCACCACCATGTCGGAGCGATTTTCGTGGGTGAGCTGCTGCCAACTCATTTTGTCTGCTTCGGTGGAATAAATGTTTTTTTGTTGGGCCGCCGAAACCATAGCCATAACCTTAGCCTGTATCTCGTCTGGATATTTGCGTGACTCTACTACCATTCGTGCAAACTGCATATCAAGCGGGAGGTGAGCAATTTCTTTGCCGAGACTACTGAGTGCCAGACTGTCTATCTTAATCGCGCCAATATCACGCAGACGTTTTTCGGCATCTTCTACTTCTGACAGCAGCGGTCGGTCTGGCAACGGCAAATCAAGTATATCTAGATTAGATAGCCCCAGTCGAGCTACAAAACTTGCTAAATCCACATGCATAATTTTGGGGTCATCATAGCTATGGCGAATCAGTTCGCCCTTTTTGGTCTTGGGTATCGGGGGATAGCCTTCTAGTTGTGCCCGTACATAGATACCTGGCATTACCCGACCGACCCGCCCCCGACGCTGGTCGGCAGTTGCCTCGGAGCTAATTTGGATTGGCAGCGCATTAACACCACGCGAAAACGAACCAGTCCGTTCCCAGCCACAATCAACTACCGCATGAATATCGGGTATAGTAAGACTTGTTTGACCAATTGCCGTCGACAAAACCACCTTTCCTTCTGGATAGTGCTGAAGGCTTTTTTGTTGTTCCTCAATTGTTTGGTCACCATTAAGCGCAAGCAGCGTCATACCGTTTGGCAGTCGTTTTTGCAGCTTACCGTAGGTCTGCCAAGTTTCGCGCCGGCCGGGTACAAAAACCAGTATGCCCGAGTCACGTCTTTCTTTGGTCAGTTCTTTAGCCAAACGAATCACGGCTTCGTGCAGTAAGCCTTCGGTACGTTCTTCTACTGGGTATGTTTTGCCTGGCACACGCACCACTGGCGTGGGTGCACCGCCGCGGGCTTCTGAAGCTCGTCGGGCAATACTATTACTATCCATGGTTGCACTCATTATGACTGTATGAATGCCCTTTTCATGACAAAGCGCCAAGGCCACATCCATGTTGGCACCGCGCTCATGAAATTCATCAATTAATACTGTGTCGTCTCGGGTAATAGCACTGTTGGCTAGCATTTGCATGAGTGCCAGGCCATCTGTACAGACCACGATTTCGTTGTCTGGCGTCGTGTTGTATTCATTGGCGGTATGGTAGCCAACCAGTTTGCTGCCGTCGTTGCCAGCTGCGGTTAGTTCGGATGCCTGGCGCTGTCCTACTTCCCGAGCGGCAATAATCCGGGGCTGAAGCAATACTATTTTACGTCGCTCACCTGTTTCGAGCAAATACTGACTTACCTGGGTACTTTTGCCCGTGCCAGTACCCGAATCAACTATTGTTACCTGGTGAGCCATGATGGTATCGACCAGCTGTTCCCGGTAGGCAGCAACCGGTAGTAAACGGTTGCCTAGCTCGTAGTCTTTGCGGGGTGCTAAAAATGTTTGTGTTTGTAGTGCATCATGAGTGGAGAGTAGTTTTTGCGCTTGGTTGGGCCAGGGCGCAGTGACTGCTTGTTGCAGCGCTTCGTCGACTTGGGGGATATATGGAGCCTCTCCCTGATATGGCATATCGTGACTTTTTGTGTATGGCTGCCCTCACAACAGCTGTACGATTCCTTACAACTCTGACTATACGCTCGGGCCAGACTAAGCACAAGAAAAACCCCGTTTTTACAACGGGGTTTTAGTGTCCTTTACTTGGGATGCCTATTTTTCCTCTGTTGGTTCCGTCTGGGATTCATCTGTTGTCTCCTCGTCGGCTGGGGTAGCCTCTTCAGCAGTACCACCGGCTTCGTCGTTGGCGGCAGCCAGGGCGTTTGGTTCAAACACGGTTGCAATAACATGCTCTGGATCTGTCACTAGCTCAACGTCTTTAGGTAGTGTTACATCGGCGGCAGTGAGTTGGTCGCCAATAGCGACAAGTTTTTCACCGTTATAGGTAACTTCGTCTGGCAAATTGCGGGGGAAGGCCTTGACGATAATTTCGTCTGCCTGAGCCAAAACAATCAAACCAGCGCGCTCGGCTGGGCTCTGTTCGTTGTCACCATCGTAAACAGCACGCACGGGCACGGCTGTTTCTACCATTTCGTTGGCCTTGACTGATTCGAGTACCACATGAGTGATGAGCGCCGTGCGTGGATTACGGTCGATTTTGCGAATCATAACAATAGATTTTTTGCCGCTCAGTGTTAGTTCCACTGGATGATGGCGCCCAGCCGCTTTGATAACACTGGTGAGTGTTTGATAGTCAACCTGCACATGACTAGAATCTTTGCCAAAGTTATACACTACCGCAGGTACTAAACCTTGTTGTCGGATGGTTTTTACCTTTTTACCGAGTGTTTCGCGTGGCTCTACAGTGAGCGTTATCGAGTCAGACATGTGTTGTTTCTCCTTCAATTCCGTCTTATTCAGGGGTACATTATAGCATATTTATGTGCGAGCACGAAGTGACGAGGTAGATTTTTAGGTTTTGTGTCCAAAATCGACTACAATATTACCGATGCCTGATTTTACTCAACTTGTTCAAACTGGTGGATTACTTATGCTCGCACTCATTATATTTGCCGAATCGGGCATGATGGTAGGCTTCTTTTTTCCGGGTGATACGCTACTCTTTAGCGCCGGCATATTGGCGGCAGCTGGACATCTGCCCATCATTTGGACCGTGGTTGTTATTGCGCTCGCGGCCATTATCGGCGACAACACCGGCTACCATATTGGAAAACACCTTGGCCCGCGTCTGTTTAAGAAAGAAGATGGCCTCATATTTCGCAAGGACCTTATTACCAAGACCGAACAATTTTATGAAAAACACGGCAGCAAAACGATGTTAATTGCGCATTTTGTACCAGTAGTACGAAGCTTTGCCCCAGTTACCGCTGGTGCAGGCAAAATGAATTACAAGCAATTTGTTGTCTACGATGCGATTGGTGATATAGCCTGGGCAGCGAGCATTACACTGCTTGGCTTTTTTCTTGGCTCACGCATTCCTGGTGTCGAGAAAATGATTGAACCAGTCCTGCTCGGTATTGTCGCCATCACGCTTATTCCTACCCTTTACCACGCCTTTAAAGACCCTAAGATCCGCGCCAAATTGCTTCGTCGCAAACTACCTTCTTATCAATCCCGGGTGAAATCAGCAGATAAAGAATAAGTACCCCGGGTAAAACTTGTAAACTGTATGCCACTGTTATTGTACGAGGCAGGAGTGTCAGGTACAACTATCTAGTTCTAGATAAGCATGTGTTTTAAGAATTTGCCTGTGTAGGAGCTTGGGCTCTTAACGATGTGTTCTGGGACGCCCTCGGCCACAACTTGGCCGCCGTTATTTCCGCCCTCTGGGCCCATGTCTATTACCCAGTCGGCATTTTTTATAACGTCTAGGTTATGCTCGATGACTACCATACTGTTGCCGGTGTCTACTAAGGCATGCAAAACACCCAGCAATTTGTCGACATCCGCCATATGGAGGCCCGTGGTTGGTTCGTCCAAAATATAGAGCGTGCGTCCGGTGGGGCGACGACTGAGCTCGGTAGCCAGCTTAACACGTTGCGCTTCGCCACCGCTCAGCTGTGTGGCCGGCTGGCCAAGGCTAATGTAGCCCAGGCCAACATCTACCATCGTTTGCAACTTGCGAGCAATTGCGGGTTGGTTGGCAAAAAATTCAAGCGCTTGATCGCAAGTCATCGCCAACACGTCACTAATGTCCTTGCCTTTGTAGTGGATGTCAAGCGCTTCGCGATTATAGCGCTTACCATGACACATTTCACACGGTACATACACATCGGGCAAGAAGTGCATTTCTATTTTGATAATGCCATCACCACTGCAGTTTTCGCAGCGACCACCACGCACATTAAAGCTAAATCGTCCGGCGGAATACCCACGAAGCTTGGCCTCGGGCACGCTGGCAAACAATTCGCGAATTGGAGTAAATAGACCAGTGTAGGTTGCAGGATTACTACGCGGCGTTCGGCCAATGGGTGACTGGTCGATAATGATAGCTTTGTCGAGTTCTTTGATTCCTTCGATATCGTCGTGTCGACCTGGCACTGTTGAGGCATGATGCAAACGAGCTTGAAGTTCTCGTGCCAAAATGTCGTTTATAAGTGTCGATTTGCCTGAACCGCTCACACCGCTTACTACTACTAGCTCACCTAGCGGTATTGATACTGTTACGTTCTGCAGGTTGTGCTCGCGCGCGCCCACAATCCTTAGCTGTTTGCCATTGCCTGTTCGACGTTTTTTGGGCACGGCAATTGCTCGTTTGCCGCTAAGATATTGACCTGTGATACTGGCGGGGTTTTTTTCGACCTCGGTAGGCGTGCCGCTGGCAACTACATGGCCGCCGTGCACACCTGCACCCGGCCCAATATCAAGTAAATAGTCGGCCGTGCGAATTGTATCTTCGTCGTGCTCAACCACTAGGACGGTATTTCCTAGGTCTTTAAGGTGTTTAAGTGTGGCAATCAGCCGTTCATTATCTCGTTGATGCAAACCGATACTGGGCTCGTCTAGTACATAGAGCACGCCCATGAGGCCTGAACCAATTTGAGTAGCAAGACGAATACGCTGGGCCTCGCCACCCGATAGTGTTGTGGCGCTGCGCAGGAGGGTTAAGTAATTGAGCCCAACATCTTGCAGAAAAGTGAGTCGAGACGAAATTTCTTTAAGCACCATGTGAGCAATCTGCTGCTCTTGGGTAGTGAGTTTTAGCGACACAGTATAAGCCACTGCGTCATCTATCGACATTTCACAGATATCCATAATTGACTTGCCGTGAATAGTCACCGCCAAGACTTCGGGCTTAAGACGACGCCCCTCGCAAGCGGTACAGGGGCGTTCCTGCATAAACCGTTCAATATCACGGCGCATAAACTCACTATCGGTCTCTTTGTGACGACGTTCGAGGTTAGGTATTACCCCCTCGTAGGTAGTGTTAAACGAGCGGCCGCCTCCCAGGGTAACGCGGTAACTCTCGGTGCCTGTGCCGTACAAAATACGCTGCATGTTTTCGGCACTGATGTCTCCGGTGGGGCGATGCAGGTCAAATCCAAAACGGTCAGCGACAGCCTGAAGTTTTTTGATATACCAATTATCCATATTAATGCGGTTAAATGGCCGAATAGCACCCTCGGCAATGGTAAGTCGGCCGTTGGGGATTACAAGCTCTGGGTCAACCACTAGCTTATTACCGAGCCCCGTACAGACTGGACAGGCGCCATGAGGGCTGTTAAAGCTAAAAGTGCGCGGCTCGAGTTCGGGAATCTTGACTTCGGGGTGCTGTTCACAGGCATACATCAGCGTAAACCATGTTAGCTCACTCGTGTCGGCATCAAGCACTATAGCCTTGCCCTCGGCAATTTCAAGTGATTGCTCGACACTCTGTGCCAGGCGAGTGTGTGACGCTTCGTTCGCCACCAGGCGGTCGACAACTATTTCTATGGTGTGGCGAAGGTTTTTGTCGAGTTCGGGAAACTCATCCAGTGCATACACGACGCCGTCAATACGCGCACGCACAAATCCCCCCCGCATGTATTGCTCGGGAATATGCTCAAATGCGCCCTTTTTGTCTACAACCACAGGAGCAAGCACCAAGATGCGTTTGTCCTGGTAAAGCGTCTCGATTTGATCAATAATATTGGCGGCCGTTTGGCGCACCACGGGTTTGTGGCAAATCGGACAGTGCGGTACCCCAATTCTGGCGAATAAAAGACGTAGATAATCATAGATTTCGGTAACTGTTGCGACTGTACTGCGTGGATTACGGCTAGTAGACTTTTGGTCAATTGATATCGCCGGGCTGAGTCCATCGATTTGGTCAACATCGGGCTTTTCCATCAGGCCCAAAAACTGCCGGGCATAGGCACTGAGCGACTCGACATACCGTCGCTGTCCCTCGGCATAAATAGTATCAAATGCCAAGCTTGATTTACCAGAACCACTCAGGCCAGTAATAACCACGAGCTTCTCACGCGGAATAGAAACATCGATATTCTTTAAGTTGTGCTCCCGAGCACCTTTGACCACAATTTCATCATGCATAAGCCGGTATAGTATACGCTTTTTGACTGTTTTTTGCTATACATATACTAACAACGATGCCCTAACTAAGAGTTCGTTTCAACCTGAATCACCCTGTCTATAGTTAGTTAAAGATGTAAAGATGTAAAACAAACGCTCGTTTTTAGATATGGTAGGACTTTTTGGAGCGAAAGAGCAGCGTACTCATACCATTCAACATACCTGCAACGAGACAAGTAGCCATGATTTTTGCGCCAGTCTCTACGAGCTTACCGCCACCCTGCGCTGTACTGTTACCAGTGGTAACTGCACTATAAACAAAATTTTTGTAATGGCCGCAGATGCCGGAGACACCTGCCCAGCAAAACCCATCCCCACAACCAAGGCTATTCCAAACACAAGGGCCTTACCCGAAGTAATAAAAGATGTCTTCTTTTTCGTGATATGTATTGATTTTCGATATTCAATCTGTTGCTCATTGTGCGACACATACCTTCATAACACAAGCGTGTTGCGATTGTCCAACTCTGGTACAATAGCTCATATGAAGCTCCGAGAACAAACAAAACGAGTCCTCACTGACATCGCGGGCTATGGCCTGTTGATTGCAGCGGTGCTCACAGGTTGGCTGCCGGGCCCGGGTGGTATACCACTTGCGCTGCTTGGTCTAAGCCTGCTCAGCATTCACAACAAATGGGCCCAGGACCTGCGCGAATATGTCTTGAAACATGGCGGGAAGGTCACCCAAATACTCTTTCCTAAGCATCCTGTTGCGCAATGGGCATATGACCTAGTTGCACTCGGACTGTTTTGTGTGTCTGCGTGGCTGGCAATCCGTCATGCCGCCGCATGGCAAGTTGCTGTGGCTAGCTCTGCATTTTTTGCAGCAACTTTTATTTCGCTTCTCAACCGCGACCGACTGGAACGTTTTAGAAACCGACGAAATCAACCCAGCAAGCCTAACAAAACTGTAAAACCATAAGCATTTTATAAAATATTATTGTATTTTTATATAATCTGTGCTATAATGCGCATTAATAGCATTATTCATAGAGGTGCGGCATGCAAGAACTCGTGGTTTTGGGATTGATTCCAGGTACAAACATTTATATTCCGTTTAGTTTTTGGTTGTTGCTTGCGACGCTTATTTTGGTACAGCTGTTTTGGGGTAAACGGCTAAAAAAAATTATTTATACGTTTGTGGCGTATCGTCGAAAAACCCTGATTGATAGTTTCTTGAAAAAACAAACCGTAAACTAAGCGTCTTGTATTGGCATGATACTTTCGGCATAGAGCTGTAGTTCCTCAAGCAAAAACAATTTGTCGGGATTGGTAGTCGTTTTGGCTATCTCACTAAGCCGATGCATAAACTTTGCAACTTGGCTTTTTGTCCCGCCCTCCATTAGGCGTCCATACCGATACGCCTCCCAAGCCGAACGTTCGTCATCGGTCAATGTGGTAGCAAAATTGCGTGCTTTGTAATGAGGGGCAATTGCTCGAAGTCGTTTATCGACAAGTCCTTCAGCAACACTAGCAATTTCGGCGGGGTCAGCAGCTCTCAATACTCCTAGTAGCTGTGTATCTGCTTTATCGACAAAGCTATCATACAACTGAGCCTCGGGCTCAAGGGTAAGAGTCTCTATTCGCTGCTGTTGCTGCTGATCAAGTACTGCAAGGGCATGTTCTACGTTCTTGACAAAATGCTTAGCGGCTCGAAGCTTTTTTAGATTTGTTTGAATGGTTACGAGTGAGAGCTGCAAGCGTTGCTGCGACAGCGCGTCGAGCACTCCAAGCGGCGCTACGGCTGGACAGCGATTGTATTGGAGCGTTTTGACAGGCAACCGCGTTGGAGCACTTGAGTCACGCGTCCAGCGCCAGCGTTCAACCAAATCAGAGGGGCTTAAATCAATATATTCACTTGGGTCGTGCCGTAAGTCATACACAAGCGACCCCTGTCCCTTCGGGTGTGACGCTAGCCGTACCGCCACAGTTGTTTTTTCGTAATTACTGTCGTATTTACCGCTCGCATAAACAAACGGATCGTTCTTTTCGACCAAGGTCTTCACGGCATTCTTGTGTCGAGTTGAAACCAGCCAATCAAATAACTTTGGATGATTAGTACGAATTAGTCGAGCGACTGCAATGCACGCCTCCACATCTGCGAGCGCGTCGTGGGCGTTGGCATGTTCTATGCCGTTGGCCTGGGTGAGTTGCTCGAGGCTGTTGGTTGGTTTGCCGTCGACAACTGGCCATTGTATTCCGTTGGGTCGAAGTGCTCGGGTCATACGAACTGCGTCTAGCAAGTCCCAGCGACTACGGTCATCCTGCCACTGCCATGCATAGGCATCATAGAAGTTACGAAACAGCAGATGCCGCATGAACTCATCATCAAATCGCACACTATTGTAGCCTACAAATGTTGTACCAGGGATGGCCACAGCTTCATGAAAGGTCTTCAGAAACGCCGCTTCGGTGACTCCCTCGGACAGAGTCATTTGTGGCGTAATGCCCGTTACTAGTACGGCATCGGGCGACGGCAATACATCGTCGGTTAGCCGAATAAGTATGTTGACCGGTTCGCCAATGGGCTCAAGCTCAAGCGAGGTTCGCTGGCCTGCAAACTGCATAATACGGTCATCACGCGGATTGATTCCAGACGTTTCAAGATCGTACCAAAAAAAAGTTGGTTGGCTCATACATTGGTAGTCTAACAGGTTTACTTCGTTGGCACTACCTGGACGGTCGTGCTACAAACAATATTGCCTACTGGTTTAACATGCAGAAATCCCGTGTCATACTTGCCGTTACAGGTTCTTTCGATTTGCGTGTTGTCTTGGTTGAAAATATCGAGTTTAAAGGTGTCTGTCTGCGGATATATGTGGAGCAAAAGTTTAGATTCGGGTACCGTTCCTAGGCGAGGGTCGTACCTCCGCAGATACTGCATGGCCGGCGTCTTAGCACGAGCTGCTTCTTTGGCGTCTTGTTCGGAGGAATAGATTTGGTTCATTTCTCTTGCTGCTGCTGAGCCGGCAACGAGTACGGCCACAGCAGCCGAAACAGTGGCAACCTTGCCAACCGTCCTCCCGACACGCTTGAGACGTGAGGGCGTTGGAATAAGTTCGGCGTTCTTGTATATATCCATGGTGTTACTTCTTGGTTGGGATGGTTTCGGTGCAAGTAATCTGCTTGCCAAGCGACAAAACCAAGTTATTAACCCCATTAACTGTGTAGTCTACAGTACATGTGTCTGCAAACGGATTAGTTTCGCTTTTAGCTACATCGAAACTCACCGAACGGTCTGCGGTTGTCACCAAAACACCAGTGGCAGTTTCAAACCCCTTTTGACCCCGAATCAGGTCGGTTGCCTGCTGATTGAGAATCTGTACAGTGTGTTCGGCGTCACGTACGCGCTCATCTGAATTATTCTCCTCCCAGAGTCTTCCCCCCAAAAAACCGAGTCCAGCAAAAGCCAGAGCGCCTAGCATCGCACCAATTTTTTTTACACTAACGCTTCCTGCTTCATTATTCCGGCCACGTTCAAACATGTTTCACTCCCTACCTGCACTATTATTAAATTTCTGTTATGCGATTGTATACTCTAGTTGACGCCAATGCAAGTATGAGCGTTTTGTAGCCGTTACACTACCACTCAAACTGACCATAGTTGGTCTTGACGTGGTGGCCAGGTTCAATGCCCTGACGCAATAACCCATGCACCACACCCATCTTTTTGAGTATAGAGCGGTAGCGTTGGATAGATTCTTCGTTATTAAAATCTGTGCGAGCAGCAAATTTGTCGACTCTATCACCAGTGATATAATATAGCTCTTTGCTGGTTTGTTCGATTTTCCAGGGCTTTTCCTCGGCCAGACGCAGTACGGGCAAACCAAGCTCGGTGCCTGGTTCGGGCTCTTTTGCCAACTCCTCACGACGATAATGTTGTACAAGGT
The DNA here is from genome assembly GCA_020427985.1 of Candidatus Saccharimonadota bacterium. Taxonomy (GTDB): domain Bacteria; phylum Patescibacteriota; class Saccharimonadia; order Saccharimonadales; family UBA4665; genus JAGXIT01. The sequence continues at coordinate 45,430 of JAGQNR010000001.1, read as the reverse complement.
CCAGAAGTCGATAAATTACTTCCTTAGTTCCAGCGTGGGCTTGCGATGATATTTGAAATAGCTCCTCAGACTTGGGTAGGATTTTTTTAAGTGCAGCAACTTTGCTTTTTAGTTCTTTTTCGGCCACGAGGTCAATTTTGCTGAGTGCAACAATTTGCCTTTTGGTAGTAAGGTCAATTTTATATTCCGCAAGCTCTTTTTGAATAACACGATAGTCTGTAGTCACATCCGCACTGGTAGCGTCTACCAAATGAAATAGTACTGCAGTGCGTTCAACATGTCGCAGAAATTCGTCGCCTAAGCCCTTGCCTATAGCGGCACCCTCAATCAGGCCCGGAATGTCAGCGACCAACATACTGCCTGCTCCCTTAACATCTACTACCCCAAGATTTGGCGTGAGCGTGGTAAATGGATAATCGGCGATTTCGGGCTTAGCATTGCTTACAACCGACAAAAAGGTCGACTTACCAGCATTTGGCAGGCCAACTAGACCGACATCGGCAATGAGCTTGAGCTCAAGCCGCAAGCTACGTTGCTCACCCTTACCTCCAGGTTCGGCAAACTTTGGTGCCTGACGCACCGAACTAATAAAGTGTGCATTGCCGAAGCCTCCGCGACCGCCCTTGGCAATAATAGCCGTTTGAGTATCTGTTATTAGGTCACAAAGTAACAAATCACCGTCATACACAGCAGTACCGACTGGCACCTCCACAATAAGATCCCTGCCTCGTCTACCGTGACGTCGTGTTTTATCACCATTGTCACCGTCTTGTGCAGCCAGCTCTTTTTGAAAGCGAAATGCCATGAGTGTGTTTTGGTTGCGGCTCGCCACAAACACCACATTACCGCCATTTCCACCGTCACCACCATCTGGGCCACCACGATCGACAAACTTTTCGTGTCGAAAACTCGTGCGACCATTGCCGCCATCGCCAGCACGCACCTCTACCGCAGCTACGTCAATAAACTTCATTATTTAGTAGTATAGCAAAAATGTAGCAAAATACCTAAAAATATGTTCTAGCGAGTAATATAGTTGGGGTAAGCACTCACCGAAACAACCGCATATCCCACGCGACCAAATCCGGCAAAACCGTTCATGTCACTCACCTTCATGGTACCGTTGTTGTAGACTTCCTCAACATAGCCAACATGCCCCGCCCAACCTGCAGGAGTTTGGAATATGGCGCCAGCACTAGGACTGCTACTGACGTTCCAACCACTCAGTCGTGCATAATAGGCCCACGTATTGGCGTTGCCCCAATTGCCAGGAGCGCCAGTTTTGGCAGCGGCATAGTAGGTACACCAGCCGAAATCATAACCGTTAACGCCATAACGTGGCGTAAAGCTTGTACTTCCAGGCACAACTGCAACTGTGGCGTTGCGACGGGTAGCAGCTGGTGCGGCAACAATGATTTTGCCGTCTGGTATCAAGGCTCGGCGTCCCACTACTAGGCTGGTTTGTTCGGCATCATTATACTGCGAGACCTGGTCGGCATTTGCATTGTATTTGGTCGCTAATGACTGGGGGGTGTCACCGTCTTTTACCACTACGGCAATACCGTTAATTGGTGGAATAATGAGTGTTGATCCTACCGTTACCGCTTCACTCGGCAAATTATTTGACCACCGTACACTGTCAGAAGTAATGCCAAACTTCTGAGCGATTGACGAGGCTGTATCGCCTTCGACGGCCTTATATTCTTTAATATCTCGCCAGCTCTTTAGGGCAGTGGTGACCACCTGTGGCTTAGCTGCAATACTCGTGTCGCTTGTACTCATGGCAACGGTTACTTTGGCACTCTGAGCCTGGTTAGTAAGTGGAGTCGCCTCTGAAAGCTTAGTGGCACGGGCAATGTTAGCCGCAACGTCATATGCAGTGAGTCTATCGACTGGATTAGCGGGTGTTGCCTGTACCGATGAACCACTAGCATGGGCAACAATAACATCATTTGTCTGGGTAGCGCTTGAACTATGCCAAACAAAGCCGATTACGGCAGCCAATACGGCAAAATTGCCAGCTAGCAGACTATAGCGTATAGCCCGACGTCGAAAAGTCTTGCGCCGCAATGTCTTTTGTAGACGGTTGCTCCGCGAGAAATACTTAACAGGGTTCAAGTGAGTCGCAAACGAATCAGATGATGTGGATCTAATAATCATTCTCCTTACGCAGTCCTTACAGCCTAAGCCATATCTTTTGCGTTCCTATTTGTGCATCTTACTTAGTATTGGCAACAGAGCATTCTCTGCTGACTTTTCGTTCGTATGTGGCACAAAAGATTCGGCCATGACAAGAGAATTTTGACATAGCCACCGCGTTATTATAACAAATCTAGCTATCTATGCAACTAAGTTAGCGAACATTTTACGAACTATATTTTTCTGTCTCTGTTTATTGACATAGTTTGATGCAATATTTTTTGGTCAAAGCTTCATGTTCAGCGACTGTTTTGGAGAAGTAGGTCGTTCCGTCATCGCCAGCTACAAAAAACAACCAGTCGGTAGCGGCCGGCTTTGCTACTGCCTGCAAAGAACTTTCGCTAACATTGCTAATTGGTGTTGGAGGCATACCGGTGTGAATACGAGTGTTATAGGGTGTGTCGTAGGTGACATCTTGGCCCTTACCCGCCAGCTCAGAACCGTAAAAAGCCGTCACATCACTGCCAAGTGGCATACCTACCTTTATGCGGGTCAAAAAAACCTGCGCCGCCTGATTTTTATCAGACTGTTTGACCACTTCTTTTTCTACAATTGAGGCCAATATTAACCCTTGGTATACAGTAATACCTTGTTTTTTAAATCCGTCTCTTACCTCTGGAGTAAGCTGTTTCTGAAGACGCAAAATGGACTGCTGAACAATCGACGAGACTTTAGTATCGGCCGTACGCTGGAAAGATTCAGGATAGATATATCCTTCGAGACTCGCCCCTTTTGGCTTGTCAACAAGTGCTGGACTTGACTCGTATTGTGCGGGGTCGAGAGCTTGGTCGACTTCTTGCTCGCTAAAGCCTTGTCTAATGAGTGACTGTTTGATTTGGTCAATACGCTTGCCAGGAAGAATTGTGACGAGCTGGGTTGCAACTTTGCCGTGAGTGAGCTGACCAATGATTTCTTGAGTACTCTGGCTAGGAGTAAACTCGTAAGTGCCTGCCTGCAAATAGCGCCCGGCATTTGTTAGTTGTGCATAGCGCGTAAAGGCCCACTCGTTGCGTATAAGGCCTTGCTGTCGCAAAGTTGTGGCGATAGTTCGTACCGTGGCTCCACTTGCGATTGCGACGGTTTTAGGCTGGGTACTTGTACTGACCGGGCGCAGGTTTTCATGATATTTATTGACGCCATATAATAATCCAGCGCCTGCAAGCAGGCAAAAGATAGCCAAGGCAGCAATAAGTTTGCGAGTCATACTTTTTTTACCGATGACCCGTAGTGTTTGGCCCTTACGTTTCATTGTGCTTCTCCTTTTTGCTCCATAAAGTATCTCTCTAGTATTACCGCAGCCGCCTGTGCATCGATGGCTTCTTTTGCAACAACCGCGTGACCATGACGTTCCTGTACCGCAACACTGGAATATGATTCATCAACCAGTACAACCGGCCATGGCACCTGCTCAGAAAGCTGGCTACAAAACTGTCTCACTTTTTGAGTCTGCTGTGTTTCGTTGCCACTAGCACTGAGTGGCAGTCCTAGCACAATTAGTTTCGTATTTTGTTCTTGAATTATTTGGGCAATGGTCGTAATCAGTTGGTCATTGTTGGAGAGCGTTGTGAGCGGATGGGGTAATTTTGCGATATTGTGCGCTAGAGCGATGCCAACACGTACATCGCCATAATCTATACCGAGTATCGTATAATCCTGGTCATTCATATAGCTAGTGTACCCCAATTATACTAATCAAGTGTGACGGTTATTTTGTTAACGTTTTTAGGAACCGAACTAACCCAGAACGGGCTATACGCGACTTTAACGTCTGTCACGCCTTCGATTTGCGTCAGTTCCTGTTTAATTTGTCCAGATTTTTTGCCAGCAACCTGTTGTTTAAGAGCGGCAATTGACAGCTCAGGCCCCACCACTGAACGAGTCTTTAGTCCAACTGAGGCCGAAGTCTTGGTAGCTGGCTGGTCCTGAGCAAACGTAGCTTTCTTAAGTCCAAAGTCAATTATTTTTTGCGACGCTTTTGCAGTATTACCAATTTCTTTTTGCACATTTTCTTTGACCAGCGCCTCGAGGTCTGACTGCATAGCACCCAGCATGTTATAGGTAACCACTGCATTTACGGTTACGGTGTCAGCCTTGTCGCCAGCTTGTGCACTGCTAGTAATTTGCGGCTCACTTGCCAAATACGTTGAGGGTATTGGTACTACTCCCTTGCCCTTGAGGCCGTCTTGTAAGCTCTGTTTCATGGCGGTTACATCTTGCGAGGTAGTAATCTTTTCTTTGGCTGTGTCTATGTCGCTCTGAGCGACCACCTTTGTAATATCATCCGTGCCTCCAGTCATTGCCGAGCCGTAAGCAGAAACCTTCGCCGTGGAGCCCGAGAAACTATAAGTGCCTGGGGCAAGATTGTAGGCGGCTCCGGCCTTTACTGCCGTGACGTTTACAGTACGTTTTCCGTCTTCTTTGCAGGTGCCTGAACTTGTAAAGTTACTCCCAGGTACACTCATAGATTCTGCCGACAAGAAAGCCTTATTATCTTTAGTAAAACTAGTACCGGCTGGTACTGTGATTGAGTTGTCGGTACAGTTCGTAACGGTTATCTTGCCGGTTGCCTTCTCGCCGTTATTCTGCTGGCCCGTTGCTGACACCTGTTGTGCATATGATTTTTGTAATGAAAAAGCTGTTGCTGGCACAATTTTTTTTGTGCTGTCGAGAGTTTTGGCAGCAGTGTCTAGCGTAAGCGATATGTCGGTATCTATGGTTCTGGTTTCGGTAGCAACGGTAACGGTGGCTTTAGGCAAGACAACAAATGCTAGTACCCAGGCAGCTACAAGCAGTATTGCTGCAAGCACGCCGAGCGCAATACGCTTTTTAAACAAGTCAAAGCTTGGTACTGCAAGATTTTTGTCTTTAGGAACGGGTTTTTTGTCGGTTGCAGATGGCTCTATAACAGTATCTTCCTCGGGCATGGTGATAGCCTCAGTCTCTTCGATTTCATCATCGAGTGAGGCAGGCTTTTGAGCAGCCGCCAGCGCACCAATTGGTGTTGCTGCTTGTGCCTGGGAATCAAAGTCCTCGACGGCTTCATCATCGAGACCTATAGGTTCACTAATGTTTTCGACTGCATCGTCCGGACGATTCACTACTGCCGGAATGGCAGGACGGCTAGTGGGGGTTGTCGCCACATGCAGTCCAACACTTCCGGCTAGGGGTAGGATGGTCTTTTCGGTCGTAATAAGCACAAGGTTTTTCTTGACATCGTCGGCCGCTCGCTTGAGGAGCTTCATGTTAACAACACTCTGAAGCATAGTGGCGCGCTTAGGCAGTACTAATGCCAAAATAGTGCCCTTACTAGTCCGAAGTTTTTCAATAATGCTGGTTATTTCGTCATCAACATCAATGTAGATGGTTTCTTTGGACTTAGTGACTGCTGCGGTTTTAATCTTGGCTGGCATAGTTCCTGCTTTCATTGCTTGTTCGCAAAATACGCTGCTGAAAATACTGGCTAGACATGGAGTATCCTGTCAAGTTTCTCTTTAACGCTGTCGCCTGTTGTACCGGTAAACTGCACTGTGTCTAGGCCGACGCGGAGTAACCCCATGGCCGTAATATAGGTATGATCATTGACATGGCCTGTAGTATCGCTAATGCCCACCACTTGGTCGGGGCGTATGTGTGCGACTAGGGGCTTCCTGGTAAATGGCAGCTTGGTGTACCAGTCAGTGTCTTGAAGGCGGTCAACGAGCATTTCGAGTGATGAACCACCCCCGCACAAATAAACGCGATGTGGTAGATGGTCAAGCTTGGTAAACTCGGCCAACGCCAGTTCTATTCCGCCCATCCAGACATCGAGTGTCTTAGTAAGCGCCACCTCAACCTTGGGACGAACTTTAGCCGGCACTTCATCGTCTTTGAGCCCCACTTTATAGTCCTCGGCCTGGTCAAACTCTACTCCCAAATCGCGTTCGATAGCACGAGTGTATGCTCGGCCGCCAATCCCAAACATTTTTGTACCCTGCACGCCACCTTCATGCACCACAGCAATATCGGTCGTTCCGCCGCCTAGGTCCATAAGTACGGCGCTCATGCTGGCTGACTGGTCATTACCAATTACCGCTCGGGCCACGCCAAACGGTTCGGCAGCAACCGCCAAAAGGTCAAGATCAAGCTGCTCGGCCACTCGCTCAAGTGCCCCAATGTGAATCATTGGTGCAAATGCCGTATACAACTGCACAACAACTTCTTTTCCCTGAAAACCAACCGGGTTTGTTACCGTATAACCGTCTATCTCCATCCCCACAAGAGCGCTATTGACGAGCCGTACTTCGATTTTTTTACCACCAAGTTCCCAGGCAAGCTCCTCGCGGGCCCTGGCTTCGGCACGCTCCTGAACTAAACGAATAATTTTTTCTACTTCGGGCATATCCAGCGCCTTTTTGGGCTGCGTGCGTACTACCCTAACAGTGGTTGTCTTACCTTTAATTAGTTCCCCGGCAATACCAATCACAGCACTTCGCACGCTCACACCGGCCTGCTGTTCGGCCTCACTAAGGGCTTTGTCGCAGTTTTCGACTACCCCACCAATGTCGGCCACTGCGCCGGCCTGCATATCGCTTAAAGACTGGTGCTGACGGCCAGCCCCAATGATGCTTATGGTACCGCCTTCGTCTATCCGACCAATCAAGGCTTTGACATACTCGGTACCAATATCGAGGGCAACAATATGTTTTTGGGCGGCAGCATCTTGGCGAGCACTGACTCGAGAAAGAGCGGCAGATTTAATCTGTTTCATTTTATCTAGCATATCTGGTCTATTTTACCATAAACACTTCTCCTCTTTCGACCCCATTGACTATGATAATTTAAAGTGCTATAATATATTTATGCATTCTAGCTTCACTCGAGCAGCAGAAGAGCTCCACGCACTTATTACCTCACCGTTCGAGGGGAGCCCACCTGCAGAAACATATCGAGAACTTATTGTGAGTGATGTGCTCAGCTCTGGCTCACCCCTGTTGCATCCTGACCATTTTGGCATTTTAGCTGCAATGTCTCAAGGTTCTGCTCTCCGCAGCAAGCCCTGGGAAGTGACAGCTGTGCCCCGCTCTACAAAACACGGCATAACTCTTTCGCCTTCGCAAATTAGCATTCCTTGGAGTGCAATCAGCCAGATGGGTAGTAATCAGTTGCGATTTATACGTGCAGCTAACACCCATAACTACCTAAGTCTTTTTATTGAAGAAGCTGGCTCTGATAGACCCGTTAAGACTGATGTTTTGTCCCATTCAGTGCCTGAGACCGATGTGCACACAAATATTCTGTCTCATCTGCAGTGCGGCAGAATACGCTATATGCCTACTGAACCAAACGAGCTAAAACTGGCGATTGCCGCTATCGTCGATGATTGTCAAAGTGCTACCATGGTAGAGCAGGTTTCGATGCTCGACGACCCCACTTTGTCGCTTAGCATTCGACGCATTACCCGTAAAACGACCAAAGAAATGCCTGGAATCGATTCACGAGCGAGTTTCGAGACCAAAACCACTGCATATATTGACTCACTGAACGGAGACAACAATGTTGGTCGACTAGCAGTGGCATTTTTTGGCAACGATGAGAAGGTATCCACCATAAGCCTATCTTCTCAAAAGCTAGAGCCAGCTACTGACATTGAGGGAGTTTTAGGCGTCAAGAAATATGTAAAGATTCAAGAGAAACCCCTTGCGCCCTCGGTTGAACTCATTGGTGCACTCACAGCTAGCTTAGTGGACAGTCTATAAATGTGATACATATCACAACTTTTGACTAGAGTTTTTGGTGTATACTAAAAATCAATCCATAAATATAACCATGGCAATATACATAACAAAACTGTCAAAAGGAGTGCTATGACAACACCAGAACAACCCTCTTCACCTATGGAGGATGAGCAAGCTATGCTAATTCAACAAAACTGGGCTGCAGAAAGAAGAGAAAAGTTACTTGCCGAAGGTGATGCGTTCCGACGCGATTACTCTTCAAACGTTTTGGGGGGAGCAGTGGTTTCATCACTTTTCTTTAACGGGCTTGAAGCAAATCGTCCTACGGCCTAGGTTAGACGACAATACCGCCGCCAACTACACGAGTGCCCTCGTAGAGTACTGCTGACTGTCCGGGTGTAATCGCCCGGACTTGCTCGTTCAAACGAATAGTAGCACCGTTTTCGGCCATTTCAACAGTGCAGCCCACCAACTCGGCACGATGGCGAGTGCGAATTTGGTACTTTTTTTGTTCTGTTGGCGCGGCGTTAATCCAATGCACCTGCTGCAAGCGTAATGCGTTTCGCCACAGAGCTGTATCTTGAATGTCAGTCGTTACGTAAACTTCGTTTTTGGCCATATCTTTGCCTGTCACATAATACGGCAGCCCGCCACCGATACCCAAGCCCTGGCGCTGGCCAATGGTATAAAATATGGCCCCCTCGTGCTCACCAATCGCCACGCCGTGTTGATCGAGGACCGTTCCAGGCTGTTGCGGGCCAAGCTCGTGCAGCAAAAACTCTTTTATACCAACCTTGCCGACAAAGCAGATACCCTGGCTGTCCTTCTTTTGCGCAGTGGCAAGGCCCAGCCGTGCTGCCTCGGCTCGCACCGACTGTTTGTCTGGAAAGTCACCTATCGGCATTAAACTGTGTCGCAGTGCGTCTTCGGTTACCCGATACAAAAAGTAGGTCTGGTCTTTGTTGGCGTCGGCCGCCATGTGTAGCTCGGCCCCTTCTTTTGTATGAATAACCCTTGCATAGTGACCGGTGGCTATCATCTCGGCCCCTTTTGAAAGCGCAACTTCTAAAAATAGTCGGAATTTTATTTCTTGATTACACATAATGTCTGGGTTGGGAGTCAGCCCCTGCTTGTAGCCGTCGAGCATATAGTTAACAACACGCTGACGATATTCGGTTTCAAAATCAAAAAGCTCAAAGGGGATGCCTAGGTCAACCGCTACTCTTTTGGCGTCTCGATAGTCCTCGCGCCACGGACAATCAAAGCCCGGCAAATCTTGACTCCAGTTTTTCATGTACACGCCTGTCACATCATGCCCCTGCTCGATGAGCTTGGCTGCTGTTACTGAACTATCGACACCACCACTTAGACCGACATAGACTTTCATTGTCTACAGTATAGGGGGGTGGGCGATGAGGAACAAGAGCCAAAGAAGGGCGCTTAGACCACTCTTCTTCGCTCTGCGATTGCGGGGAGCAATGGATGCTAGAAGAAGGTATCAGATATCTCAGAGCAGAGACATGAATAAAGCACGGAGAGAGTTTAGAACGCAGCAAAGAATCTAGAATTTCAGACGACAAGGGTTTTAGAAATTGGGAGCTGCCAAATCTAACGCTGAATTTCTTGACTATACATCTCGGTTTGTCGCTCAATCTGACGACGTATAGCATCCCGTTCATACTTTCGCCCCACCAAAAACATCAAAAATATAATTGGTACAAGCAGTATCATTGGCCACCAAATATACCTAATAATCACTCCACCGTTGGAGCCCGAACTTGATTTGCCAGAGTTAGTGCTGCTGCCCTGCGTTACCGGGCCGCTCCCTACCCCAACTAGCTGTAAGAACGCTATCGTCCCCTTGGAATCAGTAGCCTTCACGACCACGCGGTAGATACCGGCAGACTTGTAGGTATGAGTCAAGCTAAATGTCCCCGCAAAAGCAACACTTTTTAGGTCTGCAGCGCTCCCGTCACCCCAATCAACACTTATAGCGTAAGGGCCGGTACCACCGCTAATAATAATCGGCCAAGATAGCTGTGTGCCAACGGGTGCGCCCAGCTTTGCAATTGCACTTGTTAGGCTCACTCGTTGTCGAAATTCCGAGTACTGACCATCGTTAAACACTACTGTTACTGTGTTGCTATCGGGCCCAGCCTGGTCCAGTGCATCATAAACTCGAGCAATGATATCGTTTGAACCGCTAAATAGGTCTATCTGTAACGAAAAGCTCCCTCGGTCACATTGGGCAGAACCGACAAAAATATTATTACTAAACACTTTTACAAGCAGCCCGTTGGGGCAAAGTCCACTCACCGTTATTTGGCTGCCTGTTACGGTGCCGCCAGTAGGGACACTAATGGTTGCGCCACGGGTCGGTGGCGGGCTAGAGATTCGACCAGTCAAGCCCGCAGCACCCGATTGTTGTGGGTCGGGGCTGCCAATGGCGTGGACAGTTGCAGGCAGCAAAAGTAGTACCGCTAAAAAAGTTGCTATGATGCATTGTCGAATAAATTTGAATTGGTGTATAGCGCTCATGGTTTATTACTTACAGCATAACGAACTACATCCGAAATGGCTAGAGTTTATATAAATCTACCACTGCAATACCAGGAGTGGTAGATTTACGGTCTTACTAAGTCCGCTTAGCGTCGTGCTTTACGTACAACGTTTGCGTTGTAGCGTTTGATTGCTCGTGGCAACCAGAAAATTGCCAGAAGGAGTAGCGCGAGCAGTACCAGTCCTAACACTATTAATGCCATAGGCACGACATAAAAGCTTGAGCTAGCACTCAGCAATTTACCGCCAGTGCCGTAGCCAAAGTTGCCTTCGACTGTATACTTACCCCAGCTGCCTACCTTATCTAGTTTGACGGCGAAACGTCGTGTGCTATCTGGGAGTACGTTACTTTTCGGGTCCAGATTATTTATTTCGATAGTCTGAAGGGTTTTACCACCTTTTTTGACTGTTACTTTGCCAAAGGGTTGTTCATGCACGTTTCCTTGGTTGGTAAAGCGAACCGTGGCATATAAATCTTTGTTCGTTGTAAAGAACGCACTGCCACTAACGCCCTTTTCACCCTTGCGGACATCAAAACTCGTAATCGTTAGGTTTTCTTCTACGGTGCCGGGGACCTTCACCAAAATAAGAGATCCTACACTTGCCGACAATGTAATATTGTTAGCACCGCCCTGGCCCGCTGGGGCAAAGCGAACCGCACCGTAATACCCACCACCAGAGGCATCACGGGGAATATTAACTGTTACCTTTACTTCTTTCGACTGGCCTGCGGGTATGGTGACGTCAGGAACTTCTTGAATATAGCGCTTAAGACTATGGCTTGGAGCATATTTATCGGCATCGAGTATAAGCGCCGGCTGGCCATACTCGTTGTCGCCCGCCACAAAGTCATTAATAATAGCCTGGAATTCTTTGGTTTCGGAGGTCACGTTTTGTACTGTGATGGTAATGCTCTTTGCTTCACCTGGCTTAATGGTAAGTTCGGTCCTGACCGGAGAAATGCGAAGCCCACTTCCTGAGCCACCGGCTTGCTGTGCACTTGCTTGTGGAGCGATTATAAGTGCTATGGTCGCAAGACCACCCATGACTATAGTACGAATTGACCTATTGCGAAGTAATGTATGCATGTTTTTCCTCTTTTTACTGCTTGCGCTTATGATAGCAGACCATAGAGCATAGCCGCAAGCAAAATGTTAAGAAGAAGCCTCTGTATTGGCGGCTAAAAGCTCGCGAGAGCAATATAGACTAGAGTACTTACATAGTACCCAGGTGCCTGGTTACGATCGACATTAACAATATACTCTACCGTAAAGAGTCGGTAGGCATCAGATGTTGCCGAAGTTGCCAATACGTCACCCGACACAAATCCATAGCTATCGGGAACATTATACTTTCCGATAGCCTGCGCAGTTCCTGGCCCTTGTACATTTGTACCACCAGGCGGACTTGAGTTGGCGCGCAGATTAAGACCAAACTGACTCTTGCCCTTGCGTGATATATCAGGCGTACTGAGTTCTGGGATAGTGTTAATGCCCGACATAAGAGTTGTGCCTGTTACCCGTACCGCATAGCCATATTCAGCATTAGTACCCACCAAGAACTGCGTTTGTCCCGTACTGGTAGTGTTTGGCGTAAACTCTCCAAAGTCAATCGCATCGCCCTGAGCAGTGGCACAATCGTAAGGCTGAATGGTCTTCCCCACGCAAAATAGCAAATATGGTGGAACGGTTAGGTTAATAGAAACACCCCCATTAATATGAAAAGCTAACCCGCCGTAGTCAATTCTACTTCCAGTGGCATTGGTACTACTAAATGTTTCGATACGTCCAAAATATGTGCCGTTTGTGCTGGGGTTATGTACCCCATCGAAGGTATAAGAGGCGTTTGCAACACCCGCCGGTGAACCAGTTCGCGTAAGAATAATAACGTTACCTGTTGATAAAGGCGAGATACTAAATCCCGTCAAGCCTGCCTGCGCGGTAAGCGTGGCAGCTGTAACATTTAAGCCTGCAGGTGCCAAACACGCATCGTCAAGAAGTGGGCTGTTAGAGCACAGCTGCAGTCGAATTGACCCAATGGTAGCAGCCGATTGCGTCGTAAACGAAAGCTTGTACTGTGTAGTGGTGTCAATTCGTGAATCACTCAGCTGCAGCTCACGATTCTGTACCTGTAAGCCGTTAGCAATACCAGGCCAATACACAAACACTCCTACCGTCATAGACAGTAGGAGTGCCGCAAAGAATACACCTAAAGTTCGTTGCCGAGAGGAACTGAGTGACCAAACCAAGCGCACAATCAATTCCTCCTTGTTATTTACTTAGAACGTTCCTGTCGCAATCAAGATTTCGTTGCCGGTATAGATACCTGCAGGAGTGGTCAGGCTTGAGGTAGCTGCAAAGACAAGTTCGTTGTTTTCTTGGCTGACAGGCTCAGTGCTGGCGGCAATTGGGTCGCCGTAGACAGTCAAGACACCTTGAGCACCGGTACCGCTTTGACGGTCCATGCCGTAATGCAAGTTGGCTGGGTCAGCAATGTTGGCGTTGGCAGGAGTTGAGCTATGGTAGTTGACATCACCAAATACCTTACCACTTGTGCTGTTTGTTGCGCCTGTAGTTGCTGTGCCATGATCAACGAACAGCCCAAATCCAGCAGTACCAGCGACAATAGCTGCGGCAGCTGAACCGTTACCACCACCGTTGATGCCAGGGATGGAACAAGCCGCACCACCGGTGCTACTGAGTCCAGCTTCGGCACAAGTGTTGGTAGCTTTCATGCGTACAATGGCACCATGAGTGGCATTGGTAGACAGTTGCATCCAGGCACTGTCGCGGTCAACTGCACTAGCAGACAAGACCCTTGGCGTACCAGTACCAATATCGACTGAGGGTGTTGTGGCGTCAGCACAATTATCAACGCCAGCAACGCTACCATCGATTTTGTCACCAGACACACAGAAGGTTAGCGTTTCCATAACCCGAGCCGTGATAGTAACTTGTTGCACAGTACTAAGTGCAAGACCGCCATAATCGACAGCTGTTGCGTAATCAGGATCAGAACCACCTGAGTAGGCAGCTGAACCGCCAGTTGTGAAGGTGAGTAAGCGGGCATAAAAACTGCCTAGGTTCGAGGGATTGCTAATGCCGCCCAAGTCAACACTATAATTACTACCAGTTACCGTGAGACCGGTAATTTTGACTAGGTTTCCTGTAACAGCAGGCGTTCCTAAGCTTGAGGTCGCGCCAGTGAGTGTTGGAATACCCGCTGCAGTTGTGTCACAAGATGCACCAATAAGCGGGGTATCCGCACAAAACTCAACAACGAGTTCTTGTGCTGCACCGATAGCGTCAAATTCGACATGATAGGTTACGCCTGTTGCGCTCGGACGTGAATCGCTCATTTTAATTTCACGCCACTGTAGCTGCGCTGCTCCGGCATGTGATTGCGCCAGCAGGGGCACAACGGCTCCAACAGCTATGGCAAATGCCGAAAAGAGCGCTGTCGCTCGACCCAGCATAGTACGTTTGATATTCATTGTTATTCTCCTTGGTTTGTTGTTTGTTTTAGGTGTTAACGGTCGCATATTATCACATTTGTGCTTATGCGTGCAATACCCGGCAAGGAGAAACGGCCAAAGCTGTGGATAAGTCTTTGGCCGTATCTGTAGTTTCGTATGACAACTATGTGTCTGAGGTTATTATTCAGTGCTGTAGCCTAGAACGTTCCTGTCGCAATCAAGATTTCGTTGCCGGTATAGATACCTGCAGGAGTGGTCAGGCTTGAGGTAGCCGCAAAGACAAGTTCGTTGTTTTCTTGGCTGACTGGTCCGCTGCTAGCTGCAATTGGATCACCGTAGACAGTCAAGACACCTTGAGCACCGGTACCGCTTTGACGGTCCATGCCGTAATGCAGGTTGGCTGGGTCAGCAATGTTGGCGTTGGCAGGAGTTGAGCTATGGTAGTTGACATCACCCACCACGAGTCCACCCACGCTGTTGGCAACACCGGTTGTGGCCGTACTGTTATCAACGAACAGCCCAAATCCAGCAGTACCAGCGACAATAGCTGCGGCAGCTGAACCGTTACCACCACCGTTGATGCCAGGGATGGAACAAGCCGCACCACCGGTGCTACTGAGTCCAGCTTCGGCACAAGTGTTGGTAGCTTTCATGCGTACAATGGCACCATTAGTGGCATTGGTAGACAGTTGCATCCAGGCACTGTCGCGGTCAACTTGCCCCGCCGAGAGCACCTTGGGGGTACCACTACCAATATCAACCGCTGGCGTCTGTGCCTGGATACAGCCACTGCGCACTATTGCATCTGACCCAGCTGTAGTGTTGTCGATTGGCTCGCCAGACACACAGAAGGTTAGCGTTTCCATAACACGGGCGGTTACGGTTACTTGCTGGACAGTACTGAGGGCAAAACCACCGTAGTCTTCGTAAGCACCCGTTACCGAACCCCCGGTAAATGCGTCAATGGCTGCCCCATTATACGTCGTAAGACGAGCGTAGAACGTGCCAAGTCCGCTTGGGTTAGTAATATTTGAAAATGTAATACTGTATGTACCCGTTCCGGCAATCGTCAGTCCGGTCACTTTAAGCTGATTCGCTGCTGGCGAAGTCACGGTACCAGTACTCGCAGTTACTGATGTGAGGGTGGGGACAAATCCTGCTGCCGTAGCGCAGGATGCTCCAATTAACGGTGTATCGCTACAAAATTCCACAACCAAACCATCAGTTGCTGCCGAACCGCTGGTCGTAAACTCTAACAAATAGTCTACCCCAGTGGCACTGGGCCTTGAGTCACTCATTTTTATACTGCGGGTCTGTACTTGTGCTGCCTGCGCTGCCGAACCAAGCAGTGCGGGAATAGTACAACCGACCATGAAAGCCAGTGCCATGGCGGCAGTCACAGACCGTCCGAAGACATTGGTTACTGATTTCATACTACATTTCTCCTGTTGTATGTATTTATTTAATATTTACATCACTAACTCTATCATGCAAAAATATGAATTACAAGTGTTATTTTTTATAATTTTATCTTAGTGTTGTTATTTATACTTTTAACAACATTATTTACCTGGTGCGCTTTTAGCTCTAAAAATGTATTGTACTAGTACCTATTTCAGACTGATTAGTAGTGGTTTTTGAGCAAGGCAAAATAATATCCCGTGCTATGAAACACTTGTGCCCGCTCACCAAGATAGATAAAAGCGGCTAAAAGGTAGCAGTTACTACGATACTATGATCAGCAGTGTAAGTGCCGGCAGGTGTCAGTGGGCTAGTATTTGCAAGGTAGCTAAGCGTATAGCGGGTCGTGCCCGACGAAGTCGGTGACTGTGCAATAATGTCGCCATTGGTAAATTTATATTGGTTGGCGGTGTTGTACCCAGGAGCCGCAGCTCCAAACCCAAATGGGTCGGTGGGAAAATCAGGATCTTGCGACGGATTAGCACCGATGCTGAGCGGAGCAGTATTAGTAACAAGATTCATACCAAATTGCTCGCTCCCAGCGACCGAAGCCGTAGCTGTACCCAGCACCGGCATGGTATGGTTGGGAATCTTGAGCGGCTGTCCGGCAATCTGAACCACATAGCCCCCTGCAAGGTAAGACAATACGGTAAAGCGCGCAAATCCCATGCGCGGCGTATTTACGTTAAGTACCCCTAAATCAACCGCCCCAACCTCTACAATCGCTATAAGTGACGGCTCACGGTTAGTGTTAAAGCCAGACCAAATCTGGTACGTTCCACTCTTGCTGTTACCAACCGTTAGCTCACCAGCAGACTGTTTAGAGCAATAGCCTCCCGAACACGCCTTTAGATCACCACCGGTGCCAAAGAAGGCTTCGTTGATTTGGTAGTTAGGGGATTGTGATTGCTGAGCAAAGACGAGAGGACACGACGCATAAATAAGTCCGAGTGCCAACACTCCAACCATAACGCTTTTTTTGCCAATTGCTGTCCAACGCTTCATGATGCTTATGTCATTTTCTCTTACTTTTGGCTGTTTCGCAACCGATACCGCTCTAAATATATAATTGGAGTGTTTTATTTACGCCAAAAATCTAGTATGATACAGATAAAGCGTAAGCAAGATTAAGGGTGGAATTTCCCATATGGAAAATAACGAAACAGAACAGTCTAGCAGCTCTCTAGAGTCGACAGATACTAATAGCCTAGAAAACAACAGCGAAGCCTCTACCACGGCAGCGATGCCATCAACCGATAGCAAAAAAGTCAAAACCAAAAAGTTTGGCATTCATCGTATTAATATTTACTTACTTATATTTATTCTTTTACTCGTCATCGCCGGGGCTATTATTGCTGCCACATATTTAGCAAGTCAAAACGCCTCCAAAACAACCATTCCAACTCAAACCCTTAACGATTCTACACTCAAACAGCTCGCCACCAGCGATGTAACCGTTGGGCAACCTAAGCAAGTGCTCAGCGTACAGAGCAATGCCGTGTTCGCCGGTAAAGTACTCATTCGTGACAGCCTAGAGGTAGCCGGGCCGATTCAGGTGGGCGGCTCCCTAAACATTCCAGGCATTACTGTGTCTGGTAATAGTGTGTTTGAGCAAATCCAGGTCAATAAAAATCTTGGTGTGCAGGGTGATGCAGCTTTTCAGGGTCAACTAAGCGTCCAAAAGAACTTAAGTGTGGCAGGCTCGGGCACTTTTGGCGGCCCCCTGTCTGCGCCACAGCTCAATGTTAATACACTTCAGCTTAACGGCAATCTTTCACTTACAAAACATTTAAGTTTGGGCGGCGCTACCCCCAGTCGTGATGCTGGCAACGCTCTCGGTTCGGGTGGGACTGTCGCCCTAAGCGGGTCTGACTCGGCTGGCAGTATTAATATTAATACCGGCTCTAGTGCTTCGGCGGGTTGTTTTGTGACCGTACGCTTTGCGCAAAAGTTTAATGCAACACCAAAAGTTATTGTTACGCCTGTGGGCGATGCTGCAGGTGCGCTTTCGTACTACATAAACCGCAATAGCACATCGTTTAGTGTGTGTACGGCCACTCCCGCTCCAGCACTCAGCAGCTTTGGTTTTGACTATTTTGCTGTCGAGTAACTATTAGCTACTATTTTGTTTCTTTTAAAATCCCAGGTGAAAGTCACCTCTATGGCTATATGCTAATGAGATGAAGTAATATTGCGATATTATGTGGGCGACGGCTTAAACATCCAGAAAAACAATAACCTCATCGGCCTTGACATGCATAATACCGCCCTGGATTGCGATGGCTTGTTCTTCGTCTTTGCCAGTGCGGATAATTAAGTCACATGGATCGAGCAAAGTAATAAAGTTGTGGTGTTTTGGTAAGATGTCGAATGGACCTGTGGCACTTTCGGCACTAACGCTTTCGGCCGTACCCTCAAAATATACCTTAAATGGAGAATACACTTTGACGTGCATTGACCGACCATCAGTTGTAGACGCTGCCTCTTTGGCTTGAGTATCGCTTGTCGGCGTTTCGTCGCTCATATAATGATTTCTTCAATACTCTTTAGGGTTTCCTCTCGCGTAAAGAAATCACCTGGGATGCCATTGTGCTTAGTCATAACATTCATGTTTTGCGTAAAGTTTGCAATTAGTTTTTTGGCCTTGGCATAATCAGCCCGATCGGCCGGACTCAGCTCGTTTTCGCCGATAATGGCAATAATACCTTTAAGTGATTCATATTTTTGAATCAGCGCCTGCACTTTGACACTCAGCAAATAATGGCGCTCACCGACAATTTCTGGGGTGAGTAGGCTCGATGAAGTGAGGGTCAAGTCGACTGCTGGGCGGATCCCCTGCTCTGCAACCTTACGACTCAGTACAATAATAGAATCCATTTCGTGCTGAATGAATTGCACAGCCGGGTCAGAAATATCATCGGCCGGAACATAAATTGTCTGCACAGAAGTAATCGAACCATTTTCGTTCGAGCTTAAGCGGTCTTGCAGCACTTTGACGTCAGAAAAAACGGTCGGTTCGTAGCCACCCTCGTTAGGAATTTGGTCGAGAATGGTAGAAAGCTCGTTACGCGCCTGAATATAACGGAACATGTTGTCGGCAAAAAACAGAATGTCTTTGTGCTGTTCGTCGCGAAAATATTCGGCTCCGGCGGTAGCCGAAATACCAATCAACGAGCGCTGCACAGGATTTTCATTCATCTGCGCAAAGAACATGCAGGTATTTTTAAGAAGGTCGTTTTCGCGCAAGGTATCCCATAACTCATGACCTTCACGGATACGCTCACCAATACCAGCAAAAAAAGATAGGCTATTGCTGCTCTGTGCAGTGTTGTTAATAAGTTCCATTGTTACGACTGTTTTACCCACGCCTGCACCGCCGATAACGCCAATTTTGCGACCTTTGACAAACGGGGTAAAGAAGTCAATAACCTTAATGCCTGTTTCGAGAATCTCGGGCTTCGCCACCGAGAAGTTAGTACTCTTGGGTGGTAATTTTAAAATATCTTTGCGCTGAGCGTCCTCGGCGGTAATGGCCGGTTGACCATCGAGCGGGTCCCCCAGTGCGTTTAAAATACGGCCGATTGTGGCATCGCCAATCGGTATTTCGATACCCCTGCCACTCCGCTGTACTCTCATGCCCTTTTGCAGACTGCGGTCGGAGCGAACATTTAAGCAGAAGGCAATACCTCCGGGCTCAAGATGGTCAACGAACAGCTCTGTGGCGTTTTCGTTTTCGGCAATGATGAGTTCGTTTATGTCTGGACCATCTTCGTCAAACTGCGCGCGCACTACTAGGTCTTTGATTGAAATAATAGTTCCCGCCATGTTAGCCCTTTGTCCTTCGATGTTGGTTCGTCATGATGCCGCTGCCTTACTTTTTTTGATGCCGTTAATGATTTCTTTGAGGCGCTCGTCCTTGACATTGCGACGGGCACGGTTGTATGCAAGGTGTAGCTCGGCCTTTGATTCGTCGGCCCGTTCATGGGAGGCACTCATTGCTCGGAACCTTGAGGCATACTGGGCGAGTTTGGACTGTAGTATCAGCTGAGAGAGGGCAATCTTCATCATTGACCGTTCAAGATGCGCCGCGACAGCATAACTGGAGGGTTCAAATATGTAATTGGCTTCACTAATGATAGCTTCGTGCGTTTCTGATTTTTCGGCAGTTGTTTGGATAGCCGCCGACAAACCAATCTTTTTTACCTCTTGGTTCATGAGTGACACATACTGTTGATAGTACACGGTACATTTACGATACTCCTGAACTTCCTTGATAACAGGAGCAACATTAATGTTCTTGTCTTTGCTGGGCAGTTTGTAGTACTTGCGAAAACTAACCCCTCGCTGGCTCAGCTGCATGGCACCGTGGTGGCCAATAACGATGATGTCGTTTTTGGTCTTATCGTAATCTTTAAGCATGAGTTCGACTAGCTTTTGGTCAATATCGCCACTAAAACCACCCTCGGCAGTGATAATAATAAATAATTCTCTGTCTAAGACTGGTTTGTCAGAATTACCACGACCATAACTAAAGATAGCGTCAACCCGTAGCTGTAAATAAATTGCCCAGAGAGCATCAAAAAACTTGGTCGATTCAAGCACTTGATTTTTGGTCTGAGCAATACGCATACTAGCTATACCCTCAAACACGCTCGTTAGCTCAACAAGCGTTGTCATTGAGGCTTCGTCTTTAGCGATGTCGACCGGACGTCTCATGAATTTATATCCTCTTTGGTAGGAGTTGTAGCTTCGACAGTTTCTTGAGTTGGGGCAGCAGCCTCTGCTTGGTCAGGCTGGGTTACGGCAATTTCATCGGCTTTGGCATCGGGCACGATTATGGTTTCTGCATCTGCGGAGGCTTTAGTATCATTTTCTTTGGACTGAGGAGCTGTCGTTTTGGTTTCTTCGGCAGAAGCCTCTGCGACTTTCTCGACTTTTTTGGAAGCTTCGGGTTTTGATTCAGCTGCTATTTTTTGATCTTTTTTATCTTTATCGGCCGTATCGCCAGATGTATCAGTTGACTTTTCGGGCGTAGGAGGTGCCTTGACTACCGTGTCAATAAGCATCGCACGTACCTTGTCATACTCTTCATCTTGAGTAATTTTGGCAGCAAAATCATTAACGTTTGCTTTCAGGCCAGTAATATCAAGCTGGGCACCTTCCTCAAGGTTAAGCACCACATCAAGCATGAGCTGTTGAGCATAGAGCGAATAAGTGTCTCCGGGGCCCTGCGTCAATATTTGAAAAATATGCTCACCGGTCGCCAGGGCATGTTTTGCCTCTGGCCCTAGTTCGGAACCAAAGTGAGAAAACTCTTCGGCTTGGCGGTAATTGGCCAAGATTTTTAGTGTCTGAGCGGCTAAATCCTTTTGACGCTTATTGTGCCCTACGCCACCAGCACGCGTCACACTAAGCCCCATACTAATTGCTGGGCGTATGCCGTTGCGGAAAATGTCCATATCGAGTATCCACTGTCCGTCGGTAATTGACATAATGTTGGTGGGGAGGTATGCCGTAATGTCACCACTAGCGGCATGTACTACTGGAATAGAGGTAAGGCAGCAGCCATTGCTGTCGAGCCGACCGGCTCGCTCAAGTAGACTAGAGTGGGCATAAAACATGTCACCAGGATAGCTATCTCGACCCGGACTCACTCCCGAAAGTAAAGCAACTTCGCGGTAAGCATGGGCATGGCTGGTGAGGTCGTCGTACACAATAATGGTATCTTGGTCGCACTTTTGCCATAGATATTCAGCCATTGCACAGGCCACATAGGGAGCGATGTAGCTCATAATAAGCGATTCAAACATAGTGCTTACTACTACAATTGCCTTGTCCATACCACCGTTTTCTTGTAGACGTGTGAGTAGCATGTCAACATCGCTCCGTCGCTTAGCAATCAAACAATATACGACGACTTGGTCGGTGTTTTTTTGGTTAATAGCCAACTGCGTCACCACAGTACTTTTGCCCGACTTGGTATCACCCAGGAGGGCCATTCGCTGACCGCGTACGAGTGGAAACAAAGCATCAATCGCCGTTACACCGCTTTCCACCTGGTCGGCAACCAGCCTTCTTTCGTAAATTGATGGGGCAATATTATATACCGGCCAAACGGCATCTGCAGCGATTGGCCCTTTGCCATCAAGCGGTTCACCGGTTACAGATACCACCCGTCCAATAAAATCTTTGCCTACCTTACATACCAGCTCTTGATGCTGAATGACCGCAACCATACCAGTACGAATAGCTTCTGTACCAAGATGCAGTACGAGGACATGGTCGGTCTGAATTTGGTGAACAAACCCCTTACTCCCGTCCTCAAACATAACTAGCGCATGAACGGCACATGGCTGTAAGCCGCTCACCTTAATCAAAAACTTTTCCACCGCAATAACTTCGCCAACTGGATTGCCCGACGAAACTAACCGAGCAAAATGCTGACTATCGGCGGCACTCATACGCCTTGTCCTCGCAGCTTCTGCATAAGGATATCGGTGTGTTTAGACATGTTTTTAGCAAGCGATAAGTCAAAATATTTATTTGTGGTGCGTAGCATACACCCTGCACCAATGCTGGGCTGCAGGCCTATCGTTAGTAGAACATATGGGTGTATTTCTGTGCGAAACCACTGCAGCACCTTGGCTACAAATTGAGGTGATGGGTCAGCACTAAAGCTCATATGCACGCGTGGGGCTTGCTGCTTCAGTATAGCGAGAGTCGACGCCAACCATTCCCGATGTTTTGGCTGGGCCAAATCTACCCTGGTGGCTTCGATAAGTTGGTCCATGAGATGGCTGGTCTTGGGCACCTTGACTTCGATGTCGCCCCGCAGGGTTGCCTCATGCAAAACTGCATCAAGCAGCTCGAGTTCACGCGCTAAACGGCCTAAATCAACAAGCCCAACTACGCTGACTGGGAGTAAAAATTGTTGGGTCTGGCTAGGCTCCATGCCGCAAATCCTCAGCAATAGCTTCTTTGTTTGCTTCTAGGTCGGCAAGGATAAATTCGAGTTGGTCATTTAGGTCAATTTGATTACCAATCGCGCCAAGTACGTAGTGGTTGATAATATCGGCCATGTTTTGTTCGAAGCGCGAAATGAGCTGTTCCTTTTCGGCAGTAATTTGTTTTTGAACTTCCTGGCCTAACAGCGCACGCTGTTCGTCGATAGCCGTGTTGGTCTTTTGAATTGATTCAATTGCCAGTTGTTTGGCGTCATTAATAGATTGTTCGTACTTTTGGAATTCCTCCTCAAGGTTTCTGGTGATTTCGCTTTTCATGTAGTCGTTGAGCTGGCTAGTGGTGAGGCGCAAATCTTGCTGCAAAAACATAGCGTTTTCAGAGATTATCTTTTCAAAGTGCAAGCGACCCCTGTTACGAAGCTCTTCTCGGAAGGTATCGTTAAAAATATGCTCAACGTCGTCTTCGGCTGCTTTTTCAATATCTACCGCGTCACGTTTTTTTGCACCTCCGGTGTGCAGGGTATTCCATATAAATGCAGCTGTTGTCGATAGTAACGCTCCTACTATCAGAATAAGTTGCCATAGTGTCATTGTTTTTGCTCCACCCTGTGCATATGCTTGTTATGCTTATAACCTTAACAATAAGTATACGCTAAATAATCCGATAACTAAAACTATTAACCCTGTTACCACTACCTGTATCAACCCGCGAATGATTGACTTTTTTGCAAGTGGATTGCGACCCACTGCTTGTATGCTGCTTCGGATTCCTCCATACAAAATATTGCTCGATAAAAATAGAACAACTAGTAGTATCGCCAGGCTAACATATAGACGCACCGTACTCACCGGTTTGCCCGACACGCTATCCCCGGCTTTTTTAAGAAAACTGGGTATTGGAGGTCCCGAAACCGACACGGCCAGCGGATTACGTGAAATTGATATGTCGACCACGGCAAGTCCAATTGCTACATCGCGTTTTCCGGCCGAGGTGTTGAGCTGCATTGTGCCGCTCACATTTTGCTGGCCGTTAAATGTCGACACCGCCTTTCCGAGAATGGTTCCCTGGCTGTCGTCGGCCTTCATACCAATGCCATCAATAGCCGAAATACTAATCAGGTCTCCGGCCTTCACTGGACCGTTTTGCGTGCTGACAAGTGTTTCGTACTTTCCGGTTGAAGCCACATAAACGTGCGCCATCGAGGCTTCCATGCCAAGCGAAACAACTGTATCATTGGCCGCCACTGCCACACCAAGCATTGAAACATCTTTTTTGTTGCTTAGGGGCTGCACTTTTTTGCTATTTTTGGCATTTATCATAACAATCATGCCCTTTTGAACATTCCCGTCAGTGCCATAGGCCTGCGAGATAGACTGAGCACTTGCTTGCCCGACCCCTAGGAGCGCAATCGCCAGAACCGCTAGTGGGCTCACCCAACGTATCCATCGACTCACTCTGTCTGCCATATGAGTAAAGTATACGCATAATGTTTCTATTGCGCTACTGCTTTTTTTGGTTTCTACCGAAGTATTTGCTGTAAAGCCATACCGAGCGCCACTATATCTTTTTCTTGGGTAGAGCGCCCCATTGTAAACCGCACTGAAGTACGAGCTTCGGCATCTGTTAGGCCTATGGCCCTTAAAACGTGACTTGGCAGATCGCTACTGGCACTACAGGCCGATCCAGCTGCTGCCAAAAACCCACGCTTTTCGAGTTCTAAGAGCAGGCGTTCATTATCCTGCCCGACAAAACTAAGATGCAAGTTGTTGGGCAGACGTGAAGTCATTGAACCATTTACTGTTGCACCTGGGATTTTTTGGCGACAGAGGTCAAAAAAGATTTTTTGCACCTGGGAAAGTCTTTTTGATTCAGCAGAACGAAGCTTTTGGGATTTTTCTAAAGCGGCCGCAAAACCAATGGCTGCAGCGACGTTTTCGGTACCACTACGCAGGCCGCGTTCCTGTCCGCCCCCTAAAATCTGCGGCGCAATGTGTACACCACGTCGTATGTATAGCACCCCTGACTGCTTCGGGCCGTACAGTTTGCCACCATTCAGGGTCATAAGGTCTACACCAAGCCGGTTGACATGGAGGTCTAGGTAGTTACCCGCCTGACATGCATCAATATGAAGATAGAGTGGTAGCGTGCTTCCCTGGGCGCGACGCTGCTTGCGAATAGTCGCCACCAAGGCTGCAATTTGTTTAATTGGCTGTATGGTCCCGATTTCGTTATTGGCGTACATACTACTGACTAATACAGTTTTGTCGGTAATTTTAGCTTTCAAATCATCTAAGTCTACCCTGCCCTGTTTTGTAACAAACGTAACGGAGCAATTGTATTGTTGCGCCGGTGCCAACACCGAATCATGCTCTATACTAGTAACCGTAACGGAGCTATTTGGAAAAAGTTCTAAAACTCCCCGAATTGCTAAATTATTGCCCTCGGTGCCTCCGGCCACAAATGTAATTTCATTTGCCTTAGCACCAAGTAACTCAGCCGCCTTTTGCCGTGCCTGCCCTAAGTCATGGCCTACCTGCCTTGCTGGCAAGTAGGTTGCTGAAGGATTGTAGAACTTGTCTGAAAAATAAGGCAGCATGGCAGCCCACACCTCGCTGTCAACTGGCGTGGCGGCAGCGTTGTCAAGATACACCAACATAGCGCTTAGACCGCTACGCCATTTGCAGCCAAGATTGGGTCAAGCTCAGCATCGATTGCTTGATTGTAGCGTGCCGTTGCCTGAAACAGGTTATAGGCCTCAGCTTCGCCAATTGGACGATATGGGAGGCCATCTTGAGCTTTGAACACTCCCGACGGACGAATGTCATAGCGAGTGGTTTTGATATGATATTTGCTGTTTTCGTCGGTCCATTCTTCGTGCCATATCCAGGTGTGGGCATCAAGGCAAAAGAACTCGCGAATGACCCCGTCAGGTACTGGACCAAACAAGCGTCCGCCCACTTTGGCTTCTTCGCGCAAGGCTTCGCTGTAGGCATCACTCCGACGTTCAGCAGCACTTTTTGGCGATATAATGCCAAATAATTTATGTAGGAATGTCATGCCGCCTCCCTATAGTCGTAGGGTAGGCTGGTGTCAGTAGGCTGGGTATTTGGTCGATGCTCCGCTAGTTGGGCCGGAAGGTCTGGCGCGGCGTCAAAATATGACTGCTCGACGGCATAACGTGCTTGGCGTAAATACTGGTCATTGGTCTGTAAGGGTTGAACAGCAGCTGAGTTATTGTTTTCGGCTGTCCAAATAGGCGCTTGCTCGGTAGACTGCAGCTGCGTTGGTACCGTTGGCGGCGCCACTTCTGGGGCGGGGACGTATTTAGGAGCAATTTGAACTTCTGTAGTGGTTACGGAGGGCTGATGGGGGCTCACCGCAGGGACGTCAAGCTGAGGGTACATTTTTCGTAACGCCTGTTGGGCATTATACGCAGCCACGTAACGACCATTAACGGTATTTTTACGCTCACTAATAGCCGCCAGTTGCACTGGTGATAGCCGTGGTGCATCAGAGCGGTTTTTGGGGCGCTCCTTTTTTTCGGGAGTATTGGCAAGAAATGTATTCATATTATCAGGGGTTATTTAGACCAAATAGTCGCTTTGCGTTAGCGGTGGTGGACTGCGCAATATCCATTAGACTTTGGGTACGCAACCCAGCCAAAAACTCCGCCACCAGCAAAACATGCTTTGGCTCACACATTTTACCACGAAATGGCTTTGGAGTCAAGTATGGAGCGTCAGTCTCTAACAATAGTCGGTCGTTTGGTACTGCCTGGTACATTGCAAGCTGGGCGGTGTCGCTTGTAAAGGTTGCAATGCCATTAACCCCAATATATAACCCCCGCTCTATTGCCTGTTCCATGTGGTGCTGAGTGTCCGTAAAACTATGCAAAACACCGCGCGTGTGGGCAAAACCATCGAAAATTGGCCAAAAATCGTCAAAGGCTTCACGCACATGAAAACTAATCGGCAAATCGTGGTCACTTGCAATCTGCATTTGCATGGTTAAAAGACGCACTTGGGCCTGCTTGGGCGAATGAGTATAAAAATAATCAAGGCCACATTCGCCTATCGCCACCACCTTTTCTTGTTGAGCTAGGTCTCTAAATTGTTGTTCGATTTCAGGATAATCATGAGCCTCTGCTTCATGCGGGTGTATGCCAATACTCGCCCAGACTCCCGGATGAGACTGAGCAAATGTAACGGCATGTTTGCTGTCGGCTAGGCTCGTTCCAATGACTACTAGGCGTTTGACCCCCACCTCATTTGCGGCCGCAATAACGCTCGCTGCCGTTCGTTTTATGCCATCACTCTGCCATTTCTGATGTGTCTGGCTATGGTTGCCCTCGATTTCGTGAATATGACAGTGAGTATCTGTGAGGTCCATATAGCCTACACCTCTGCTACTGGGGCTGTTTCTTGTTTAGGAAAAAGCGTTCCTTCCAGCGGCTGTACCAAGCCATTGGCAAAGAGCGTCTGAATCTTGCCAGCAGTGGTAGGCATAAATGGCTGTAGCAGTTCAGCAATTTGTAGTAAATCACTCACTTGGTTTGCGAGCACTGTCCGAAGATGCTCAGCGTCGTCGTCTTTGGCAATCTGCCAAGGTTTTTCTAGGTCGATATACTGATTAAGCCCCCGTACCTGCTCCCACACAGTATCAAGCGCGCGATCAAATCGACAGTCTGCAAGTGCTTCACGATAGGCACCGGTGTCGTGACCACTCTCTGGCACCTCGCCAATAATGCCCTGTTGATATTTGTGCAGCATAGCAGCAGTACGTTGCACAGCGTTACCAAGTTCGTTCGCAAGTTCGTTGTTGTATGCCGCGTCAAACGCTGCCCAGCTAAAATCACCGTCATCATAGCTTGGCACATGTCGCAGGAAGTAATAGCGAAAAGCATCAGCCCCATATTTGGTGATGACTTCATTTGGGCTGACCGAATTGCCAAGTGATTTGCTCATTTTTTTGCCATCAACCGTTACGTAGCCGTGTACATAGAGCTGTTTGGCGAGCGGCAAACCAAGTGCAAGTAAAATACCAGGAAAAATTGCTGCATGAAAGCGCAAAATGCCTTTGCCGATTATTTGTAGGCTCGCTGGCCAAAATTGTTTAAAATCGTCGTGTTCTGGATAGCCAAGTACCGTAATGTAGTTAAGCAGCGCCTCAAACCAGACATACATAACCTGGCTTTTGTCGCCTGGTACGGGAATACCCCAGTCAATTTTGTCTTTGGGGCGAGAAATACTAATGTCTTCGAGTCCGCCCTTCAAAAGTGATACTATTTCGTTTTTGCGGCTTTCTGGCACCACTACAAATTTGCCTGACTGAATGGCCGCACGAATTTGGTCGGTGTATTTACTGAGACGAAAAAAGTAATTTTCTTCTTCAATTTTTTCGTAGGCGCGGTTGTGGTCGGGGCAAACCCCTTTGTTTTCTTTAACAACCGTTTCGGTAAAGAATTCCTCGTCGCCGGTACAATACCAACCAACATATTTATTTTTGTAAATATCGCTGGCAAGTGCCTTCCAAATGAGCTGTGAGCGCTGTTCGTGCGCTTTATCGG
Organism: Candidatus Saccharimonadota bacterium; assembly: GCA_020427985.1. Classification (GTDB taxonomy): domain Bacteria; phylum Patescibacteriota; class Saccharimonadia; order Saccharimonadales; family UBA4665; genus JAGXIT01. Next base: position 17,493 of record JAGQNR010000001.1, on the reverse strand, counting down.
TAGTTCGTATGAATCTGTCTGGCTCGACGCTAAGCGCCGTTATAAGGTCACGAAATTTTTGTGACATTTGATTGCTGAGCGCCTTGGGAGTAATACCAAGCTCGATAGCCTTTTCGGCAATTTTGCCACCGTGCTCGTCGGTACCGGTACTAAATACAACCTCGGTATCTGGCTGGTTGCGAGTGTATCGGGCCAGTACATCGGCCATTACAAATTCCATTGCATGTCCTAAGTGTGGTTCACCATTCACATAAGGTATAGAGGTGGTAACGTAATATTTCATCTAATTATTGTACCTGATTACTGCTTATAAGGGGAGCTTGAATACCACTAACTTTTAGTCTTACCTTCATTCTTACTTTTTTAAGCTATAGCCTAAAAAAGTAGAATGGCTAATCATCGTCTAGGGATCTTCCCAACCTATCAAAGTACAACCTAATAGCTGCTTACATACAGGGGGAACCTATTTGAGGATTTTGGCGACTTCACGGGCTTCGGTGGGGTCAAGGTCGGCAAACAGCTCGGTGTCGTATTTTTCGCTAATCTGATAAATGTAGTCTTCGAGCGAGCGCGGAATGACATGGTAGAGGATGTGGTTAACCTTGAGCTTACTATGGTACAAAAAAGGTCGGTAGTTTTGACGCACATCGACACCCTCGCCCAGCCCATGTTCGATGAGGCGCTGCGACACGTAGTCGGTTAGCTCGAATATATCGCGGCGTTCTAGGTCGGTGAGCTCCCACGGTTTTTCAATATGACGCTTGGGCAACACCAAAAAGTGGCCCGGCACCTTACGCGGATTGCTTAGTAGCACCTGCGCGTGCTCGTTACTTTTGAGCACCTGCTCGCCATTACCGCAAAACGGGCACTTACTTTTGCTGTTCATACAACTAGTGTAGCAGTTTTGCGCAGTCTGGAGTATACTCGGGAACAATCCTCATGAAACCACCCAGAATCACCACCTATACTGCCGAGCTATTTCCGGCAAACGCTGACCAAGACGACATTATGACGCGTCTACTCGTCCACCTAGATGCAGCGGGACAATTTGTTGCGGGACATGGTTGGCTAAAAGCACAGCCCCGTAGTTTTACTGCGCCATTAAATATTGAGCACTCTTTGCTAGAGAGCGAACTTGGAATAGACGGCGAGTTATACGAAAAGGAGTCTTTCATCTTAGAGGTAGCTACTATTTTGACGACTGTGTAATGTCTGAGCCGGGCCGTGAATACACGATTAGCCATTCAATTAGTTTGCCTGTACGTTTTAGTGAGGAACCCCTCATATACAAACGTGCGATTGGCAAAGAACTTTTTCGATACGTTCCCGAGCCCTTTCAAACATATGGCGATAATGATGGGTTCGGATCTTTAGCCTTCGTAGCAGACGAGGACGACATTGACGAAATCCCTCAGGCAGCAATTGATGAGGTGTGTGATGCTATTTTTGAGGTAGATGCTGAACCTCTATACCGAGAATTCCGCACAATTTATACCGTACGTGAGCCTACTTGGCAGCTCGATGCTGCTCAGACATATTGTTACTATTCTGACATAGGGATAGAAGTTCCAACAGCACTCTATGATAGCGAGGAGCGTAGTGCCACACAGCAGTATGTGCATGGTCAGGGTATTGATGCTCATGCCAACGATGTGGTTTCAGTAACTGAAGGAATGCGCTTTCAGCCAGAACGCGAGAAAGCAACAGACTGGAACTATCTAAGCGATGACCCGCTTTTTCGGGCAATTACACAAGAAGTTGCTACCAGGGGGATTGCTGGTGTCCCTTATTTTCAGATTGCTCGTAATATTGCCCATTTATCATTTAGAGCGCTCCCTGGTTTTGCCGACAGTATCATGCGACAACACCGAAAATAAAATTCGATAATGGTGGGCGAAGTGGGACTTGAACCCACAAGGTTGTTTAGACCAGCGGATTTTAAGTCCGCCGCGTATACCAATTCCGCCATTCGCCCTGGTGCATGACGTTCTTATTTTGCCATACTTAGATGGCTAATGGAATATCCTACCATCCGCCGCTTGAACCGCCACCACCAAAGCTGCCGCCACCAAAGCCGCCAAACCCACCCCCAGAACCACCCGAGCTGCCAAAAAACCCTCCGCCGCTTCCCCACCAGGTCGTGTCTTCGCCACGCGCCTTGCGCTCTCGATAGTTTTTAGAGGCAATAAAATCGAGCAACAAACCTGTCAGTCCACCCGCCAATATAAAAACACTGGCATATATGGCGGATACAAAAAATAACAGCACCGCTCCAGGTATAATGCCCAGCACGCCACCCAGCCACCAACTCTTGGTTCTGCCCAAATATGCTCCTAGATATGAAATAACAAAAGCAAATGCCACTGCTCCCATGGTGAATATATTGCCGGCCTTGTCTGATTGTGACATTTGGGGCTGTGCAGCTGATAAGCGCTCGCCCCCAATAACGTCGATTATTTTTTGGACTCCTACCGATATGCCAGTACTATAATCTCCTGTTTTGAAACGGGGAATCATGTAGTCCTGAATGATGCGATAGGCTTGTAAGTCAGTCAGGGTAGGTTCTAGGCCTCTACCTACTTCTATGCGTACTCGACGGTCATTGACCGCCACAACCACTAACACACCATTCTTGGCCTTTTTATTACCCACACCCCACTGCGTTGCTACTCGGTAGGAATACCCTTCTATGTCTTCACCGTTCAGGTTGGAAATAGTCAGTACGGCTATTTGGTTTCCGGTAGACTTTTCGTAGGTTGTTATTTTTTGAGCGAGCGTTACCGCAGTGTCATTTTGTAAAACATGTGCCTGGTCTAATATCGGCGATGTGGTGGGGGGTGCCGGTACCTTGTTGGCGGCGGCAGCAGTTGCAGGTACAGCAGCAATAATGCCACACAGCATTACCGCAACAACAACTATCTGTCGCCAAAGTTTCATTACGGGCACCTATTGCGCCGGGGCTGTTTGCGAAGCTGGTGTAGTCAAGTCAACCTTAGGCGCGGTATCGGCGCCAGTTGCTGCCTTGTAAACATCTTTTTTGTCAAACCCAAACAAACTGGCTACGATGTTACGAGGGAATCGCTGTATAGCGTTGTTGTACTGCGTAACAGCATCAGTGTAGTTGTCGCGCTCTACTTTTATGCGATTTTCGGTGCCTTCTAGTTGTACCATCAGATTTTGAACAGTTTGGTTACTTTTTAGATCAGGATAATTCTCGACTACTACCAACAGTCGGCTAAGGGCACTTTCGTACTGACCGCTGGCTTCGAGTCGCTGCTCAGGGGTAGTTGCCCCACTGTATTTTGCACGTGCTGCCGCTAGGTCACCAAACACCTTTTGTTCTTGTGCTTGTGCTCCTTTAACGCTTTCGACCAGATTTGGTACAAGGTCAAATCGGCGCTGATAGGCGCTATCAACTTTGGCAATGGCGTTGTCAACATTATTGCGCTGCGTCACAAGATTATTGTAGGTGCCGGTTAGCCAACCAAGCACGGACAAAAGACCTAAGCCGACTGCCAGTAGGATGATTAGTTTTTTACTTAAATGATTCATTACACCTCCTAGGATTTTATACTTCTATCATACTACGTGGGGACCGGGAAATAATACGTAATTTTTCCCACAATTATGGACGCATTTATCAAAAGTTACCGTCAACGAGCTGCTTGACGGCATAGCTAAGCACCGGCGAAAGCGTATGACTACGCCGCAATGAGTCAACCGTCATCCACTCTGCCATATCATGGATTGGTTCCTGTGGAGCAGGAATCGGCTGGTTGGTCTGTAGATTGGCAGCAAAGTATGTATAACGAAACTCAACACCCTTTGGCGCAAATACCTTTTGACCCAACTCCTTAGTGATGTGTATGTATACGCCAAGCTCTTCCCAAGCCTCTCGCTCTGCAGCAGACCGATGCGACTCACCGGGCTTGCATTTGCCCCCAGGTACCTCCCACCACTCTGTCTCAGGTGTATTGCGATGCAAAACTAATAGCCGCCCCTGCTCAATTCCAATCAGTGCTCCCGATACTTCTAACATAGTTGGTATTTTACTTGGTTTTAGCAGGATAATAAAACAAAATTCCTGGTTTATTCCAGGAATCTCATGGAGGCACGTACGAGAGTCGAACTCGTCTAAAAGGTTTTGCAGACCTCTGCGTAACCGCTCCGCCAACGCGCCCCGCGGTGTAATTGCCCCCTGATTATACAGCACCCTAAGTAAAATCTCGAAGCAGTATGCACTTTCGCTTGCGCAATAGAATATTCCAGGCTATAATCTGTATCTGTTATCGCTGTGTTGATAGCCGAAATGAAGCATTTTTGTAGCTTCACTAAGCGGGTCTAGCTCAGTTGTTTAGAGCGCGTCCTTGCCAAGGACGAGGCCAGGGGTTAGAGTCCCCTGACCCGCACCACGAACGAAATCATCGTCATCAATGAACCCTTGCCAGGGTTCATTTAGTTTATAGGTTACTTTTGACCCCTTAAAAGTACCATCTTTAATCGGGTAGATCGTGAAGTTAGAGAAGAAGATTCGCAGAAATGTGTCCATTGTCTTCATATCTCGTATTTTACTTAGAATAACAGGGGTAGATTCTAATAGTTTGAGATATTCCTCGAAGCTTGGAATAGCACTCTTTATTCTCTGTTTTGAGTCATTAGCCTTTTGATACTCTGACTTTAGTTTTTTGATCTCTTTTGCGTACTTATCAAGGTCATAGTGTTCTTTAAGTTCTGGGTTATTAGCGACTAGTTGTTTTGTATCTTCGTAGGACTTCTCCTTGTTGGCTATGAGTATTTTATGTCTAGCTATTGCACTAGTGAACTCTTCCGCTTTGCGGTTGGCTTCTGCCTCAGCCTTTTTGACATAGTCTGCGTAGTTGCTCTTAGTCACGAATAGGTATTGCTGGAAGAACTGCTGTGCGGCTTCTATGACAATCGCAGCACGAGCTGATTTGTTCTCCATAGTACAACCCTCTGTCTCACATTTGTAGTAATAGCGAGCATGGTGGACATTACCGTCTTTATCTTTTTTAGGTATTAGCATTGAGGTAAGGGTCTTATTACACTTTGAACAATAGACCATGCCACGAAGTAAATCAGCAGCTATATCACCACTCTTTGGACTACTAATTGCATATACCTTAGACGAGTTCAGGCTGACTATCCTATTTATTTTGAGATACTCATCAACAGTTATCATTGGTTCAAAATCATAAGCCTCGACTAGGTTTGTTAGGCTCTTACCCCATTTGTGTACACCAGCATAATGAGGGTCTTTGAGTAGTTTTGATACATCATCTTTATCCCATACATGCGACTTATATTCACCGCCAGGAAGCTTCTGGACAGTATAGTTTTGTTTGTTGATCCATAGCCGTAAGTCTTTTTGAGATTTGCCGCTTAGAGCCATTGTGAACATCTCTTTGACCTTAGTGAAGTTGTGAGGATCGGGCTGGAAGTATCGGTCTACGTCTACGACATAACCATGCTTAAATTTGCCTATAAATAATGTCCTATCCTCAATAGCTCGCTTATTTCCTCTGTCTACTGATTCTGACAAGTGTTCTGAGTATTGCTTAGCCATAACAAACGTAATGCCTAATAACATCTTGCCAGCTGGTGTATTCTCAAAAGTGAACGTGGGAAATAACAAGTGTTTTATCAGACCTCTATCTACTAAGTCGATAATCGATCCTGCTTCTTTCATGTTGCGAGAGAGCCTATCAGGGTGCCACGAAATAACACCGTCTATTCGACCATTCTCAATCTCGTTTATCATGGCATTAAATCTTGGGCGAGTGTCGGCTATCTTGGCTGAGTAGCTCTCTTCATACACTTGAACAATTCGTAGGTTGTTGGGGGATACAAGCTTTTCCATGCACTCTTTAATTTGGTCTTCGATGGAACTAGCTTGTCTGTCTTCGCTGGTAGTTGATTTACGGGCATAAAGAGCATAACGAACAGTGCTTGTATCGACCTCTGATGGTGGTTTAGGTTGACCAGCTTGGAGAAGTTCTAGTAACTTCTGTGTATCATTTAGCTCTGGCATATCTTAATTATAATAACCTTTTACCTATAGTTAGAGCAGCCTAAGGCTATAGAATAATCTTAATGCCGTCTTTGATTAAATACGGCTTATCGGTGTCTTTTTCTTCTGATAAATAGGCGTTAAGAATAGAGGTTAAGTTTAGGGTTAGCTGTGGATCAATGCGGTTCGCATTATTCGTACAACCAAAATTACCCGCTTCTTCTTGCGGATTTGCTGAGCCTGTATCTATTTGTATATCCGATGGTTCAACCATCTAATAGCCAAATGCTCGTCTCGATATATTATCGAGGACTAACATCGACTATGGGATGTGAAGACCTCAAGAAAGTGTATATGTGTAACTATGACACCAGCACTCACTATCGTACTTCTAATTATACGCTTACGCTTATGATTTGTCAAGTCAAAGTTAGTGTTTTGAGATAATAAGAAGAGAGGTATCCGCAAAAACAAAAGGAGGAATGATGATTAAAAAATCAAATGGTAGACCACCAAAAATAACTATCAGCACAATGGACAAAATTGCTGACGCTATTAAGCACAATTACAGTGTTACTGACGCTTGTGCCTACGGAGAAATAAGTAGAGATAGTTTTTACCGCTACTTAAATACCGAACCATTATTTACTGAGAAGATAATCGCTGCATACGAAAACCAAAGCACGTTTGTACTGTGTCATCTATGTTCTGGCACTTATCGGACAATGTAGCGAAAACTTGCACGCTTTCACTTAGTTTTTAAGAGTTTTGGTGTCAGATAATATAAGGAAAATGGCGTTAAGGGTCGAAAATCTGGGAAAAAGAAACAGGAGCGGTAAATAGACTAACAGCACCTACAATTAGTGAACCGTTGGATACCCTCTGTGGGCTTTCTAGAGCTTCTAGGACGGGTATTTGGGGCTTATGTGAGTAAATTGCCCATCCCTGTGGAGTTTGCTGATTATCCCTGTTATTATATTGTTATGAAAATTGTAACAAACAATGTTACGTGGAAATTAGAGTTAGAGTAAGTTCTAATGGCAGAACATCGAATACCATCTAAGCGTAAAGTGCCTCTTGCGGGTAACGAAGCTTTATATGATGGTGTTCCAAAATGGATGGAAAGTAGTATCTGGAACTGGTTGGGTTCAAAGTTCAAATATACTGACCATAACGGTAAAACAAAATACCACAATAACTACCTCCACGAAGTAGAGCTACATTGCAGATTAACTTTTGGATCAAATAGTGAAGACTACCCTTTATATAGCGGGCTTTATAAAGTTTTTGCTGCAAACACTGACCATGCACTTGATATTTTGCAAGCCACAGTTGAAATAGCGGAAATTAAGGATAGAAAAAATGCCTGGGAAAGTAAAGTCATTGTTCGTTCCGATATTGATAGATTGAATGACATTTTAATAAAAGGTGGCTCAAAATGGCATGTAGTAATAGAGGACTCAAATGCAAGAGTGGAGTCAAGAGTAGACTCAACCACCATAAATGCCTATAAGCACCTGATTAATGACAATTCTGACTTTTCTAAGCATTTGAAGACTGCATGGGAAGATTGTTTTGGTAGGAATCCAGACCTTTCTGGTGCTTATACTAATGCGATAAAAGCAGTAGAAGCTGCAACCTGGAAGGTAATAACACCCAATAACATGAAAGCGACACTTGGCACGATGCTTAATGATTTTGAAGCACAGACTAAAGCTGGAAAGTTTAATGTAGGCTTCAAAGACAAAGACGCAATTACGACATCAGACACTGCTCATTCATTAATGCAAAGGCTTTGGAAGAGTCAGACGGATAGACATGCAACTGGCAACTACACTAATCCTTCTCAGCTTGAAGCGGAATCAGCAGTCTACATAGCCATAACTATTTGTCAGATGTTTTCAAGTGGCTTGATTGCGAGGAAAGCTTAATGAGTAGACTCGCTATATTAGCTAACGTACACTTATTGACTGAAACACAAAACGGCATTAAGGAGCTATTTGATTCATCTATTGAGTTTCCAGAAGACGATAGCCAGCCAACCGAACAAGCGTTAATAGAGCGGACTGGCGATGCAGAAATAGTCCTTATAAGTCCAGGCACTACAATCGCTTCTTCGTATCTGGAGGCTTGTCCTCATGTTAAATACATTGGCATTTGTGGAACGGCGAAGGAGAACGTAGATCAGGAAGCTCTAGCAAGTAGGAATATAGTTTTGACCAATGTTTCTGACTACGGAGACGAACCAGCGGCAGAGTTTATTTTCATGCAACTAGAGTCTCTAGCGAGAGGCATGGGACAGTACCAGTGGAAAGAGTACCCCACCGAACTTATGGGTAAGACCATAGGCATCGTTGGTCTTGGTGCCTTAGGGCAAGCTATTGCTCGTTTAGCCTTAGCGTACAAAATGAATGTGCTGTACTACAGCAGAACCCGTAAGCCAGACTGGGAACAGCAAGGTCTGCAATACAAAGAAAAAGCAGATTTATTATCTAGCAGTAATGTAATCATTGTTAGTACACCAAGTAATCTACAGGCTCTGGACAATAATGATTTTTCACACATCAAACCCAACAGTGTTCTAGTTCAAGCTAGTATGGGTAATTGTCTGGATAGAGACGCCTTCATCAAATGGATCGGAGAAAATAACAATTTTGCAGTGTTTGATTACTCTGCTGGTAGCGAGAGCTATGATGCTTACAAAGATTTACCCAACGTAGTTTTTCCAAAAATAGTGGCTGGACATACCCAAGAAACAAAGCTAAGGCTTGGAGATAAAGTTATTGAAAATCTCAAGCAGTTCCTGAATCAAAGCCACTAAAACCAATTATTGCATAATATACTTATTAACAGGGGTGGGCGAAAATCGCACAAGCACTTGACACGCACCTATGTCGCTAAAAAATAGACGTTACCCCTGTTAGTGTGTGTCGTGCAATCAGTATTGTGCGACATGAAATAGACATTATGTCCAGTACTACTTATGGTTATTTAAGCTCGAAGTCTAGAATCAGAGCGTTATGGTCAGAGATTATCGTTTGATCCATGGAGAAGTCTTGAATATCTACCTCGTCATTAACAAAGATGTAATCACACACCTCATTCTTGTAGGTTAAGAGCGAACGTGTTGTTTCTAATGAATAATCTACAGATAGGTTTTTTAAGACAGAATCGAACTGTTTAATAGATTCACTTTCTGGTGATAAGTTGAAGTCTCCACAAAGTATTACTGCTCCATCGAGCTTCTTAATGTAGTCGATTATCATTGAGGTTTGCCGCAGCGTTTCATCATCACCTAGCTTATGAGCGTCTATGTGATGTCCGTGGTGATTGAGTATATGTAGCTTCTTGCCCTCGACCCCTAATGCGACATGTTGAAGTGCTCTTATGTTGTAATCGTCTTCATCGAAATCAAAATCAGCTTTGTAAGAACCACGAGTGAAGGTATTTTCACTTAGAGTAAATGGTAGTTTTGAGTAGATTACGTTTCCGAATGAGATTTCATTCTTACCGAACTTCGTAGCATTTAACGGCGAAAAGAACTGGTGGTCAAGACGTAAGCTCTTGCCAATCGTCGAATAAGAACTAATTATGCCACCTGTTTTGCCGCCATAGTCCACTGCTTCTTGCATACATGCAAAGTCAAAATTTTGTTGTTCGAGATGTTTTAATAGGACCCTCTCAAGACGTCCTTGCCATACATTGAGTGTCATTAGTTTCATAGGGGTTATTATAGCATTAAATCAGGGGTGTTCTTCCTACACTGAGGCTGATGCTAGTAAATAATCTTTTTAGTTTGTTTCGCAACTGGAGGCAGGGCTAATACATTTGAAAGTCTGCCATCTAATACAGCATTGAAAAGTTTGAGCAGATTCTGTTCTACCGCACCAATTTTAAAGATTTGTCAAATACGCTATCTAGCGTATTTTTCATATGGTACAATAGTAGTACTGATCAATTTGAAGTTTTTTCAGCCTGATCGCCAAATAATTCATACAACTCTAAACAAGGAGATGTCCTATGGACAAAAATGAAGCTGGCGTACAGGACGTACTAGCCAAAATAGAAAAATTTAGCGACGAGTATCGTGCTATGGGAATGCGGCTGCACGAGCTTATTACAATGATTGCTCCGCAGTTACAGCCTAGGCTGTGGTACGGAATGCCTGGCTATGCGCTCAAGAGCGATGGACCAGTTGTGCTATTCTTTCGCGCAGATAAGTTTGTAAGCTTTGGAATTACCGAAAATACCAACCTTGCGGAATTGGGTAGCCCACAAGAGGGTCCAGTAGCGTCTGCTTGGTATTTAAGTAAACTGAATGACAAAGCAGAAGCGAAAATAGCTGATATTGTGCAGAAGGTGGTTGCTTAATAAATAATCAGTCTTTTGCTTTCTCCGATACTTGGGGTGGTCGAAAGCTTTGAAACCCGGCCATCTACAAGTGCGGAGAAAAGTTTGAGTAAACTCTGTAAAGTTGCACCAATTTTGCAAATTGTCAAATATGCTCTCGGGCGTATTTTTGCTATTATTATCCTATGATAAATACTAATAAGCCCGTTCAAGATGTGCTCGCAACATTAGATGAGGATACACTAAAAGATAGCGAAATCCTTTTTGAGACAATGCAACTAATAAGCAACGCCGAACCTAAAATATGGAACGAACACACTATAGGTTTTGGTTCGTACCATTATAAGTACGACAGTGGTCGCGAGGGGGATAGTCAAATCCTCAGTTTTTATCCGAGGAAAGGTAAAATTACCATTTACTTAATGGATGGAACAGCCCGTTATGCGACTTTATTAGATAAGCTAGGCAATCATACGACAACTGGATATTGTGTTGTGGTTAAACGGCTTAGTGATATAGAATTGCCAGTCCTTAAAGATATATTGCAACAATCATATGACAACATACGGTCAATATCTCAAGAGGGACCGATAGACAGAATATTATGGAAAACGGGAAAATAAACACTAACTATTAGTAGATAATCTTTTCACTGCTTTGATTAACCATCGCAATAGATGGTAAGCCTGATAGCCGACCGTCAACCAACGCTTCAAAAAGTTTAATTACATTCTGTAGATCCGCACCATCAGAAAATTGTGTTATTACCCCTGTAAACCGCCGATTATTTCGGTGGTTTTTTGCTTAACCCATCCGATACTCTAACTGTGAGTTTTTGTCCGCAACTTGTAGTAAAATTAATCTATGACGACGAACGATTACGACACGTTAATCCGAATAGCCGAAGATTCTCCGATTACAGTTGCAGAGGTGCCCGTAGCAAAGAATGACAAGCCTACAATAGCAAGTATGCAGTACGATATGGTCGCAAATAATCCATACAAGTTTACTTCCGACGACATAACATTCGGGATTTATGCCGAGCGCAATCATGTAGAGCCGAATCAGGCCGAACGAGAAAAGTACTTCTCGAAAGGTCAACCGTGTTTTCGTTCTTCGCCGCTAGGAAAAAGATATGGGTGGGGTGTTCACAGTGACTCTGAGGGCAAGATAGCTATTTATCCTGCTGACTCAAGTGAATATGAACGACTTGCCAATGACCCAACCGTCAAACAACTAAAAGCGATGCGATCGAAAAGAGCATAAGGAGAATATATGTTTAATACATTAAATGAAATTAACTGGCTAATAATCTTACTTGCTACAGTTGTATACTTTATTCTTGGTGCGATTTGGTTTACGCCACTGTTTGGAAAAGCATACGATATAGGTACAGGTGTAAAAAGGTCTTCTAAGCAGAAATGGCCCGCGATTTATTACTATGCACCATTTCTAAGTAGCTTAGCTGTAACGACTGCTATAGGTATAGTAATGAACGCGCTTAATATAGAGAACCTAGCTAATGCCGTCATCACTGGATTGCTCTTCGGATTTAGCTTAGCTGCAATTTCTTTCAGTAATGGTGTGACCCCGAATATGCCTCGACCTGTTATTTTTGGACTTGTAGTGGGCGGTTACCATCTAATAAGTGCGATAATCGTTTCGACTATAGTTTTCACACTCGGCATGTAAATTAGCCCTCGAGCAAGTTTCCTGATAAATTGAACATCCCTACTAGCTCCCTCAGTTTATAAGCATCGATTCTATCTGCTGATGTAGTTTGAAATACGTCGCAAATGTGGCACCAAATGTTTGAATTATGAGCCGCAAGGCTCTTTTTCTTTGTCTCAACGACTGTTCTAAAGGGGTCGTTGAGTATATAAGACAGCTTTTTGTCCTTTAGTTCAATGTTTGAAAGTACGTATTCTAGCAACTTCTGTCTTAGCCCCTCATCGCCCTCATTGAACAGCTGTTCAGCTCGTTGAGCCAAGTCTAACAGATAGGATGCGGTAACTTGAAAATCTTTATTGTCGCTTGTTAGCAACTTTAGGCGGTCATTTAGCTCCTGCTGTTTCTTTTCTAGCTCAGTTGCAATTTCATCGTGGAATGTCTGTGTAATCCACCTAAGTACATACGTCTTTCGTCAATTTCTAATGCACCGTGCCGATTTAGGTGCATTATGGTCGTAGCAATCTCTTCATCTGACATTATGCCTCGCAGCTGTTTACTAGGTGTGTAAGTAAAGTTGGGATGATTTACCAACTCATTGGCTGTCAGTATGTCTTTTGCAACTACTTTTGCTCGTTCTTTTGTATCAAAAACATCTTCTGTCATCACGTCACTCTCTTATATGCCACTGGTAAGTCGTGTATAGTGGTATGACACAATCAGGGGAAAAAGAGCCGAAACTACTTACGCTCAAGCAAGCGTGTGAATTGCTAAATTGTCATCCGAACACATTACGTGCGTGGGATGAAAAAGGCTACCTTGTTGCAGTGCGGTTTAGAACACGGCGTGATAGACGGTATCGCCGTGAAGATGTGATGAAATTATTAAACAAGGAAAAGTAATGAAATACGATATACCTGGACAGGGTCAGTTTGAAATAAAAACCATCATCTTGGACTTGAATGGTACTTTATCGGTAGCGGGAACAGTGCCAGAGGGCGTAAAGGAACGGTTAGACCAACTAAAGGGTATCGGTTTTAAAGTGCTGTTCTTCACTGGTAATACACGCAATGATGCCGATGATTTGGCGGCAGACTTAGGTATTGAATGGAGGTTAGCTAAAAATGCCGAAGATAAGCGTGACCTAGCTTTGGAACTTGAGCCTGAAACCTGTGCCTCAATCGGTAATGGTCTAATTGACCTTGAGCTTATGAAAGTCGTAAAGCTGGGTATTGTTACCTTGCAAGCCGAGGGCGTACATATCCAAACTATGCTCAATTCAGACATTGTAGTTCCAAGTATTAACGATGCCCTTGACCTGTTTATTGACGAGCAGCGGCTGATAGCGACCTTGAGGAAATGACTATGCGTGTAGTTACGTCTGGCTCTGCTTATGTTGATATAGACGCTTACGCTGGTGCAGTTGCTTATGCGGAACTGCTGCAAGTTCAAGGTAATGAGGCAATGGCTGTCAGCACTGCACCCTTGAATGAAAGCATCAGTGAAACCGTACGCTCGTGGCAAGCACCGTTACAGACTGACTATAAGCCATCTGAAAATGACACGTATACTCTGATAGATGTTTCAGATCCAGCATACTTTGATAAAATGGTTGACCTTGGGCGAGTGGACGAAGTTATTGACCATCATCCTGGTTTTGAGGAGCATTGGCAAGAGCGTCTTGGCGATAGTTCACATATTGAGTTTATTGGTGCAGCTTGCACACTTGTTTATGAACGCTGGAAAACCGCAGATTTGCTTGGCAAAATGAGCATACTTAGTGCAAGACTACTTATATGCGGTATCCTTGATAACACGCTTAACTTTGGTGCAAAAGTAACTACGCCTCGTGACGTTGAGGCTTACGACAAGCTAGTTGCTCAAGCTGATTTGCCCGATAACTGGACGGCTCAATACTTCACTGAGTGCCAAGATGCCATATTGCAAGACGCTGTTGCAGCCATACAAAACGATACAAAAACCCTAACATTCAAATCGTTTGAACAGCCTATTTGCTTTGGTCAGCTCGTTGTATGGGACGGAAAGAAGGTGCTTGCCGAGCATCAGGAAGTACTGAAAGAGGCACTAGCGAGCATAAAGCCTGATTGGCTTATGAACCTTATCAGCGTGGGCGAACGTAAAAGCTACTTCGTTACTGATAATACTGGCGTTCAGGGTTGGCTATCACAGCTACTTGGTGTGCGGTTTGATGGCTCGGTGGCAGTCGCAGACCGCTTATGGCTCAGGAAAGAAGTGATAAAGCAGGACATTACCAATGGCTGAGCAGCAACCTCGTGATATTCAAGTTGACCTTGTGTTCTGGAAACAGGCTTCACTATGACTATAGCTTGGCAAATGGCAGTTCTGGCTCGTGAGGTTATTATTGAAAGCCCATTAACAGCCACAGGCATGATTTCCGAAAGTAGCGTGATTTAGCAAACGGTGTTAATAAGCTCAAAGAGATAGATGACTATATTGGTGACAATTATGTAAACCAGAGTAACGTTGAGCATATCGTTACGAAGGTTATGGCACATCAACAATTTATTTGGCAGGGAAATAGACCAAACCGCCAGACCTTTAATCGCTACTTCTTTATCCAAGACCCCGATGGTGTATGGGTAGAGTTTGTAAAGGATGACAGATACCAATGAACAAGTGCATCTTATTTGACGCAGACGGTGTACTGACTTTGGCAAAAAATAGCCCCTCTCGCAAGTAGTAGGGGCTATTTTTTATTTAGCTATTAGGCGGCTATCTTTTTGGTAGACTTGCCAGTCTCAATAGCAATTTTCTTAGGCTCTGGCAATGGTGTCATTGGGATTTTGACCCTTAGCACGCCATCGTCAAGACTTGCTTGTACCTTATCGGGATTTGCTCGCTCAGGAAGCTGGAAGCGGCGGTAGAAACTGCTGCTACTTTCACGCACAACGAACTTCTTATCTTTATCTTCTTCCTTGTCGTGGCGTTGTGCCTGAATGATTAGGTCGCCACTATCTACCTGAATATCCACGTTGTCTTGTGAGAAATTAGGTAAGTGTGCCTCAACCACTAGCTCGTTATCTTTGGTGTAAACATCTGTCGTTGGAATGTTTACGCCTTTGATTGGCGAAAGCCAATCATCGCCAAAGAATTGTTTTTGTAATGCTGATAGTTCAGCAAAAGGGTCCCATCTAGTAAGATTACTCATTATAGTTCTCCTTTCGTTTATGGTTAGTAACTTACTAAGAGAAGCATAATTAGCTTCTATATTGATATATAGCAAATTGGCACTCGCGTGTCAAGAGTGCTAACAAAGCATAAAAATAGGCATTGCTGCCTAGTTGCTTGAAAGTCCGAGCGTGTTTATATCAAGTTGTCAGCTAGTCGGAAAAATAACGCTCTTTGAAACTAATTTTTATAATGATGGGGGCTCAAAGCTAGAGGCTGTTTGCGGTGAATTTCGCAGTCTTAATGACGAACTTAACGCTCAAAATATTCAATTTGTTTGGGCAACTGACGGTCCCGGGTGGCATACAGCCAAGCAGCCACTCGAAGAAGTCTATAATTACAATTATTACATGTTGGACTTAGGCATGCTCGAAGCTGGAGCTTTAAACGAATTGACATGGTAGCCGGTGGCAAAGAAATGCAATCAAGTTTTACTGGTCATTTTGTATAAAGTCAACGCTCTGCCCTTTTTGCAAGCCGAGTCTCGTCGTTTCGCCGGCATGGACTTCAATAACATAATAGGCCGATGTACCAGCTGGATTTGTAAATATATTTTTAGGATAACTCGATGGTTGAGCATTCCTTTCAATGTGAATGACTTGCTTTTTGGGATCGAGCCATATGATATCAATCGGATATTTCATACCCTTCATCCATATACCTACCTGCCCGCCCTCACTAAACTCAAACAACATGCCGTGATGCTCAGGCAAGACACGCACTGCCCCAAGCCCTAATTCACGCTCCTTTTGGGTACGAGTTACGAGCAACGAGAACTCTTCATGACCAATTTGTACCTTCTGTATGGGATATTTGGGCAAGGCTGCTGGTGAAGGCGTAGTGGGCGCCTGATGCAGCACCACATATAGCCCACTCCCTATCAGTAATAGTCCGGCGTAGATGATTAGCTTCCTCATATCTTGTTGTAGTATACAAGATGCGTCGGGCCATACGACGCACTACTCGCATGCTACTATTTGTCCATGCACTATCTTGTGGCGGTTGTACTCTCAAACCTATCCTATGCCTTTGCTGATTATGCTAATGGCCTGCTCTCTAAGCTCAATAAACCGCTCACAATTGCATTCTAGACGGCCCTATTAGGTATTTTGTTTTTTTATTCCCGCAATCATTGTGTTTTGATCTGAATTCGCACAGCTCACGCTCACCAATATACTGATTATGCTGCCTCCGGGCAAGCGCTAGCAAGCGCGATGATTATTCTTGGCGTTGGGTTGTCGTCTCTGCATGGCAAAACGCGACTTACTTCGAGATTTACGTAAAAGCGGAGCCATCTACGGCTTTGGTGCTTTTTTGTTCTAGGGGCTTTATTTTGTACTGATACGCATACCGGTGAGTGAGATTGGTTGGTTTTTGCCCCAGTACACTTCGAGCTTTATTGGAGTGGCGCTGTTTGGGCTGATTGCTTGGCTTAGCAAAGACAAAGCCGCCATACAACGACCGAAGCTATTATGGCTTGTTGCCCTGACGGCTGTCTTACAAATCTCTGGTAGTATATTTTTCAACTACGCAATTAGTCACGGTCAGACCGCAATTGTCGCCCCTATCGCCGGCAGTTCAGCTGCCGTGTTTGTGATTATTGCCTACTTCCTCTTCAGTGAAACACTCAACCCAAAACAGTGGCTTAGAATTCTGGTGGCGCTGAGCGGTATTATCGCTCTCTCGCTTTTTGGGAGCTAACGGCATCCTTGGGCTCTTCCTCCCAGACTTTGCGCCGTGCTTACTCCTTTGTGCACTTAGAAAAGCAAACGACCTTCGGTCGCTTGCTTTTCTTGCGCTCGCTTCACCGAACTGCTTTTGCTAGCGCAAAAGTTCCAGTTCTCGCCTGCTCAATTCAGCCAAGTAAAAACCCCAGGCGTTGCTGGGGTTTTTACTTGGTGGCTCCTCCCAGACTCGAACTGGGGACACAAGGCTCTTCAGGCCTCTGCTCTACCAACTGAGCTAAAGAGCCACGCTTAGTTAAATCCTTAATGTAACTTAAGATGGATGTAACAGAGGTATTTTACTAAAGTTGCCACTATTTAACAAGCACACCGCCTCGACATTCTTCACAGACTACTTAAGAGTTTATGAGAGGGCTATCCTAAACTCCTTAAGGTTATGTATACTTATCAGTAATGAAGTGGTGGCAAAAATCTGAGAAAACAGTCTCGTCTGGGGATGCTCTGCAACAGGCAATCCAGGCAGTCGATATGGCCGCCAAGAGTGGCGTTCCG
>JAGQNR010000019.1 GCA_020427985.1 Candidatus Saccharimonadota bacterium | reverse complement strand
CTTCGTAAATGGTCTACCACTTTCATTTATCGAAGTTAAAAAGCCGAACAATCAAGAAGGCATCAAGGCTGAACGTGATCGCATTAACGCTCGCTTCAAAAATGAGAAGTTTCGCAAGTTTATTAATATCACTCAGCTGCTAGTATTTTCAAACAACATGGAATACGATGACGCCGACATGAATAAGCTGTTTGGCGCGTTTTATGCAACCACAGCTAAAGGATACGATACTCAGTTTAATCACTTCCGCGAGCAGACAAAATCGGACTACATAGATTCAATTAGAGACATCGACGAAGAGGACGAAGATCTCATTCTTAAAGATAATAATGCTACTGTCATAAAGCATTCGCCAGAATTTATCACCAACAAGGATATCGATACACCTACGAACCGTATCTTGTCATCACTCTTTGAAAAGGAGCGATTACGCTATCTGTTAAAGTACGCTATTTGCTACGTCGACGAAGTGAATAAAGAGACCGGTGAAACTTACGTCCAGAAACACATCATGCGCTACCCACAGATCTTTGCCTCAAAAGCGATTACCGCAAAGCTTGACGAGGGAGTTAAGAAAGGAGTTGTTTGGCACACCCAAGGGTCTGGTAAAACAGCGTTGTCATTTTACTCGACTCGTGTGATGAAAGACTACTTTGCAAAACAAGGTATAATCCCGAAATTTTACTTTATCGTCGATCGTATAGATTTAGCAAATCAAGCAAAAGACGAATTCTCCAAGCGCGCGCTCAAGGTTCACTCCATCTCGACCAAAGAAGAACTAATTAAAGATTTTATGAACAACACCTCCACAGATGGCATTACAGTACTAAACATTCATAAATTCCGCGAAGATACTGTAGCATTAGACAATAGCGGCTACGACATCAATCTGCAACGCGTTTTTTTCATAGACGAAGCACATCGCAGCTACAATCCTAAGGGATCTTTCTTGGCCAATTTGTATAACTCCGATAAAGATTCAATCAAAATCGCACTTACCGGCACGCCACTCATTATTTATGGTGACCACGACGAAAAGGGTAATATCAAAGATTCGTCGCAAAAAGAAGACAGCAAGACAACTCGCAATATTTTTGGTGAGTATATCCACAAATACTATTACAACGATTCAATTCGCGACGGGTACACGCTTAAACTGCTCCGTGAGGAAATTGAAACAACCTACAAAGAAAAGGTCCGCAAGGCAATTAATGACATCAAGGTGCAGATTGGCGATATCAATAAAAAAGACCTTTATGCACACGAAAAGTATGTAGGGCCAATGCTCGACTACATTCTGGCCGATTTCAAGAAGTCTCGAATTATTCATGATAAGACAATTGGCGGGATGGTGGTTTGTGATAGCTCGGAACAAGCTAGGGAAATGTTCCGATTATTCAATGATTCAAAGGACGATCATGAGTTGAGCAGTGCACTGATTCTCCATGACGAAGACGACAAAGAGATCAGAAAAGCCAAAACCAAAGACTTCAAGGATGGCAAAATTGACCTACTGTTTGTCTATTCAATGCTCCTGACTGGCTTTGACGCCCCAAGGCTCAAAAAACTTTACCTTGGTCGCAAGGTGAGAGCTCACAATTTACTGCAAACACTCACTCGCGTAAATCGACCGTACAAGCAGTTCAAGCTAGGCTACGTAGTGGATTTTGCTGATATATCTGCCGAATTTGAAGTCACCAATCAGGCGTACTTCCGTGAGCTCAACCAAGAATATAGCGAGAATCTCGACGGCGAAAACCCAGATAATATTTTTGGCTCGTTGTTTATGAGTAAGCCGGAAATCGACCAGCGCATTTACGAAGCGCAAACGGCGATTGCCGATTATTCAACCGACAATCTAGAGGTATTCAGCCAGCAAATTACCGCTGTACAGGACAAAAGCGAACTGAACAGCCTCAAGAAGTCACTCGAATCCGCCCGTGAGGTCTATAATGTTGCACGCCTGCTTGGCTACACCGAAATCCTCGATAAGCTTGACTTCAAAATCCTTTCAAAGCTCATTACCATGGTGGCTGATCGCTTAAAACTTCTCAATCTTCGCGATGCTAGCGGTGACGTCAATCCGCAAGAACTCCTCAATACCGCCATCGAAGATGTCGTGTTTACCTTTACCAAGACAGGTGAAGAAGAGCTAAAATTGTTATCACAAGAATTACACTCTACAGCCGGTAAAGTCCGTCACGAGCTCGATAGTAACTTCAACAAAAAAGACCCCGAGTGGCTTGAGCTATACCAGGCCTTTCGTGAACTGCTCGACAAGCACCATATCGACCCGGATAGTGAAAGTATCGAGAAGATGCGCTTTGAGTCGGCCGAGCTTAAGAAGATTTTTGATCAAATCCGCGAGCTCAACCGCAAGAATAGTATGTTGTGTGAAAAATTTAGTGGCGACAAAAAAGCAGCGGTTGTTTTTAAAATGCTTCAGCCAACAGGTCGAGTAAGCGATAATCTTCCGCTATATAACCTCATGAATGAAGCTAAGTCCAAGATTGACAACAGGCTTGGTAGTAATGAGAACTTGATCTCAGCGTAAGGTTACTTCCGCCGAGCGGTAGGCGAGGATGTGTACGAAACCTACGACCAAAACGGCTACAAAGTCAGCCCTGGTGTTATCAATAAGCTTGTGCAAAACACCGCCGACGAATATATAAACGAATACCGAGGACAATAAAATATGGAACTAATCGACTTAACGCAAAAAACCAAAGACCTTATCGATACCATCAAAGGTATCTGTAACGACGCCGGCCTTGGCGGTGACGCCAATGAGTACAAGATTGTTACCCAAGGTTTCTTGTATAAATTCCTTAACGACAAATTCCTGTACGAAGTCGCCAAGCTTAACCCCAGTATCAAATCAGCCGAAGATCTGAAGAAGCTTACCGAAGATGAATACCAGCTACTACTCATCAAGCTCGGCACCCGCGCTGCACACCTTAAATCAAATCACTTGCTCGACTATCTGTTCGCCCATAGCAACGACGCCGAATTTGCCAAGCTGTTCGACAACACACTCAATGATATCGCTATCGAAAACTCGGATGTTTTTAGCGTGCACACCGCCGGCGATACCGAAATACGCCTGTTCGAAGAACAGCTCATCCAAAACTCCGTCAACGACCGCTCCCAGCACGATATCACCGCACGCAAGCTCATCAACGCACTAGCCAATAGCAAGTTCGACTTCGACGAAATTTTCAACGCTGGCTTTGATTTCTTCTCGACAATCTTCGAATACATGATCCGCGACTACAACAAAGACGGCGGCGGCAAATACGCCGAATACTACACACCGCACTCTATAGCCCACGTCATGGCTGACATATTAGTTGGCACCGAAAGTCCTAGCAACGTCACCACATACGATCCAGCGGCTGGTTCGGGCACATTGCTTATGAACCTAGCGCACCGTATTGGGCCAGACAATTGTACCGTTTACTCGCAGGATATGTCGCAGAAGTCGTCAAACCTCTTGCGGCTCAACCTCATCCTAAACGGCCTCAGCCACTCGATCGATCACATCGTCCAGGGCAACACCATTCGCGAACCGCGCCACATCGGCGACAAATTCGACTATATTGTCAGCAACCCGCCGTTCAAACTCGACTTTTCAAACGATCACGATGCAATTACTAGCTTGCCAAATGTCAACGAACGCTTCTTTGCCGGTGTGCCAAATGTGCCAAAAGCCAAAAAAGACGGCATGGCAATCTATCTGCTGTTTATTCAGCACATCATGTACAGCTTGTCGCCAACTGGTAAAGCGGCAATCGTTGTGCCAACTGGTTTTATCACAGCGCAGAGCGGTATCGAAAAGAAAATCCGCACCAAAATTATCGACAATGGCTGGCTAAAGGGTGTAGTCAGTATGCCCAGCAATATCTTTGCCACCACCGGCACTAACGTATCGATTCTGTTTCTCGACAAAACCGCTGATAACGAAAACATCGTCCTGATGGACGCCAGCAAACTTGGCAAACAAGTAAAAGACGGCAAAAATCAGCGCACCATCCTCAGTAAAGAAGAGCAAGAGCAGATTATTGAGGTGTTCAACAACAAAGAACAGGTCGATGACTTATCGGTTGTCGTCACCAAGCAGCAAATCCAAGACAAAAACTACAGCTTTAGCGCCGGCCAATATTTTGAAGTAAAGATAGAGTACGTCGACATCACCGCTAATGAATTCTCGAGCAAAATGAACGACCACCAAGCCAAGCTTGATGAAATGTTTGCCGAAGGCGAACGGCTAAATAATGAAATTAAACAACAGCTTACTGGTTTGAAATATGAATAAAAAACAGAAAACTATTTTAGAGAGAGGAGATTATGTTACTGACTATGTGGCAAATGGCAGCTTTAAAAGCTTAAAAGATAACGTTACTTATAATAAAAATAAAGATTACGCTATACTCCTACGACTCGTAGACTACACGAAAGGTTTTAATGGACCATTCACGTACGTAGATAAGCATTCTTATGATTTTTTAAAAAAATCCAGCGTTCAACCAGGTGACATAATAATATCGAACGTAGGAGAGAACGTCGGAACAGTATTCAAGGCTCCAGATTTAGGACAGCCCATGACGTTGGGTCCGAATTCCATCTTAGTAAGAATGGGTAATGAAGACGCCGCTTTTTGGTATTATTGGTTCAATTCTAGCGAGGGGCAATTTAAATTAAAATCAATTGTAAGTAGTAGTGCACAGCCAAAGTTTAACAAGACATCTTTTCGAGAATTAACAGTTCCGGATGTAAGTATCTTACAGCAAAGAAAAGTTGCATCTGTTTTATCCGCACTCGATGACAAAATCGAGCTCAATCGCAAAATCAACATCGAGCTCGAGCAGATGGCGCGCACGCTGTATGATTATTGGTTCGTCCAGTTCGACTTTCCAGATGCAAACGGTAAACCCTACAAATCCTCCGGTGGACAAATGGCCTACAACGACCAACTCAAACGTAATATCCCAGCTGGCTGGAGCGCAGTAAAGCTTAATGATTTCACGAAGATAGTTTCCGGCTTTCCTTTTAAGTCATCAACTTATATCGAAGATGGCAGATATAAAGTAATTACAATCAAAAATGTAAAAAGTGGCGAGCTCGATTCAAGTGGAGCAGATACTATAGATGATGTGCCGAAAAACCTTCCAGATAATTGCCGCCTTGATGTAGGTGACTTGTTAGTATCACTAACAGGCAACGTAGGTAGAATGGCTTTCGTGACAGAATACGACCTGTTATTAAATCAGAGGGTAGGTAAGCTTGA
>JAGQNR010000018.1 GCA_020427985.1 Candidatus Saccharimonadota bacterium | reverse complement strand
CCACCAATTGCAGGCACAAGTCTTTGGCTACATATAGCCATCAATATATTGCTCAGTTGGGCGCGAATTTGTGGTTGCTGATGAGGAGGGAACACATCCACCATACGGTCGATAGATTGTGCAGCACTGTTGGTGTGCAGAGTTGCAAACACTAAGTGTCCTGTTTCTGCTATAGTAATCGCGCTGGCAATTGTTTCTAGGTCGCGCATCTCGCCAATAAGT
Organism: Candidatus Saccharimonadota bacterium; assembly: GCA_020427985.1. GTDB lineage: Bacteria > Patescibacteriota > Saccharimonadia > Saccharimonadales > UBA4665 > JAGXIT01. The sequence continues at coordinate 6,239 of JAGQNR010000018.1, read as the reverse complement.
ACCACATCTGGGTCTTCACGCAAGCTCGAGCGTAGCGCTGCCGAGAATGAATAGGTGTCATAGTGAACTTCACGCTGAACAATGATAGATTTTTTGCTTCTATGGGTGTATTCAATCGGATCTTCGATAGTAATAATATGCTTGCCCTGTTCATTGTTTATCTTGTGTATCAGAGCCGCCAAACTGGTTGATTTACCCGAGCCGGTTGGGCCAGTCACTAGTACCAACCCTCGTGGAAATTCAGCAAACTTAGTGACAATTTGTGGCAAGCCTAGTTGTTCGATGGTAAGTATTTCGTTTGGTATCAAACGCAGTGCAGCTGCTAGATTGCCGCGTTCGTGAAACGCATTTACACGAAAACGCCCTAAATCACCGAAAGCAAAGCTAAAATCAAACTCTTTGTCTTTAAGTAAAATTTGCTTTTGATCCTCGTCTAAGATTGCAAAAATGAGTGCTTCGACTGTTTCTTCTGTGAGCGCATCTGCGCCGGTAACAGGGACTAATGCACCATCGACACGCAAAATTGGCGGCAGGCCTACTTGCAGGTGAAGGTCAGAGGCTTTTCTGGTGACTACCTCTTCTAGTAGCATTTCAATTCTTGGTTGCCCCGCCATACTATGCCCTCCTCGTTTGAGAATAGTTGCTAGTGAACACAACCACAGAGTGCTTCTCTTTTGTTATCTTAGTGCGGTTTGCGTCGATTATTCTCATTGTGCCACCCTATTTCCTTTTTGCTTGTTTCTAATGTGTCCTTAGTGTTCTTTTATGCGCTATCGGCTGATGCCACACGATTTACCTCTTGAACAGTGGTAAGCCCAGCAAGCGCTTTTAGATAGCCGTCTTGCCGCATGGTAACCATACCCTCGACAATCGCTTGATTCTGGATTTCGGTACTTGTCGAACGCTTCAAAATAAGTTGTTGAATTTGCTGACTGACATCAAATACCTCGTACAGCCCCATTCTACCCTTGTAGCCTCCTGGTGCAGACGGGCTATCAATGCCTCTAGTTAAAGTATAAGCGCTATCTGTGGCTAAAGGCAAGGTTTCATAGCCCAAATCTTTGGCAACCTGGGGCATTTCTTCAGCAGTCTTTGGCAGCAGCATTCCCAGCGCCTCTTTGATTGCAGCTGTTTCGGCGGCATCGGACTGGTACTGCTCAGTTTGTTTGCCCAAGCGTCGTACGAGTCGTTGGCCAATCACAACATGCACCGTGCTCGCAATTAAAAACGGCTCTACCCCCATATCAAGCAACCGTGGCAATATACCGGCAGCGCTATTGGTATGCAGCGTGCTAAACACTAAGTGTCCCGTCAAGCTTGCCTGCACAGCAAGCTCGGCAGTTTCTCGGTCACGAATCTCCCCCACCATAACAATATCGGGGTCCTGACGAAGAATTGAGCGCAGGCCGCCAGAGAACGTCAACCCAATGTCTGCGTTCACCTGAATCTGATTCACTCCATCCATTTTGTATTCAACTGGATCTTCAAGCGTCACGATATTAACCGCATCGCTGCGCACTTCTTGCAGTAGCGCATACAAACTTGTCGATTTACCCGAACCGGTTGGCCCAGATGTCAGCACCATACCGTTGGTACGGCCAAGCCCGGATTTAATAGTTCTAAGGCTACGACCCGTATAGCCCATATCCTCAAGACGCAAGCTTGTGCCACTTTTGTCAAGCAGTCGTATGACTACCTGCTCGCCCCACACCACAGGGCTAATTGAAATACGCAGGTCAATTTCTTTACCCGCGGCGTCAATTGTGAACTCGCCGTCCTGAGGTATGCGGTGCTCATCTATCTTGAGGTTGGCTAAAATCTTGATTCGAGAAACAAGTGGTGGCTCGGTGCTCTTAGGAAGTTTCATTATTTCACGCAAAATGCCGTCAACGCGGCAACGAATCTTTAGACTTTCCTTGAGGGGCTCGATATGAACATCGCTGGCGCGATTCTTAGCCGCATATTCCAAAATAGTCGAAAGTGCCTTGCTAATGGGCGAGTCCTGAACAATCGTGGTGATATTACTCGCCTTGTCAGCAGTCTGCTGGGCCTTATTTCCTTTGGCAGTAGCATCATTTTCTACCGTATCATCACCTAGTTGCCCCATTTCACCGACAAGCTTGTCTGAGAGGTGTGCATCATATTGTTGCAGTACCTGCCGCACTCCCTCCTCGCTTGCCGCATAGACTTTGAGCGGCCGACCAATACGATTACTCAGGTAATCCACCGCTTGCACGTTACTTGCGTCAAGCATTGCCACAACTAGCCGATTTTGCATTTCTCCAAGTGGTACAGCCATATATCGCTCGGCAACCTCTTGTGGCAGCAACTCAAGCACCTTTGGCTCAACTCTGGCCTCAAGCAAGTTTACATAGGGAATCTTAGACACAAGCGCACTGGTTTTGGTCAGCTGCTCATTGCTCACCTTGCCGCTAGTAACCATAAGCCCAAATAAGGGCGTGCCGGAATCTTTAGCAAGTGTCTTCAACTCGGCTAGATCTGCCTGAGTAATTACCTTATCCTCAATAAGCTTAGCTTCAACCAACCCCTGCGTCTCTGCGGACAAGACACTCACAACCGTACCGCCCTATCGTGCCGTCGTATTAAATAACGTCTGGTTAGTACCATCTAGCTGAGTGTTTTTGGTTGGGTTAATACTCGCCTCATTGAAATAACGCCTATCAACTTGATTCATATCAGTAGATATGGGGTCGATGACTTCAACTTTTTGCTGACGATCTTTTGGGGTCACAAATAGTTTGCTAGAGATAAAAATAGAAATACCAGCACTTACCAAGGCTAGCATAATTATTAGGGCAATGTCTTTTTGTTTCATCGTACCACCTCCGATTTATAATCAATCGTCTTTGCCGGCTGGTAGTAGGTGTTTGCAGTCAGATTAAGAACAAGGTTCGCCTGACCACCAGTTATTTCGACAACACTGTGCTGAATTGGTCTTATAGAGCTTTCGGTGGCGATTATAAGGTTCTTAATTTGGTCATAGTTACCCTCTGCCGTCAGCTGAAACGGCATTTCGATAGGCTGCGGAGTACCGCTTGTCGCGTTAGATGACTGGACAACCTCGTCATCGATACCAGTAATGCTCGTTAGCTTGGCTTGTTGAGAAACGAGTGTTTCAAGGTTGGTTGCCAGCGCCGGAAAATCATAATTACTTGGTAGTGCATCAAGAATAATCTTGGCATTGTCACCGTCTTTAGCCGAATCGCCTACCTTAATACCGCCAATAACATTCGTGGTAGCGCCCGTAAACGCTTCGTAGGAAGTCCGCAGTTTTTCGGCATTCTGAACATTTTTTTCAAGCTGCCGGGCGGCATCTTGTTTTTTGGAAATTACTCGTTGCTGATATTGTATTTGACTAAACAAGGTCTTTGTTGCCACTAGCGAGAACACCGACACAAATGCCGCAACACTTACCAGGAGCACAATCGAGGCATTCGCCTTGTCTATCATGGCTCGCTTGGTTAGTGGGGTCTTGGTACTCATCACCGTTTCTCCTCGAATATGCTTGACTGGCTCGCTCCAGCATTTGCAGGTACTACTAATGTTACTTCGTTGGTCGGATTAAATAGTTGCTCATTGAATTTCATGGTCAGGGTAAAGGTAGTACCAGTTGCGTCAGATTTGCCAAAATTGCTGAGCACTACTTCACTGAATGCTTTGTTTGAACCCTCAGCTCCTTTTATCTGAAAAGTTGTTCGTTTAAGTGTGTCTGCATAAACGCGCACGATATCGATAGTCGGTGAAGTACCAGTTACACTTAGGGTAGAGACTGTATAGTCTAACGACAGTTTATTTAGGCTGATTTGTGAGGGTGTAACTTGTGTAAGATAGCCAAACACGCGGGAGGTAACTTGTTTTTTATCATGCAATCCAGGCAAGGTCTTTAGCTGGGACTGAACGGTGAGAACTTTATTGATGTCTGGTACCTCACGTAGTGTTTGGGTGCGAGACTTTATATCATTATCGGCTTTTTTAAGTATTTGCTTCTGGACAACATTAGCCACCATAAAACTCAGCAACAGCAATCCAACACAAACTGCCATCATCAGAAAACTTATAGTAGTAATTGTGTGCTTTTGACGCCGTGTCTTAATAAAGTTAAGCTTTACATCGGGCAAAAGATTAAACTGCACCATTTATTCGTTCCTCTCCGCAAGTCCGACTGCAACTCCAAACTGGCTCGAAACTCCAAGCAACTCATTACGACGTTCGGGAGCAAATGAAACATTTCGCCAAGCATTTCCAATCTCAACATTAACACCAAATTTATTGGCAAGATACAACGGAAACTCTGGTATTGTCGATGCGCCACCGGTTACAATCATACGTTCGATGGGCGTGTTAGGGTAACGTGCCTGAAAAAACTTAATTGATTTATCAATTTCGCTCACCAGCATATCTAGTGTGCCTACAATTGCCTGAAATACTTGGCCCTCAAGCTTGTCCTTGCTGACGCCAAACTTATAGACAAACTGTTCTGCTTGTTTTTCGTCGACATTAAGATTTTGTACAGCCGAACGCAAAACTGCATCAATACCGGTGGGGATAGAGCGCGTCAACCGAGGTGCGTCAGCCATGGTTACTATTAAATCGGTTGTCAGCTGTCCCATATCAATAATCAGCTGGGGTTGTGCTGTGCCAGATGGAACCAGCGCCCTAGATAGCGCAATGTTATCTGGCTCAAAGGCAACTACGTTCAGCCCAATGCTTTCTATTAGGTCAAGCCGAGACTCGACATAATTATTTGGCACACTGCTAATCAATAGCTCTTGCTTGGTCTGGTCTTTGGGAGAATCACCCAAAAGTGCCCAGTCTATTTTACTTTCAGCTGGTGGTGTTGGTATTAACGAATCAGCTTGGTACATAATGGCCTTGGGCAAATCGCTCGCTGGAACGCGGTCAAAGTCAACTACCGCCGTAAATACCCTGCTCCCTGGGAGCCCAACTGCAACATTTTTGGTTGAAAGACGAGCCTCAGATATAAGGTTAGCCAAAATTTGTGCTAATTTTTGTTGGTCAGATTTACTGTCACTTTGTGAAAGTTTGGCGTCAACTGGTACATAGGCGTATTTCACCAACGCACGTGATTGCCCGCTTCCACGAAGCTCAACTGCTCGAATGCCCGTTGTCCCAATATCTAGGCCAAAGAACGATGATATCCCACTCAATATACTCATAATTACTTCCAAGTATAGCTGAGCATAAGCGGTAAGCGCAACTGTTTTTTATATTAGCGTATCTCTATCTTAATAGTATCTAACTACCGCGGTGTTAGGCCTAGGCTTATTTGCCTGTTCCGGAGTTCTCGGGTGCCAGCTCAAGCCTTAAACAACTCGTAAACCTAGTCAAGATGCCATTTGTCGTTACCCAACTTTGCCCTGGATCCAAGCTATCGCTATAGTAGCGGCGGCAACTGCGTATAGTAATCGAACTTTTGACTCGGGGTACTATTGAGCCACATCTCTGGACTATAGTGGAAGGTTTCGGCTTGGCTACCTGGTGTTTGTACATCTCCACTGCTACGAGTGAGTATGAAATTCTTGGCCGCAACTGAACCAAAGATTTTCAACTGGTTAGTGGCGCAGCTGCTCCCACCTGGGGCACTGAGGTTGCTGTAGTCAAAGGGCATGGCCGCACTACTCCCGCAGGTATAGAAGATGCCTGTTCCTGCGGTAGAACCAGTGACTACAAACACTCGTAATAACAGCGTATATAGTTATCTCGTAGGTGGGCTTAATCGAGTGCGTTTGTGGTAAGGCTCGTACTGGCGACCCAGTGAGTAACGGTAGCTCCTACTACCGCTGCACGGATCGTTTGAGTAAGTACCCGTTAGAGCGTGAATGCCACGAACACGGTATTAACGTACCTGTGCTCGACGCATTAGTATGGCAAAACATCAAAGAGCTACTACTTAATCCTCAGCTAGTCGTTGAGCAAGCTAAACGTCGTCAGAACGCTTCCCCACTGCAAAGCCAGCTCAATACGTTGCAAGAGAAGCTCAAGAAGCTAAATGATGAACAACGCCGCTACGATAAAGCCTATGGTCAAGGCATTATGTCTGAACGTCGCTACAAAGATGTAATGAACGAGCTGAACGATAGGCGTGAAGCTAGGGTGTCTGAAATCAACGCCCTAGAGGACGAAATGGCAAATCAGAAACTGATAACCATCGAACAATACTTTGAAGGAATCGTAAAACGTGTTGAAAACTTGAATTT
>JAGQNR010000017.1 GCA_020427985.1 Candidatus Saccharimonadota bacterium | reverse complement strand
TCCAACTTCCACTGGCAGTACAAGACGATGGATTGTTTGTCGCTGACCACGTTAAGGTGGCACTCCCCCCAACACTGACGCTAATGGGATTAGAACTTATAGTGACAGTCGGTTGATTTGTTTTGGCAACTGTACCGACTGAGCCCTTTGGTGATACATTGACTGCAATAGAGGTAGAATTATTACCCGTTGGACCTTTACAGGTCAGTGTGAATATATAACTCTGTATTTTTGAAAGTGTGGGAGTCTTTTCGGACCCACCCTTTTCGGACTTGCTCCCTTGCCAATCGCCACTGGCGGTACATGAGGTGGGGCTGTTAGTGACGCTCCATTTTAGTTCAACAGTCGCACCTTGCTCGACCGATGCGGATGAGGCTGTTAGGCTTATGACAGGAGTACTATTAGTCTTTTTATTTGAGGATGACATCGCGATATTCTGGGACACACCGCCTGGCTGCAACTGATTAGTACTTTGCGTAGCATCTTTGCTCAGCGAGGTGCTGTTATGCTTTATGCCCAGCGCTGTAAATAACAGGGCGCTGCTTATCATCACAAAGCTTACGAACGATACAAAAAGTTTTACGCCTCTTTTTGCACCCGATGACTGGGGTCGAGGAGATTTGTTATGCTTAAGCATTTGTGGAATGTCAACCTCTATAACGACAGGCTTCAATGGCATAGATATATCCTATTATTACCCTCATATTACCACAATCAGAAAGAGAACATGTAGACTCCCTCATTATAGGCTTGAAGGTGTGCGACTGCCCTAGGTCGTTTGCATATCGCTTTCTAAAATACGCCGCTCTAGGTAGCGAATGTTGAGTCTAAGAAAGGAGTAGTCCCATAATCAGAATAACGTCCATAATGATAAGCGAAATTATCATGCAGATGCCAACAAGTATCTTTAGCCACATATACATACCTTGCTAAAACAGTTTCTCATAATCATCGCATTCCAAACTCTTCGGTGTGTATACGCACAGCAGGCACGCCGTGTTGTCGAAAGCCTTGCTTCAGCTCTGCCATCATTTCAGGAGGACCACAAATGTAGACTTCTTTATCGCTAAGTTCACCACTCGTGGCCCGAATGTAATCAATATCAATGTGACGATGTTGCATAGAACTGACAAACGGTATAATTCTGACCCCAGGAGACCGCGCTCCGGCGTGCTGATTCATTTTGTCCCAGTCGATAATTTCGTATACGGTTTTCACACAGTAATACAAATCAATCGTCATGCCAGAGCTGGGTAAATCCTTTAACATTGACAGAAATGGGGTTATCCCAATTCCTGCTCCAATCCATATCTGCGGTCTATCGTATGTACTGGTAAAACCAAATCGGCCATATGCCCCCTCGACATCTACCAAATCACCGGGCGCCAACTGAACCAGGTTGTTAGTGTAATCGCCCAGTGCCTTGATAGTGAGTTCTAGGGTGTTGTCTTGAGGCGAGGAACTGATGGTAAAGGGGTGCCATTCTTTATTAATAGTTTTAACATGCGAATGAAAACGTGCAAAAACAAACTGCCCGGCCTTGAACGGCATAAGCTGCTTTGTGGCATACATATTGATTTGTACGGAGTTACCACCCACAACTTTTGTTGAAGCAATAATGTAAGAATAATGCCGCACAAAGATAGTACTAAGCAGTGTCTTATAGCTATATGCAATCAAGCCAATGCCAATCATGGTAAGCATATAGATCTTGAGTGCGCCCATTGCTGATGTATCGCTCTGTATAAAAAAAATGTGTAAACCTGAAATTAAAAATGCCACCCCAAGGAACTTATGCGTAAACAGCCACATTTTATAAGGAATTTTTATAAACAGGGTAATCAGAAGCAAGATAACCATTCCCCAAAAAGCTATAATGCCAAAAAATGTAGCCCATTGTTGCAGTACCGCTTCATGAGTCAGATGATTGCTGTCAAAAAGCGCTCGAACAGGATACAGACCATTGGGCACCAGTACTAACGCAGCTTCGTGAATGTTGAAGGTGACATATCGAAGAGCTAGGAATAAGGGGTGAAACGTCAGGAAGACCAGCGATAGCCCTCCCACAATATGGTGGACAATATAGACTCGGTTTAAGCCGCCAAAACTACTTTCCAGAAGTTTTAAGCGAGTGCTTAAAACGAGGCTAAGCGCATACAAAACAGTTCCAACGAGTCCGGTAACTTTGCCGACCGCCAGCATAATTGGCGTAAATCCACTTATTTCATTTAATGGGTTCAGTTTGACCCAAAAAACCAGCGGAAGCACAGACAATATAACAATAACAGCCCAGCCGATAAGATGTTCTGGCTGAAAACTAAGGGTTGATTTTTTATTTTTGAACGACATTCTTCTTTATAACCATAAGTGTTATTTTATCGAGGAGTAACGAGGTTGTAAAGAAGCTACACCTTTGTCATGGCTTATCAGCTCAGCCAATATGCATGTGAGAAAGTGAGGAGTAGACTAGCCAACAGTTTCTTTTACGAGCTTGACCAGTTCACTTGGACTCGCCCAGGCTTTGAGCATATAGCGGGAAGCGCCTAGGTCGAGTACTTCCTGAATATCGCTACGTGAATCGAGGTTACTGAGTACTATAACTGGAACATCATGTTCGTTCTTAAATTTTTGCAGAAACTCCTTGCCCCCCATAATAGGCATTAACAAGTCAAGCAAGATAAGCGAAGGAGTCAAGTTTTTGACTTTCTCGAGGGCTTCTTTGCCGTTATAGGCAATTGTGACATCGTACCCTTCTTTTGCCAGCACAATACTAAACGCATCACTCAGCGCTGGGTCATCTTCGACAACTAGTATATGCTGCTGTTTTGAACTCATACCTTATGCTATCATATTGTACGCTGTAATAACCAGATGTAAACAATATGGTTTTAAGAAAGTAGCACAGGCTTGGTTTTTTTTCTTGGTCGAATTGGTAAAGTAACAGTAAAAGTACTCCCCTTGCCAACCCGCGAGGTGACATCAATCGTGCCGTGCTGAGCTTCTACGAGTCGCTTAACGAGGAACAAGCCTAGACCACTCCCCCCTTCACTGCGTGATAATGGATTGTCAACGCGAGAAAACTTTTCAAACAATGATTCGTATTCTTCTTTCGCAATGCCAACTCCCTTATCGGCAACAGTAATGACTGCGGTGCTATTAACTCTTTTAAGTCGAATGGTAACGACACTATCAGGATAAGAATATTTTATGGCATTAGTGAGAAGGTTCTCGATGACCATGCCAGTAAAGGTCTTATCGAGAATAGCGGGCAATGGCCTGGTACCGCTGCGTTTGATACGAATGTTCTTTTCGTCAGCCCGCTGAGTGATGTCTCCAAGTGAGTGAGAAATAACCTCATTGATGTCAAGCTCTTCATAGTCAATAAATATCTGGCCGGCATCGGCCTTAGCAACATAGAGGAGCTGATTGATAATCTCTAGCTGGCGTTCGTTAGCAGCATAGGCTTTTGCGGTAATAGCCCGTTGTTCGTCGGTAAGGGCTCCCATAAACCCCTGCAGCAACATACCGATATATTGCTTGACTCCGCTGGCTGGCGTACGAAGCTGATGCGAAGCAATAGCGAGCATCTCGTCTTTAGACTTTTGTAGCATGGCTCGGTGGTAAGCTTCTATTTTGTGCAGACGATGGGCCAGCAATGCATACAAGAGAGCCGCAAGGAGTAGGCTAATAAACGATCCAATCGCAAGAACGGTGCGTGGCCCATACCGTCCAAAGCGTGAATTATCAGTTGCGGCGAGCTTAACCTGCCAGGTACGTGTGCCAACATCAAATAAGCGAGTAATACTAATTGGGTTGCCATGAACATGCGAGTTACTATAGCTGTAAATAGTTTGCGGGGTTGCTTCGGTTATATCGGTGAGCGATAAAAAGCTAATACCGTCTGTGTTGGTGCCGCTGAGGGCAGTAGATATGAGGTCATGAGGCCGAAACACAACATAAACAAATCCTTCAAGCTGTTTCATGCGCTCATCTGCAGATTCAGGGACATCAACATTGGTGTATAGCGGATAGTACATAATCAGGCCTGGGCGTTGCTGCCTTGAATCAAAATCTTGAGCAAGTTTAACGGGCCGAGTTAAGACGGCTTGGTCGGTCTTAGCTGCTTCTAACATGGCTTCGGCACGACTTGATTCGGTACTCATGTCAAACCCTAAAACATTTAGATTATCGTCGTTACGGGGCTCAATAAGAACAATTGGCGTAATAAGACCCGAAGGGTTAGCTGGTCGTAGGGTAGGATTGGTTGCCCCGGCTTCAGCCAGTCTTGCAGAAAGCGTTGCTAGCTCGTCTGGAGTGATTTTGTCGGAATAGCCGATGCCAACCAGCGAGTCGTACTTTGTAAGCTTAGAAGCTTTGCTGTACAGGTCGCTCCAATCTTTTTGAGTTATCTGGTTATTATGGGTGTAGTAGATTGTCGACGCAAAGACGAGAAGCTGTTCATAAGCTTCCATATTGTTAGTTTTGTAACGAACAATCGTGTTCGTTTGCTCGTATTCTTGCGAAACAAAATCCTTGTGACTATAATTGCCAACAATCGCGGCAACACCTATGCTAATCAATAAACCAACCGCAAGCGCGCTAAGCGCCATAAGTGTCGGTATAAATCGCTGATTTGCATCACTCTTAAACCCAGTCACCATATCTTTGATTTGGGTGGGAAGCTTCATAGTGCTACTGTAGCAGAAAATGATGCTCAAAAGTAGATTTGAAGCGGGTCGCATACTAGCCTCGGCCAGTGTATAGTGCTTAGTATGAAACCAACTCACATGCAACCATGGCAACAACTCCAATCTATGGCACCTCACTTTCGTGAAATGTCGCTGCGCCAATTGTTTTCTAGCACTCCAAACCGGGGTGAAACCTACCATCTCACGGCTGGCGAAATCTATCTAGACTATGCAAAAAATCGTTTTGACAATACTGTTCTAAAAACCCTGTTAGACTTAGCGCGGGAATGTGGGGTTGAGAAAACTCGGGATGCAATGTTTGCTGGTCAAAAAATCAACACCACCGAAAATCGCGCTGTACTCCATACTGCCCTACGAAACCAGTCCGAGAACTCCATTGAACTTGACGGCATTGATGTTATGCCGGCTATTAGGGCTGTGCTTGAACAAATGCGTACTTTTTCTCGTGCAGTACGTGAGGGAGAATGGCGTGGTGCTACCGGCAAGCGTATTAGAACGGTGATTAATATTGGCATCGGTGGGTCAGACTTAGGCCCAGTAATGGCAACTGAAGCACTTAAATGGTATTCCCTTCGTGAGCTCCAGGTAAAATTTGTCTCAAATATCGATGGATCTCATCTGGCAGAAGCTTTACATGGTGCAGAACCAGGTGAAACGCTGTTTATTATTGCGAGTAAGACATTTACGACCGACGAAACCATGACCAACGCCGCCTCGGCACGACATTGGCTAGTGGAGGCGCTTGGCGAGGACGCGGTTGCGCGGCATTTTGTGGCGCTATCGACCAATCTAGAAGCAGTCGCAGAATTTGGCATCGACCCAGCTAATGCGTTTGCCTTTTGGGATTGGGTGGGGGGACGTTATAGCCTGACAAGTGCGATTGGCCTGTCATTAATGATAGCAATTGGTACCGATAATTTCGACGAATTACTTAGAGGCTTTTATACTGTGGATGAGCATTTCCGGACTGCCCCACTTGAACAAAATATGCCAGTGCTACTAGCGCTGATTGGCATATGGAATACCAACTTTCTTGGCGCTGAGACTGAAGCGATACTGCCCTACGAACAGTACCTGCACCGCTTACCGGCCTATCTTCAGCAGGCCAGCATGGAGAGCAACGGCAAGTCTGTTACGAAAGACGGCCAACGAGTCGACTACATGACCGGGCCCGTACTATGGGGCGAGCCGGGCACCAATGGTCAACATGCGTTTTACCAGTTAATTCATCAGGGCACCAGACTTATCCCGTGCGATTTTATCGTGTTTGCTCAGTCGCTCAACAATCCTGATGGGCACAATGAGCATCACCGCAAGTTGCTCGCCAACGTATTCGCTCAGTCACAGGCACTGGCGTTTGGTAAGACAGCCGATGAAGTCCGTGCTGATGGTGTTGCCGAGACTCTTGTGCCCCACAAGGTATTTGAGGGCAATCGACCAAGTAACACCCTGCTGCTGCCGAAGCTGACACCAAGTACGCTTGGCCAGTTGATCGCGCTCTACGAGCACAAAATATTTGTGCAAGGAGTCATATGGGGAATCAATTCGTTTGATCAATGGGGCGTGGAGCTGGGCAAGGTGCTGGCCAAAGATATTTATGAACATCTTGATGCGACTGATTTGTTAAGATATGACTCTTCGACCGCGGTACTGCTGCGTAAAGCTCAACAACTTGCCGGTGATCAGCCTACATAACTATTTTTTGTTCTTTGTTCCACGTTTTCACTTCGTTTCAAATGACCACATCTGTTATTTCAT
>JAGQNR010000016.1 GCA_020427985.1 Candidatus Saccharimonadota bacterium | reverse complement strand
CGTCCCGTCTTGGCCGAACCACCGGCTGAATCACCCTCCACAAGGTAAATCTCTGAGCTGCTGGGGTCTTTACTGCTGCAGTCAGCAAGCTTTCCAGGCATGCTCGCGCCGTCCAGAACGCCTTTTCGAATAATGTTCTCTCGTGCCGCTCGTGCAGCCTTACGGGCCCGAGCAGCAAGCAATGCCTTACCGACAATCTTACGAGCTACCCCTGGATGCTCTTCGAGATAATATGATAGGTATTCGTTCATAACCTGCTCTACTTGTCCACGTACTTCAGGATTGCCGAGCTTGTTTTTGGTTTGACCTTCAAACTGCGGGTCGGGCAGTTTGACAAGGATAACTGCCGTTAGCCCCTCTCGGGTATCCTCACCGCTCAGGTTTTCTTCTTTTTCTTTTAGAAGCCCGTTCTTACGGGCGTAGTCGTTAATAACACGTGTCAGTGCGGCACGAAATCCAGTGAGGTGTGAGCCGCCATCTGGATTGTAGACGTTATTGGCGAATTGCTTGATGGTTTCACTAAAGCCCTCAGTGTACTGAAGAGCGATTTCGATTTGATTAGAGTCGATGTTTTTATCAACATAAAAGATATCATCATCGACAGGTTCTTTGCCGACATTAAGATTTGCAACATATGATTTAATGCCACCCTCAAAATAAAAACTGTATTTTCGACCAGTTGAGTGGTTTATAAGCGTTGTTCTGACACCTTTTGTGAGATACGCTGCGTGTCGGAGCCTATCAAGAATGGTGTCGTAATTAAAGACAGTAGATTCAGTAAATATACCACCGTCTGCATAAAAGGTAATTTCGGTGCCATGCTTTTCTTTGGGGCATTTACCAATAACTTTTAAGTCACCCTGAGGTACGCCGTATTGATACTCTTGTTGATGGATTTTACCGTCTTTATAAATGGTTGCGATAAGCTTGGTTGAAAGCGCGTTCACGACACTCACACCCACACCATGCAGACCACCTGAGACCTTATAGCCTCCGCCACCAAACTTGCCCCCAGCATGGAGTACTGTTAGAACTGTTTCAACAGTACTTTTACCCGTCTTGGGGTGAATATCGGTCGGAATACCACGTCCATCGTCGAAAATGCGAATACCACCGTCCTCGAGCATTTCTACCTTAACTTCGGTAGCAAAACCCGCGAGCGCCTCATCTATACCGTTATCGACAATTTCCCACACTAGATGATGTAGCCCCTCGATACCGGTACTACCAATGTACATACCCGGACGTTTACGAACCGGCTCAAGCCCCTCTAGCACTTGAATTTGGTCAGCAGAATACTGTTTTGGCTGATTCACTCGTACACCTATCCCCTCTAGTTTTTGGATTATATCCTTAGACTTGTTAGTAGTATAGCGTTATTTTGACGTTTCAACAAGAAGTTCTTACCACACTACAACGATATTATTATTGGCCCGTGCCCGAACGAAATGTGCCATTGCTATCGATGAATATCGTATCCTCAGTAGATGATTTGCGCAGATCTATTTCAGTTTCGGTCTTATTGGTTGGCACGGTAGGCGGAGCATTTGGCGGAGGGACGTTTTGTGGAACTAGGCTTTTTTTGAGCTCAGCAGCTACTTGCTGAACCTCTGACTCATCAGCTCGCGTACTTGCTACGTTACCGCTGGTATCTGCTTGCGGCTGAACGGGGCTTGGCACACTGGAAGGGGCCGGTTCAGCCGGTCCGGCAATTGGTGGAGCAGCTCCGAGTGCGGTTGGCGCTGTAGAAGTCGGTGCAGGCAGTGGAGCCGGTGTGGCGAGTTGAGCTGTTGGAACTACTGCCTGAGATATTTGCGGTGTCCCGTTAGCCTGCTTTTGCTTGGCAAGCCATTCATCAAGGAATGATCCCTGTCTCGGTAATGTGGCTGCAGGCTGCTGAAGTTGCGCTTGCTGCATAGAAAATGGGGCTGGTGGCGGCGCAACAGTCTCGCCTGCCCGCAAGCGAGCAAAAATTTCTTTCTCGACGACTGCTTTTGGACGGCCATATTTTGCTGCCGAAAGCTGCTTAAGCGCATCTGCCAGTCCAGGGTTAGGGTTACCAAGAGGCGCTAAGGTAGCCATACTAAATGGTTGAGTTGGCACCCCCTCGACGAGGGTCCTCACAATTGCATGGCGGTTAGGGACCCGGAGCAAATCTTCGGTGTCAAACATTGGCTGAAAGTACCTACCCAAGCTCTCGACATCATTTTGCCCAACACGAAACGCCACTATAGTACCGATGTTTCCAAATACCGCGTCACGAATTTCATCGGTTAGCTGCGTAGTAAACTGGTTAGCGACCAACAAATTTAAGCGAAATTTTCGGGCTTCACTAAGTATTGTGGCGAAACTATCGGTAGAAAAGTTCTGGAACTCATCGACATACAGCGCAAAATCGATACGGTCATCCTCTGGAATGTTGGCACGACTCATGGCTGCAGCCTGAAATTTCATTACAAACATCATGCCCAGTAGCTTACTGTTTAACTCACCCGTACGGCCTTTGCTAAGATTTACGAGCAAAATCTTTTTATTGTCCATAACGTCTCGCAAATTAAAGGCACTCTTGGTTTGGCCAATAATATTGCGCATCATCTCGTTGCTTAGAAAAGCGCCAAACTTACTCACAAACCACGCGGTTACCTCGCCTGCCTCGTTAGAACGTTGCGACGCAGGAAATTGTTTTGTCCAAAAATCTAGAACCGTTTGGTCTTTGACGTGTTGTAATTTTGCCTTCAAAAATTGTGGACTGCGGAATAAATTGGGAATATCCACAAAAGTACCCCCGTTAGGGTCAGCCATGACTGCCAGGGCTGCATTGCGAAACATGTCCTCGTAGCGTGGGCCCATAATGCCCTGGTGTTGTGGGTCATACAACTTGTACAGCATGTTGAGCACTTCTTGTATCAAAAAGTCTTTCTGGTCTTCGCTATGAAATTCGAACAAGTTCATACCCATTGGGTAATCCATATCGGAAGGACAAAAATAAATAACATCTTCTGTTCGTGATTTTGGCACCATGGCGAGCAGTCGCTCTGCGGTGTCTCCGTGCGGATCTACAAAAGCGAAGCCATTGCCTTCGAGCATGTCTTGCAGTGCAAGGTTTTCTAGGAATGTAGACTTACCCGTACCCGTTTGTCCAACGGTATACAAGTGCCGTTGTCGGTCGCTAAAACCAAGTCGAATGGGCTTTTTAACCCCCCGAAAGACGTTGTAACCGAGTAGTAGGCCCTTATCGGGCATATTGCGCGGACCATCAACCTGCTTTGAGTCTTGTCGTTCAAGCTGTGAGGTGGGGGTGCTCTTTTGGTCAGGAAAGTGAAAAATTGTTGCCAGCTCAATAGAATTGAGGATGTTTTTTTGCTTGGAGTGCGGAAAAACCCGCAATATATAGTTGTTTACTAGACTATCGACACTTGTAGCTGGGACAAACTTAAATCCGTTCCTGCCTGGTGCATCAAACAAAGAAAAGCTCGCAGTAATACTGTTGACGATGCTTTGTGAGCGCTGCATGATATTTGATGAAGCAACGATACGAATACCTACTTCAAATCCCGGATAACGCGTCTTGTCCTCTATTGCATCTATCACTGATTGCTCGAGTGATGATAAATCTTTCTTTTTGTCATCCTCTTTGGCCTCGGGAGCCTTGACGAAGGCTGTCATAACATCTTTTGCCAAGGACCCTACCGATAGTGCCTTATTCTTGCCGTCGCGCTTTTGCTTTGCGAGCGTGGCGGCTTCTTTGCGCCAGCTGTCGTCTGCCGGCCTAAATAGAAGTTGTATAGCAACACCATCTTCGCCACTTAGGCTGGAGAGAGCGTTCAATATACCCTGCATGGCATCACGCTTTAGGTCTTGATACGTCGCGATCGGATAGCCAAACTTCTCTTTAAGATTCATGCGGCCACCGACCACCGCATTCATGCCACCTACCTCATTAAAAATATTGTGTTCAGGTATTTCTTCGAGCCGAGCAGACGGATAGGCGCTGGTGACTGCCTGCTTCAAAACATCCACCATATCAATCGGCACTGCAACATACAAATGAACAAACCCCTTATACCCAACTATCTCAAAACTGAAGTGTCGCTGTCCGTACCAGCGGTTTTTCATGCTTGCTTCGGCTGTGCTTGCGATGATGTTGTAGATGATTTGCGCTTTAGAGATACTCTCGTCGGTTATGTCTCGAATATCACGACCGTTTGATTCAATGTCGTCACTTGAAGGAGGTAAGTGGATAAGCAAAGGGACCATTTCAAGCCCACGCTCAACATCAACCGAACCCCCCATTGTTTTTTGTAGTATGTTCAACATCGTTTTAATCCAAGCATATCTGTTATCACTCGCTTGATAGCTTCAGCTCAACATTGTATCGAGCTTTTAGGTATTCTGCCTTTATTCGATATATCTCGCTTGCTCTTTGCCGAGGCTTCAGCGCTGTGGCAGCCGTAACAGCCTCTATTCTGGCTGCAGCGTCTGAAACCACTTGCTTAGTGGCAGGAGAATTGGCTGGCTGCGCTACACTATCCAGTGTCTGGGACGCATCGTTCTGAGGTAGCTGTGGGTTCATACTATTTTAGTATACCCTATCGGCCTTGGATACACTCATTATGAAGCCTTAAAAACGTTTCGATACAAATAAAAATACCCCACCAGTCCAAGAAGTGCTACCGTTATTAAATCCCTAAACGTTAATTGTCCAATGGATTGCAGGCCAATCACCATCACTACCAGACTAGCAGCGATTACTGCTATGCTCTTTTGGTGCTTTTCAGCGATGTTATTGGTAGCGGGAAATATTTTAAGCACTTTTCTTGCTGCGGTGTACACCCCACCGGCTAGAAGTATAAAGGGTACTACCAATCCCCATACGGGCAGCTTACTAGGGTTGGTCGCTGCCATCCATAGACCTAAGGCTACCCACCAGAGCAGCTGAATGTTCTTTTGTATGACCTGATGTGCACTTTGCATAAACATAATTATAAAATACGCCCCTCACAAAAGCACGTGAAAGGCGATAAAATAGTGTCGCAGGCGATAAATCCGCTCTAGTAAATTGACTTAGGTAGCGCTTATCGCCTTTGACGGTGACTGACCGCTCTTGCCGCCTTTAGGGCGGTTTGAGCGTTATGTTTTGTACGTTTTTGTTTTTGTTCGTACTAGTGAACATGGTACTACAGATTGGGTAAAATGTCAATGCGGTACCCCGGTGCAACGATACGGCTAACCTCTTATAAAAATTACCACACAATATGTATTGACATAGCAATATTGACGACATATTATATCTGTAGCACTGAACAAAATAAGTGCTCAAAAACAAAAATGCCAAAACCAACAACGACTTCTCGCAAGTCGTTGTTCTAAACAAAAGCTAAAACCAAAACGTTTACAAATTATCTCGCATACAACCCACTTCGCCTAAAAGTGGGTTGTTTTCTTGTAAATGCAGTTTTACAATGCAGCTATCTATGAAAACGAGCCGAAGCATAAGCAGTATTGTAGAAACAGGTGGCGGGCTACTTGTTACAGTCGAGTGCCAGCTGAGTAACAATCTTCCAAACATCGTTATCGTTGGCTATGCCAACAAAGCTGTTGACGAGGCCAAAGAACGCATAAGAAGTGCCTTCGCGTCATCATCTATAACTTTGCCGACCAAGCGCATCACTATTAATCTTGCCCCTGCAGACATCCCCAAAGACAGTACCGGCTTTGACCTTGCTATCGCCGCAGCCATACTACAAGCCAACAACCAAGCACCCGAGCTTCCTTTAAAGGCAGTATTCTTTGGTGAGCTTGGGCTAGAGGGCGATATTAGGCCCATTCGCGGGCTGATTGGCAAGCTGCTCGCTGGCAAAAGACTCGGGTTCTCGACCTTTATTATCCCGTCCGATAGCATCGAGCAAGCCGCACTTGTCCCTGACATAAAAATTATACCAGTCGCCAACCTCAAGAGTTTCTTTGGCATCGTTAATGGCTTTAGCCGACCGAAGATTATCGATACTTCCGAGCGGCCCGTTATGCCTCTTACTTCGCCCGAGGAATCAGAGGAACTAACCCTTGAGGACGTTATTGGCCAATCCCTTGGCAAGCGGGCGGCCGAAATTAGCGCTGCCGGGGGTCACAACCTGCTTCTTGGTGGCCCTCCCGGTACTGGCAAAAGTATGCTTGCCAAAATACTACCCTCGCTCCTTCCTCCAATGAGCCGCGATGAAATATTGCAGGTGACTCACCTGCATAGTCTTGCTAGTAACAACTTTAATCATATTGTTACTTCCCGACCGTTTCGTTCGCCGCACCACAGCGCCAGCAATGTTGCAGTGGTTGGCGGTGGCAACATTGTGCGCCCTGGCGAAATGAGCCTGGCTCACCGTGGTGTTTTACTATTTGATGAGCTGCCCGAGTTTGGCCGTCAAACAGTTGAGGCACTACGCCAACCGCTCGAAACCCGCACTGTCACCATTGCCCGCGCCAAAGAAACTGCCGAATATCCTGCTCACTTTATATTTGTTGGCACGGCCAACCCCTGCCCTTGTGGCTACTACGGCACTTCAAAGCCCTGCCGCTGTCTGCCCGGTCAAATATCTCAATACCGTCGCAAGCTGTCGGGACCTATTCTCGACCGAATCGACATATACGTCGATGTACATGAGATAGATAACAGTAGGCTGCTTGCAACTGAAACACCGACCGGTGTCACCACAGCACATGCACAAAAGCGTGTGGCTGATGCTCGCACCCGACAAGCCCAACGCTTTGGTGGCAGCGAAAAGCTTAATGCCGACATGTCTAACCGGGATGTTAAGGTGCACCTGCAGCTTGAGCCCGACGCTCGCACCATGCTTGATACCGCTGCCAACAAATTTGGCCTAAGCGCCCGTGCTTATATGCGCACGGCCAAAGTGGCTCGCACCATTGCTGACCTCGACCAATCAGACACCGTCAAAGTAGCCCACGTTGCCGAAGCCCTGCAGTACCGCCCCCATCAATTCCATGAATCGTAAAAGAGGGGCTCACCCCTCTGACTCATCATTCGAAGTGAATTCGAATAACTCGCACTCCCCCTAAAGCTCGGCTAACACCTCGTTCGCTTCGCTCATTAATATTACGTCGTTGGGTGTATCGGGTCGTGTATTTGAGAGGTGGCCGTCACGCCGAGCAAAAGAACTATAAGCCTATTATAAAATTGACCTCTGTGACTACATCTGTTACAATGAGCCTCGAAAACATAAAGGAGAAGTCGTATTAGTACGCAGACTCGCCTGAATGGTCAAATTCGGGCACCACAAGTTCGTGTTATCGACGCCGATGGCAATCAGCTCGGGGTGATGACCTCACGCGAAGCCTATCAGCTCGCACAAGACCAAGATCTCGACCTCGTCGAGATTTCACCAAATGCGAACCCACCTGTTTGCAAAATCGTCGACTGGGGCAAGTACAACTACCAGAAGACCAAGCAGGCCCAAAAAAACCGGCAGAGCGTCAAGACATTTGAACTCAAGCAAATGCGTTTTGGGCTCAAGATTGGCGACCATGACCTTGGCGTCAAAATGCGCAAAGTCACCAGCTTCCTCGAAGCTGGTCACAAAGTCAAAATTACCCTGTTCTTTCGCGGGCGCGAGCTCGCCCACAAAGACATTGGGTTCAAATTAGCCGAGCGAGTAATTCAGAGTTTTGGCGAGCAAATTGCCGTCGACCAACAGCCACAACTTGCTGGCAAACAACTTACCTTTGTTATCCGCGGTATTCCAGGCAAAATCGGCAAACCAGCCGAAGCCGAAGACACCACCGATAAACCAACTACCAACGTAAACGAGTAAGGAGCAGTAATGCCAAAACTCAAGTCTCATAGCGGCACCAAAGACCGCGTACGAGTAACCAAGAACGGTCGTGTTCGCACCCGTCACTCACACGCTAGCCACTTCCTACAGAAGAAAAGCGGCGCTCGCAAGCGCAAGCTGGCTGGTTTGGAGACACTCAACACCACCAATAGCAAAATAATCCGAAAGCAATTGGGGGTCTAGCATGAGGGTCAAGAGAGGCGTTACCGCCAGAGCACGACATAACAAAATCCGCTCAGCCACTAAGGGCATGAGCCATCCTAACCGTGTCAGCGTTCGCCGCGGCAAGCAAGCTGTTACCAAGAGCCTGCAGTATGCTTATCGCGATAGGCGCAACCGCAAGCGCGAGTTCCGTGCCTTGTGGAACATCCGTATCAACGCGGCTGCCCGCGACAACGGCACCACCTACAGCCGTCTTATTGCAGGCCTGAAGGCCGCTGGCGTCACGCTAGACCGCAAAGTCTTAGCAGAACTGGCCGTAAACGAGCCAAAAGCGTTTGAAGCAGTCGTAAAAGCTGCAAAACTCGAGAAGTAACCCATATTCTCGGCTCTACAACACCCTCATTCTCGAGGGTGTTTGCTATTATTGACATAATCTGATACAATATAAGTATGAGTATCGAATTTCCGTCCGCACACGGTCAAGATGGCCCAACATCTGACGGCGGGCCGCTCTCGCCCATAGATATCACCCCAGAAGATTGTACGCTTGCTAACCTAGCAGCCTCCGTCAGCGAGTCCGCTATTGCAAAAGATTGCGTGAGACGTCTAGAGCAGCGCATTACAACCAAAGACGGCAAGCCCGCTCTCGGCTGCATTGCCTGTAATGCCAAGATAACGCTTGATGGCGGCTATGCGAATGAACCCGGTGGAGTTGGCCTATGCGCAGCCCCATTCAGTGAAAGAGTCAGAGAAATTGTAGCCCCAAAAACATACGCCCGCGGCAAAAAACTTGATGAGATTTTACGAAACGCTAGAAATAAGCTTGGATAAAAGATCAAAGTGTATAAAAAACACCCTCGATTTCTCGGGGGTGTTTTTACATTTGCCAGATTACAGTAAGCCGGGTTCTGTCGTGGCCAATCATCTATCTAGCCCGCCAATTGCTCAGCAGGTCAAGCGGGGTCTAGCGCGAGTATCGCGGGGACGTGTATAACTCGCTCCTTGCAGCAGACAGGGTTTACCTACTTCTGACGTCACCGCCAGATGTTGTGAGCTCTTACCTCACTCGTTTCACCGTTACGTCGCGCAGAGCGCGGCGCAGTTTTGTTTCTGTGGCACTTTCCCTAAGGTCGCCCTCGGCCGCCGTTAGCGGCTGTCATTCCCTATGCTGCCCGGACTTTCCTCTAAAACTTGAAGGTTCTAGCGATTAGCTCGCAATCTAACCCACACACTATACCATATTTCTCCTATTTCCAAGGAGCCTCCTTGGAAATAGATGCGAATAACTTAACCGATAGGACGAGTTATTCACACATGCATTTGGCCGATTTAGGATATTTAGACAGTCAAGTGATATTAAGTTCGGCGTCGAGGCACTTATTTACTTCGGCGTCAGCGGCCTTGTTTAGTTCACGCGGCACGTGCTCAAACGTAACCTGCTCAAATTTTGGCAACAGCTGCGTTATGGCGTCGTGCACAGGCCATAGATCGCGGTTTCGTACTTTAAAAATTTTTTTCATTTGGTTTATTACGAGCAAGCTGTCCATATACACATGTACTTTCCTGGCCTGTCGCTGCTTTACGATATACTCTAGCCCAAGCTTGAGCGCTTGGTACTCAGCCTGGTTGTTAGTGGTGATACCCAAATAAACCCCCTCTTCATGAAGCACCCTGTCGTTCATATCTAGCACAACATAGCCACTGGCGGAATGCCCCGGGTTGCCCCGAGAGCCACCGTCGGCGTATAGTTTTACTTCATTAATTGTTGTGTGAAATACATCGTCTGCATGTAAATTCTCCTTGTTGGGATGCTCGAGGAGCGCATCAATCGCTGCTGCGAGGGTATGGTCCTTGTCAGTTATGTTACCCTCCGAATCATGCGTAACAAGCCACATTTCAACAACATTCCATTCATTGAGCCAGCGCGGATGATGGTCGAGCCGCTCAAATTCAGCCTTGGCTCGCTGCATAAATTCCCACGCCTCGGCAAAGTCTGCAAAGACAAACTTTTGATACAACCCGTGTTTTGTTTCTTGCCACATGTATCTATCCTATCATGCCCGCTCTTGTTTCTCTGTATTTGCACCGAGCTGACCCTGGCAGATGTACGTATCGAGTGTTAAAATGATACCGTCACTCCTACGGGATGATGTCGGGGTGTGGCGCAGTTGGTAGCGCGTACGGCTGGGGGCCGTGAGGTCGCAGGTTCAAGTCCTGTCACCCCGACCAGAAGGAACTTTTTCTAAATCCACCATCAAATTGTATGGTGGATTTAGCTTTATAACAGATACAGCGTCGTTGCCAGCACGCAGGTTCAACACTACCTCACGATAGACTAAATCTTCTTCCACTAAATCCGATGTGTTGAGCAGGGTTTCCAGATACGAACGCACAATTTCAACGAACTGTTGCTTGGTCGGCAAGGCACGGCTCACTCGTTCTAGCTCGCTCTCGGCTTGAGCAAGCGCGTTTCTTTGCGGTTACTATCTGTTGCTGTTCTTCCAGCTTGCCCTTGTGGTGCTCTTGTAGGCCTCGGGGTTTTCTCGCTGGAGTATCTAGTATTTTTAGTAGTTGTTTTGTTATCTCTTGAAGTCGATTACCAGACACTTGGCGATTGCCTTGTCTGAACAACTATTCTTCAAGGCGGTTAATTGAAATGTCAGGTACTATACTATTCGAACCGGGTAAATAGCGAATAGCGGG
>JAGQNR010000015.1:5654-12475 GCA_020427985.1 Candidatus Saccharimonadota bacterium | reverse complement strand
TTTGCAGCCCGGCGGCTACAGGAATACCTCGAGGCAAACCATATTGACCCCTTGCGAGTCATGGTTACCACTCTCGATGCCGATAACCGTCCCGACAAAAACTACCTTAATGCGCTGAGCTATGTTTATCTGGTTGCGCCGGACCCAATTCATAAGTCATATCAACCCGTGTCGCTCTATACCAATAATATTTGGGATGCGCCAGCTCCCTCACGAGTCCTGGCAACTGGTAACTCGTTCTTTAATTTGGTCGTTTCGCTGCGTCAGCATGCGCTGCGTAATTTTTCATCACACGCCCAGCCAATGGCGGCACTTATCAAAACAGATTACTGGAGCGTGCGAACAATCGTCGAAGATGGTCATCAGTTTTGGCGGTCGTACTTTCGTTTTGATGGTAAATACCGGGTGTTGCCGCTCCATTTGCCGATTTATCAGGACGCGGTATTGGCCGAGACCTATGTCAAGACGCTTAAGGCGCAGTTTGTACAGCTGCGTCGTTGGACATACGGCGCATCAGACATTGCTTATGTAGTGGACAAGGGCTTCTTCAAACCAAACAAGGTTCCTAAGCCCGATTTACTTGCCAAGACCTGGCGTCTACTGGAAGGACATGTTACGTGGGCAGTTGGCCCTATTTTGGTGTTATTTGGAGGGTTTATTCCATCGCTCTTTCACCCTAAGAGCTACACCGCTAACGAGCTGCCCATAATCGTTAGCAGAGTCCAAACGGTGGCGCTGGTCATTGCCTTGGTCACTGTTTTTCTGGCGCTCAAAACATTACCACCCAAACCCGCACGTTATAAGCGCCATCGCTCGCTCTTTATGGTGCTGCAGTGGGTATATTTGCCGCTCACTTCGCTAGTATACAATTCGTTTGCAGCCTTTTACTCTCAGACGCGGCTGCTACTGGGTAAGTATATGTCTAAGTTTGACTTTACCGAAAAGGCTGTTGTGACCCAAAACGCCGACGGCAGTAAGGGTAAAACCAAAGTTTAGGCTGCCTCAAACTTTATAGCGGGTGATAGGCCTGATAGTGTACGGCCGCTGCTGTATCGAAGTTGAGTAGTACTTCATAGCTGATATGCACAACATCTATGCGGTTTACTTGGGCATTTTGAGCCGTTTTGAGTAGCTTTGCCACAATGGTAGCGGTCAGGGCACTTGCGGTCGTTATGGCGTCACTGCGGTGACCGAGTGCTTGCAGAATGCTCACAAACAATACATCTCGGTCAAATGGACTTGTTTTGCGGACTGTTGACCTAAAGACGATGCTTTTTGAAAGGTCAGGTGCCTCGGTAGTGCTAAAAACAGCTCCACAACCCTGGCACTGCCTGCGACGCCAAGTGTGGTTAATTCGCTTCTGGGGGCGGGAGTTAATGACATCGGTTTTGCAGTGACAATATATACATACCATGGCTACATATTGTCATAACGCTAGTAAAAATGCTAGTGGATAAGTGACATTTGGTCGTGGATAAGTACACCTGCTGCATAGTGGGGCCTTAGCTTCTTCTAAACTTGGGGTATATGAAAACCCCGACAGATTACCTGTCGGGGGCATTGTCTTATGAAAACGACTATCGTTTCTTATGCAGTCCGCGCCCGGCGTATGCGCGCAATGCGCTTAACGCTGGGGAGTTCTTCATAAAACAACTGGAAGCCCGCAAGCGAGCTTGGTTGCTTGGTACTCACCAAAACACCTCGTTTAACCCATCTATGGTAGCAGGCAGATGTATATTTGTCAATATTATGCTTAATAGCACAAGCACGTTAAACAGAGGTAGACGATAAAAATGCTCTTGAGGTGGGTAGTAAAAGCTGCTAGACTATCATCGTCTAACACTTTTTTAGACCAAAAAGTTTGCCGGATGGTAAATCTACTGTTTAAAAAAGTGAGAGGAGAAGCGTAGTTATAATTCAAAGCTTTTGGCAGTAAGCCGAGACGGGGCAGAAACATACGCTTAGACGAGGGCGATTAGCTCATTTGGCTAGAGCGCAACATTGACGTTGTTGAGGTGATAGGTTCGAATCCTATATCGCCCACCAATAAGAAACCACCCTATGTAGGGTGGTTTCTTATTGGTATCGAATAAAGTAAGAATCGTACTTTTGCGTAGCAAAAGAGGTTCGGCGGAGTGAGTGAAACCAGAAAGAATCTTGCTCTTTCTAGCGAATGAATGCAGGAGGCCCAGCCGATATCCTATATCGCCCACCAATAAGCATTTGGCAACATGCGGGTATTTCATATGTTGAGGCAGGCCAATACAGCAAAGCAACATCACACACTAATATACTATCCGAAGCAACCTAAAAAGAGTTAAAGCTTATCCCGGACTTTATATTGTCATAACACTCTATGACAGACAGATAACGCGAAAGGCAAAAGCATACCATATAAAGTATAATAGGCCGTGTAGCGGGTTATCCACTTATCCACAGTTTTACGCAAAATTGGCGCAAAAAAGTACTAGCCAAATACCGCTAGTGGGTTTATACTAGCTTGTGAGGTGAGGTTTTGCCGAGAGCGTTTTGTGCGCGCCCAGCGAACCCCACACGGGAATAAAACGGACGTATTTGCGAGAGCGTCCGTTTTTTATATTTTTAAACTGTTTATTATTGGGTTATGAAAGGCAATAGCGTACACTATCGCTCATGGGAGTCGTTCCATCGATAGAGCAGGTACGGGCAGGGCAGTTACCACACTTTGGGCAAAGTATCGAAGCGGCACACGCGATGCGTGGGTTGGTAGCTCCAGATGGGCCAATAGTAGCAGGTATATGGTACGGCTCAACGGTGTATGGGCAGGCAACGCTCCTCAGTGACCTGGATGTTCGACTTTTTTATCAGCCCAATCGAGAACAAGACGCTATCGACCAATATCAATCGTGTTTGAGTGATTTGCAGGCTGCGGGTAACTATACTCCTGTAGAAGCGCATTTGAGCGATACTGTGATACGCAGGTTCTTGCCGGGCGACCTACAATATACAGAGCATTTGCTTAGGACGATTCGCGACAAGCCAGAATGGGCCCTCGGCCAGCCCGAGCAGTACCTTCCTATTCAAGCAGTAACGCCCGAGGCAATCTTGACCGATGCATTCGGCTTTATTGAAAGCAAGTGGCAAAAATTTGCCAAGGTCGAAGCGTATGACCAGGTTGATTACAAAGTTATGCAGCGAGCACTAGAATTGCCGACAGCAATCGGTAGAAAGGTGTTCTCGGTCCTTCGTCTTACAGATGGGACAGATTTTGATACGGTCGATAAACGCAGTATGAGGCAAAAGGCGGTGCAGTACCTTGAGGGTGCTGTTATGGCAGGCGTCTCTGGCGCTATACCAACTTTACGGGCTCACAGCTTACTTCTGGCTGCAGAGCGAGAATGCGCGAATAGTATCGAGAGTATTGTTTATGACCAGGGCAGTCCCGACTGCTATGAAGCCTGGCTGAAGTATAGATACCCTGTTGTTGTCAGGCAGGCGCGCGTGTATGCGAGTGGCTGGCGCAGAATACTCGATAGCATTGTTGACGATGTGTTACACTGAGTTTAAGCAGGGAAGTGGACTCACCAACCATTGAGCTTCATCGATACGGCGATAACAGATGTAAAATGCTAATTCGCAAGAGTAAACGCCCCAGGTGGAACCTCCGAGCTACTAGTCCGGACCCGAGGCACGCAGGAAGATGCAATATGCAATCGACCGCGTGTTTTTTTAATTACTAACGAGGAAGTATGAGTCAAAAAACATACTTTTCGCTCAGATGAGTTTACTTGTTTTGGCGTTCCGGTTTATTCACCGCAACGATTTGGAGTGCCGTTTGTAGTTTTCGAATATGAAAAGGGCGGCTGCCTGGTATCGAAAACCAAAATCCTGTACCCAGTAGGGATTATTGCGAACGGTATCATTGCCGGTGTGCTAGTACAGGGAGTACAAATAATCAGAAGGAGGAAATCATGAGTGATAATCAAGACAAACTGTATGCCATGCGGCATAGCCTCGCGCATATCATGGCAGCGGCGGTAACTCGGCTGTACCCAGGGGTCAAGCTCGGGGTTGGTCCAGTGGTGGACAATGGATTTTACTACGATATCGACCTCGGCGATGAGCAACTCAGTGAGGAGGATTTTGGCCGTATCGAGGGCGAAATGCGCAACATTATTGCCGAAAACCAACGGTTTGAGCGGTTTGAACAGACTATTGAAGAGGCAATTGCTTGGGCCGAGCATGCTAGGCAACCCTATAAGATTGAACTACTCAACGACCTAAAACGCGAGGGCACAACTATTGCCAAAGAGCTCGATGCTGACATGCTTGGTGCTTCGACCGACGGCGAGAGCCAAGTAGAGCGAGTATCTTTTTACCGCAATGGCGACTTTACCGACCTATGTCGAGGCCCGCATGTTGAATCAACCAGTCAGGTAGGCGCGTTTAAGCTGATGCGCGTGGCAGGTGCCTACTGGCGCGGCAAAGATACCAACCCGCAGATGCAGCGGCTCTACGGCGTGGCGTTTGCTACTGACAAGGAGCTACGGAGTTATCTGAACATGCTTGATGAGGCTAGGAAGCGCGACCACCGCAAACTTGGCCAGGAGCTTGATTTGTTTGTGTTTTCCGACCTGGTAGGCGCAGGGCTACCATTGTTTACTCCGCGCGGTACCACGCTCAAAAACGAGCTTGATAGGTTTGTGCAAGATCTCCGCACAGAGGTGGGCTTTGAGCAGGTATCTATCCCGCACCTTACCAAAAAGGACCTCTACGAAAAGAGCGGTCACTGGAGTAAGTTTAAGGACGAGCTGTTCCGCATGACCACCCGCGAAGGGCACGAATTTGCCATGAAGCCAATGAACTGTCCGCACCATACCCAGATTTATGCTTCTCAACCACGGAGCTACCGTGATTTGCCAATTCGCTACCGCGATACCACGATGGTCTACCGTGATGAGCAAAGCGGCGAACTGGGTGGCTTGAGCCGCGTGAGGGGCATTACGCAGGATGATGCCCATATATTTTGCCGCACGAGCCAGGTAGAGGATGAGGCGCGCAGTCTCTGGCATGTTATCGAAACATTTTATAAGGGCTGTGGGTTTGAGAAACTTCGAGTCCGGCTGTCGGCGCACGACCCAGAACAGATGGATGCCTACGCAGGTGGCCTAGAGAAATGGGACTCTACCGTAGGGCAACTGCGGGCAGTTATTGAAGAAAAGGTCGGAGTAGACTACTTTACTGGTGTTGGTGAAGCTGCCTTTTATGGCCCCAAGATAGACTTTATGGCCCAAGATGCCATCGGTCGCGAACATCAGCTGGCTACGATTCAGCTTGACTTTAACCAGCCCGAGGGCTTTGACCTAACATGCACTAATGAGGCGGGCGATGGTGAGCGGATTGTGATGTTGCACTGTGCAGTCATGGGTTCTCACGAACGCTTTCTGAGTGTTTACATCGAACATACGGCTGGTAAGTTCCCGGTGTGGAATGCTCCTGAGCAGATACGCTTGCTCAGCGTCAACCAAGAGCCAGCTACAGTGGCATTTGTCGAGGAGCTGCAGCGCAAGGGCAGGCAGCAAGGACTTCGAGTCACGGTCGATAACAGTAATGAGTCAGTCGGTAAGAAGATTCGTGCCGCCGAGCTCTGGAAGGTGCCTTATACTATCGTGATAGGCGACAAGGAGATTGCCGGCGGTGAACTAATGCCGCGCATTCGCAAAGACCTGAGTGTCAGTGACGCGAGCCACAGCTACACGGTCGATGAGTTTTTTGGCACCGTGGCCAACGAAGCTAAGTCTCGCGTTCACCGCACCACCCTCTAATGGCTGCCTCCTGCTAGTGTGCAAGGTTGGATCTTGTACATTTCCACGCAGGTGCCTATCAGAGTATAATCAAACAGATGAAAAAGCCGATTATTGCCGTAGATGTCGACGATGTCTTGGCCAAAAGTGCCCAGGGGTTTGCTGATTTCAGCAATGCTATGTGGGGACACAGCCTTACGGCAGATGATTTTGATGAAGATTGGATGAAAGTCTGGGGGACAGACCTTGCGGAAACACGCCGTCGGGCTGAGATTTTTCACAACGACGAAGTCTTTAGTGGATTTGGACATTTTCCCGAGGCGATAAGCGTGCTTGTAGACCTAAAACAACGCTACAAGCTCGTGGTTGCAACTTCACGGCGTACAGTCGTAGAAGGGGTGACTCGTCAATGGCTTGATACGCACTATGGCGGTATATTCGACGGGGTATTTTTTACGGGTATTTACGATGTGCCGGGCGACACAGGAGAAAGGCATCGAGATAGGTTGACTCGCACCAAAAATGACTTGCTACTAGAGCTCAAGGCTGATTACCTCATTGATGACCAGTTGAAGCATTGTTTTGCAACTGGAGAGCATGGCGTCGAAGCAATTTTGTTTGGAAATTACCCCTGGAGCCGACACCGTGAGTTGCCTGCGCATGTGACGCGTTGTCGTGATTGGGCAGAAGTGGAGGCGTACTTTGCCAAGCGAGGTTGAGCCAGGGTTTCGGGAGCGTGTCGAGGCGCTGGTTGCGCAAATTCCACCTGGTCGCGTCATGACCTATGGGCAGCTGGCTGCATTGTGTGGTAGCCCGTTGGCGGCACGTATCGTTGGGGGCATCGCTCATTTTGGCGACCCGGAGCTACCCTGGCAGCGGGTGGTCAACAAACAGGGCGGTCTGGCAGCTGGTTATCCTGGCGGCAGGGCAGCGCATGCTGAACATCTCCGTTCAGAGGGGATACTAATCTCTGCCGGCTATCAGGTAGACATCAATAACCTACTGTGGTGGCCAAACAATGGCTGAGCCTCTCTTGGT
>JAGQNR010000015.1:0-5554 GCA_020427985.1 Candidatus Saccharimonadota bacterium | reverse complement strand
GGTGAGCTCATCTGTGCCGATGCCATGACTGTCTATAAGGAGTTCGATATCGGTACCGCCAAGCCATCCCCAGAGGAGCAGTCGGCAATACCACATCATCTGCTCGATGTAACGACAGCCGATAAGGGCTTTGCCGCGCCTGCATTTAAACGACTCGCTGAGGAAGCTATTGGGGCCATCAGCGCACGAGGGAAGCTCCCCATCATAGTCGGGGGCAGCGGGCTGTATGTCGACAGCGTACTGTATGACTACCAATTTCTAGAAAAGTCAGATCCAGAGTTACGTACAAAACTGAACGAGATGAAACTTACAGAGTTACTAGAGCTATCCCAGGTGAAACAGCTTGATATGACGGGTATAGACCTACGTAACAAGCGTCGTATCATACGGCACATTGAGAATAACGGCGTGGTGCCGACCCGGTCTGGTTTGCGGTCACAGGCACTCGTCATTGGCGTGCGCTTGCCGCGTAAAGCACTCGACGAACGTATTGTCGCCCGAGTTGATGCTATGCTCGCAGCCGGTTTAGAAGCTGAAGTTCATACTCTGGTTAAGCAATATGGCTGGGACAATGAGCCTATGAAAAGCATCGGCTACCGTGAGTGGCAGAAGTACTTTGACGGTACGCAAAGCCTAGAGCTAACGGGGGAGCGCATTATTGCTGGCACGCGTCGTCTTGCCAAAAAACAGCGGACATGGTTTGGCCGCAATCAAGACATTGTATGGGTAGATACAGTGGCCGAGGCCCGCATGCTTTTCTCGAGTTGGCGAATCGACAACAGCAGCCCTGGGACGATCAAGACTAGCAGGACTAGCCCGTAGCCGGTAGCGGGTAGGATGCCGACGTGCTGGGCAATACGGGTAAAAAGTAGCCCAATCCAGACCTCATGCACCTGGCGTATGTTCCCCAGTAGCGAGAGGAGTGTTGCTTTGTATCGAACAGAGCGATAAATCTGTAGTAGATAATGCTGATACATAATGTTCTGATAGCGCCACAACGACATGGTAATTAAAAAGGCGATGATAACTGCTGGTATAGCCCTGATGAAAGCAAGAGCGATAATAACGAGTGACTGCGTAAATAGGTCAAACAAGACATATTGCTTAAAAGTGAGTATCTTGAGCTTATGCACAAACAGCCCGATGACTGCGCCAACGATGCTGGCGGCTCCAAACATAAACCCTAAATAATGCGGGGCGATACCGATTTCAACATAGCCAAGGTTATACAGGTCAACCATCCCCACGGCAAAAGCAAATGCTAGGCCGCCAAAGACAAAGAACCACACACTGTTGCGTGTCAGAACTGCGTGGACGGCTTGCAGAAAGCGTTTCTCAGTCTCCTCGGCATCATGCAATACTAGCGGCTCAGTCAATGCGCTAGCGAGACCAAAGAGAACTATATAGGCCAGCACGCCAATAATAAACGGCAGCCTAGGGTCTATGGGGTATAGAAGAGGTACCGCCGCCACTATTCCGGCATTGATAAAAAGAGCCAGAGCCTGTGCTCGTGAAGCAAGCTTAGCGTAGTCACTTTCACGCCTTAGTACCACTAGGCTATCGTGCATGAGCGCTTCTATAGCGCCAGACAAAAATGAATAGCCGGCTGCCAGCAAAGCTGAAGCTGCCATAATCCCCCAGAAATGCGGAAACAGCACATAGCATAGCGATCCAAGTGTAGCTAGCGTCGCACCAACCCGTGCGCTATTACGCCGGCCATGCTTGTCGGCCCAGAAGCCCGAAGTTGTCTCGAACAAAATGCCTGTAATAGCGGCGGCGGCTGTGGTGTAGCCAATTTGGGCAATGGTCAAACCGGCGACCTGGCTTGCGTAGATAGTTGCGAGGGCAATAAATACGCGCTTGGTAAATACTTTGTAAATACCAAATAATCGTATGTTGCGATGCATTTTTTGTTCGAGAGTGTCGGCCATAGAAGTCTAGTGTAGCATGATTGTTGCGTCGAAACTTTAGTGCTACATGACACAGCTCTCTCTATTTTGTTCAGTCGAAAACAACCGTAATTTAACAGATATAAATATAAAATTGTGTAGTTATGTACACAACAAAATCGAACAATTATCGTTTGGTGAGACTACACAACCTGTTACAATAAACATATGATTGAACAATTGTTTGGGTCAAAGACACGAGTTAAGCTTCTTAAGCTCTTTTATGGCAACGTTAATCGGTCATTTTATGTCCGCGAAATCACCCGTAAGATTGATGAGCAGATAAACTCGGTGCGTCGTGAGCTGGCTAACCTGCAGAGTGTGGGCATCATCACTAGCGACACCAGCAATAACAAAGTCTACTATGAGGTTAACCAACGCTATGAGTTTTTTGAGCCGCTTGAACAGATTTTTGGCGCACCTGTTCCTAAAAAGCCGAAGCGTACTAAAGCTGCTGCCCCTGAAGTTGCTGCCGAGCAGCCAGTAGCATCTGATGATATGAAAGCGCTTGGGCATGTAGAACTAGCCTGCCTACTTGGTCAATTTACCCGAGACAACACAAGTGGAGTTGATGTGCTGGTAGTGGGCAACATTAACGCCAATGCGTTGCAAAAGTATGTGGCCGAACTTGAACAGCAAGAGAACAAAGAGCTCCGCTATGCAGTGCTTTCAACCGATGAGTTCAAGTATCGCCTGCAAATAAAAGACCGCTTCATCAGCAACGTTATGAGTGCCAAAAAACAAGTGCTGGTCGATGTACTCGGTATATTTAGCTAATGTCTCAAGTTGGTAGTTTTTAATTTGTAGTTTATAGTACTATAAGCAGTGAGAGCGGTGGTTTCGTTTCTTCACTCCCTACTACAAACTAACCACTACAAACTGGAGCACACATGGACATACAATTTTACGGCGCAAACTGCATAGTGCTTAGCAACAAGCAAGTACGAATCGTTATAGATGATAATTTGGCTGACCTGGGCGGGTCTGTAGTAGCTCGTGAGGGCGACATTTGCTTATTTACTCAGTCTCACCCCGAGTCAGTTCTAGGTGCCAAAATGACCATAGACACACCTGGCGAGTATGAAGTATCTGGGGTAAACATTTATGGCTTACAGTCGCGCTCGCACACCGACACCGATACCCAGCGAAGCGCTGTAATGTACAAGATTGTTTGTGGTGATGTTAAAATACTCGTTACTGGCCATGTGTACCCAAAACTCTCAGAAGCTAAACTCGAAGATATTAGTATTGTCGATGTTATGCTGGTGCCAGTTGGCGGCAATGGCTATACACTGGACCCGACTGGCGCGCTGCAGATTGTCAAGCAGGTAGAGCCAAAGATTGTTATTCCAACGCACTATGATGATCGGGCGCTGAAGTTTGAAGTGCCCCAGCAGACACTCGAGGAAGCAGTAAAAGTTATTGGCTTTGAACCAAAGGACACTCTCAAAAAACTGCAGTTTAAGCCAAGCGAAGCTACCGATACCACGCAGCTTATTGTTCTTGAGAAAAGCTAAAGGAGGGTACACTTTTTATGGAAGACAGCCGGCGAATTAGTGAAGAGCTTGCAGAGGCACGGCAACATGTCAAAATTTGGGTGGGAGTGTTTGCCGGAACAGCACTTGGCGCTGCTGGAGCTTATGCTGGATTTGAGCAAACACACAGTCCTTGGGCTGCAGCCACAGCGTTTGTACTGGGAGGCTTGGCTATTGGTGCCGAAAATGTAGCACTTGAACACGCAACTTTGGTGAGTGACTTAAAATCTGACCTGCGTCAGGCCACTCGCCAAGAATTCTCACCGGGTAACTAGCCAGTTTTGTCGCACAAAAAAGGCCCCGGTGGGGCCTTTTTTGAATAAAGCCATATAAACTTAGACCAGTAGACCCTTTTTCTTGAGGGTGCGGATAGCCTGAGTGCTTACCTTAAGCTTGACCTTTTTGCCGTCGACTTCGATGGTTTTGTTCTGAAGATTGGGCTTCCAGACTTTTTTGGTGTGGCGCTGCGAAAAGCTGACATTGTTGCCAAATTGCTTGCCTTTGCCGGTTAAATCGCATTTTTGCATGGGGTAACTCCTACATTTATATCAGGTGTGGGCTGTTGCTCACGTTCGAGGGCTAATTGTATCTGTTTTGGGGCATAAAGTCAACTGGTGGTATACTGCTTGCATGTTTGAGAATATGACACTATGGAACATAGTAATTGTAATTGTGTGTCTGGTGGTTTCGATAACCATTCATGAATACATGCACGCCTGGGCAGGGTATAAGCTAGGCGATTCAACTGCCCGTGACGAAGGTCGCTTGTCATTCAACCCACTTGACCATGTGGACCCGCTGCTGACCATTGCATTGCCAGCTGGCATGATGCTACTTGGGTTGCCCCCAGTTTTGGCTGCTAAGCCCGTGCCGTTCACGCCTGGTCGAGTACGCAAGGGCGAATTTGGCGCGGCCATGATTGCTGCCGCTGGGCCACTCTCTAACCTAGGGCTTGCATTTATAGGAGCGTTAGCGCGCTATATTGTGCCCCAGTCGGTAGTACTCGATATATTTATCCTACTCAATGTTAGTTTGTTTGTGTTCAATATGTTGCCCATACCGCCACTTGATGGTTCGAGAGTGCTATATGCCTTTTCTCCCCGGGGGCTCAGACGAGTGCTGGAACAGATAGAGCCGTATGGTTTCTTTATCATCATTGCCCTGGTGGTTATGGGGCTGGGTGGGGCGATTGGTGTCCTTAATGAAATAGTACTTGAGTTGTTGCCCTAGGCTCAATTACCTAAAACCGGTATAATAAAAGTGTTGGGTGAGCTACGGCTAGTCGTAGCACCAGCCAATATATGATTATCTGAATACTAATCATATGGGAGCTTTATATGGCGTGATACCGTGGTACCACGATGCGAGCACCCACCTGGAATTTTTCAGGTTTAATCCAATTGGCCACCCAACATAAAAATACCGCTCTTGTTTTATACAGAGCGGTATTTTATTAAGCTTGTAGCTTGTTATTTGCGCTTTAAATGACCCAGCCCCAAAAAGGTGAGCACCGCCATAAGTGCAGCGCCAACAAATGAAGCCAATGCCACCCATTTAGCAATCATGCCAAATGTCCAGTACCCATAGCCACTACCAAGCAGCAAGCCACGGAGTGTTTCGCCCTGGAATAGAGCAGCCTTTTGCTTTTGCAGGTCAGCGTTGGTCGGATCGGCCATGGCCGCGGTCGATACTTCAGCATAGGTCTTGCCGGCAGCAATTTGTTCGAGATGGCGACCAATATAGCCATTGGCGTATGCCTTGGCCATTTCGCCGTCTACTACTTGTTTGCCACCGTATTTCTGCAGGTCAGGGTACTGGACTGCTGGAAGTGCCTCGCTACCAGCCGGTGGAAAAAAAATCTTTTGTGCGCTCAGGTTGTCGCGTACCATGCCGGTTGCAAAGTTGTATCCGTACCAGGTGAGCCCACCGACTGCCAGTAAAAGGAGCGTTGCAACTGCCCCGAGCAGTACAAACACTGTGTCAATCGTTTTCCTATCTGATTTTACTGTTTTAGCCATACCACCTCCTTAGTTATATCGGTAATCTCATCATACCGCTTATGCCTACACT
>JAGQNR010000014.1 GCA_020427985.1 Candidatus Saccharimonadota bacterium | reverse complement strand
TAAGCTACTCAAGCAGCAGGGCCTAGTGGCAACAAACATCGCTATAGAAAGACGTGGCTTCAGTTTTGGTGGACGTACCCGGGTAAAGGCCAAAGACAGAGTATTATTTAGCCGCCAACTGAGTACACTTATTAACGCTGGCCTACCACTTTTGCAGGCGTTACGAAGCGTAGCTTCTCAGACAACCGACAAGAATCTACGCATCATCTTAGGGCAGATTATTGGTGACATCGAAGGCGGTGCAACCCTGGCTAATTCCATGGCTAAACACCCAAAGGTATTTAACCAAGTATATATAGCGCTTATCGCAGCGGGTGAGTCGTCTGGTACGCTTGACAAGGCACTTGAACGACTTGCCGTTCAGCAAGAAAAAGATGCCGACTTAAACGCAAAGATTAAAGGTGCCATGATTTACCCAATTGTGGTTATGGGGGTCATGATTGTAGTCGTTGGCTTTATGGTGGTTAAGGTATTGCCTCAGGTAAAGGTCATGTATACCTCTATGCCAGGGGCAAACTTACCGGTTGTTACGAGGGTGCTGTTAGCGGTTTCAGACTTCACCATTAAATACTGGTGGGTTGAGGCGGTAGTTCTGGCCATTATAGGGTTTCTTACGACAAAATGGGCACGCACCGGTCCTGGCAAAGAAGTGATTGACAAATGGAAGATGCACGCTTGGCCGGTAGGGGGGCTGTTTATGAAGGTTTACATGGCACGCTTTACCCGTACCGGAGAAACCCTGGTGGCGAGTGGGGTGCCCCTGCTACAGGTATTAGGCATTACCTCTCGAGCAGTGAGCAACATTCATATCGAGCGAGCAATTGTTCGAGCTGCCGACAAAGTTAAAACTGGTAAAAGCCTCGCCGAAAGCATTGCCAATGACACTAACTTCTTACCGCTAGTGCCAAATATGATTCGCATTGGCGAAGAATCGGGCTCACTCGAAGACATGATGGCAAAAGTAGCTGATTACTACGAAAAAGAAGTCGACAATGAGGTAAAAAATATATCTACCATTATCGAACCGGTAATGATGATTATGCTCGGTATTGTTGCGTTTGTTATTGTGGCAGCAGTGCTACTTCCTATATACGGCCTAGCAGGGCAGACAGATGGCATTGGGCGCTAGAAAAGTTGATTTTAAGCTTGCTAACAAGTATATTTTAAACATAAGGGTTTTGTAATAAGGGGAAAAGGGGCACATCACGAATGAAAAAGAACCTATTAAATAAAAAGGGCTTCACTATCATTGAAGTCTTGATTGTACTTGCAATTGCCGGTTTGATACTGCTTATTGTGTTTATGGCAGTACCAGCACTGCAGCGTAATAGCCGTAATACCCAGCGTAACAATGATGCCGCTAGTCTCGGTGGTGCAGTGAACGAGTGCGTTTCGGCCAAGAATGGTTTGATTTCAGCCTGTGACTCGGTAGCTGAAATGCAGGGAGTTGGTCTAGACACAAACAAATTGGGACAACTTACAACCGTAACAGTTGCTGCCTCGTCACCGGCTATGCCCGCAGCTGGCCAGGTGAACAATGCATCAATTGGCTTTGCATCAAAGTGTAATGCTTCAGGCGACGCAGTGGTTGCTGCAGGCAACCGTTCGGCAGTAGTGCTGTATCGACTTGAGTCAACAGGTGGTGACATCCCCAGGTGTATTGAGGTTTAGTTAGCTATCATTCTAAAAACAGAGGCTCCTAGGCCTCTGTTTTTTTACGGGGTATCTTGTTACTATAGCGGTAATGATTATTTTATGCCTAGTAGTCTTGGGGTTGGTGATGGGCAGCTTTGCCAGTGCCTACGTGTGGCGACTGCGCAAGCGAGAAACGGCCCGTGGAAGCAAAGTAGCCGCCAAATACACTATGAGCCGTGGTCGCAGCATGTGTCCGCACTGTCAGCACCGTTTATTCGCCAAAGATTTGGTGCCGCTACTAAGCTGGTTAAGCCTTGCTGGCAAGTGCCGCTATTGCCAGAGCTCCATTGGCGCCCAGTACCCCCTTACAGAACTCGTTGTTTCACTTCTTTTTGTCACTTCTTATCTGTTCTGGCCGTTTGGTTTTACCCCCATCGGCTGGGGGCTATTTGTGCTTTGGCTGGTACTTGTTGAAATTGGTGTGATACTGGCAGTCTACGATATTCGCTGGACAGAGTTGCCGTTTCGTATTGTTTGGCCGTTTAGTGCGGTGACGGTGGTGTTTGTTGGCCTGCGAGTCTATGCACAGGCTGACTTCTGGAGCATTGGTTATGCACTACTGGCAGCAGCTATTCTGTTTGGATTATTTTGGGCAATTCATGTGGGGTCAAAAGGGGAGTGGATTGGCGGCGGTGATGTTGTACTTGCTCCGGCGCTTGGGCTGCTGGCAGGCACGCCACTTGTCGTTTTGCTACTACTGTTTATTGCTTCTTTCGGTGGAGTGATTGTCGCTTTACCAGGGTTACTTACTAGACGTCAGAGTTTGGCAGGCAAGATACCGTTTGGGCCGTTTCTGCTCATTGCTGCCTGGATGGTTGTTCTCTGGGGTGAACGCTTGATAGCGTGGTACCAAAACGCACTACTTCTATCATAAAATGCTTGTGCTATACTTAAGCTATGAATAGGGGTGGCCAGGATACCCGGTGCAGAGGTTTTACTATAGTCGAAACGCTAATAGTACTAGTGGTAACTTCGAGTTTGCTGGTGAGCACAATCCTACTGCTGGGTGGACGTCAAAATAAGACAGATTTTCTGGTAGGTTCACGACAACTTCGCCAAGAACTACAAACTCAAATGAGCCAAGTTGTATCTGGACGTTACACCAAAACAAACAGCATCCAATGTACGCGAGACGGGGCCACCGGTGCGCCAAAGATAGTGATTGGTGCGGCAGATTCACAAGGGAAAAGCTCTGATTGTATATTTATTGGGACTGCTATATTGCTTGGTGCAGCTCAAGCAGAAGCCGAAGCAAGTCCGAACCATACTTACACTAGTTATCCACTTGCTGGCCTGAGGGTTAATAGTGCCACTCTAGAAGAAGCTTCGTCGATTAACGAAGCAAAGCCGACCGCAGTCTATGTAGGGGGCAGTGGAGTAAGCCGTTACAAGAACGGCCTCGAATATTATGGCGCCAAAGGTACCATTGGTAGCATAACCACCTTTTTGCCAGCAAGCGCGCCCTTTGTCGTATATGCAGTGGTGTCACTTAACGGTAATTCAAGCATAAACCAATCGGTCTCGGCGCCACAAATTGACCTATACCCACCGGCGATTGTCCCGGCCTGGGGATCGGGAACAAATGATGAAGATAACCTCAACAATAGTCGCCCAACTGACCCGGCTCGGCTGTATGAACAAGTAGAATTATGTTTTGCGAGTGGTGGCACCAATCAATCAGTCTTGTACACCCTTGGGTCGGCAGCGAACGGTTCGCAAGTTTCTATGGACATAAAAAACGGAGGTACATGTGGCTGGTAACCAAAAGATGCTTAAAGGAACGCATCTATATTCAAACCATCAGCGTGGTGACACAATTGTCGAGGTACTTATTGCAGCAGCCATTGTTAGTTTAGTGCTGGTCGGGGCGTACGTAGTAACAAACCGTAACCGAATTGCTATGCAAGACACTCAGGAACATAGCATTGCGCTAAAACTGGTAGAGGGACAAACGGAATTGCTTCGTGGTGACCTAGCTACTCCAGCAAATGGTGAATGTTTTGGCACAGATGGAAGTGTTAATACTGGTGGCGATTGCATAGTAACTGCCGAGGGGGTTACGGCACCTGCCAACTATGGCGGTGCAGCCTATAAAATAGCTATTACCTCTACGGGTGTTGGTCCTGCTCAAACCTTTGAAATCACCGCTACCTGGGACAACCTAACAAAGGGAACAAGCACTGTCTCGAGCTACTATCGGAGGGCCACCTAGTGCTCGTTTCTCGAAAATCCCAGCCACAACGCTTCCAAGCAGCGGGCTTTACTATTGTAGAGCTCATGATAGCAACAATGGTGTTCTCGGTCATTATGCTAATAGTCGCTACTGTAGTAATTGCCTTTTCTAGGAGCTATTATGGTGCAACCAACGCAGCGCATACGCAGGAGACAACACGTACGACTATTGACGCCGTTTCGCAATCTATCCAGTTTGGTTCACAGCCATTTTCACCTGGAATTTCATCGGCAGATACCAGCCTTAACTACTTTTGTGCTGGAGGCTACCTATTTGCTTTTAATCAGGGAGTTAGGTACGACGGTGCGGCTCCAACAAATACCAACGCCGGGTTGTATATGCTACCCGTTACCTCAGCTTGTGCCGTCCCAGCAACACTGACAGGTGGGAGACAACTACTTAGCAAAGATATGCGTGTGATGAGGCTCACTGTTTCCCCGGTGGCTGGCGATACTCAACGATATCAGGTGTCGGCTACATTGGCCTATGGCAACGATAATGATTTATTTTGCAAGGTAGGAGACGCCTGCCCACCATCAGCCCCTCTCACTAATGAACAGCTGGTTGCAGCTGGTCCAAACCTCGCCTGTATTACCGGTACTGGCGCAGAATATTGTGCAGTCTCTTCACTCACAACAGTAGTACAAAAGCGAACCTAAAAACATAAGCAGGACAATGATACAATGAAGTTAATGAGAAAGAGCCGACCTCGCAACCAGCATGGACTTGTGTCATTCCTGGTTACAATGATAATGATGATTGTAATTACTCTAATTGTGGTTGGCTTTACACAAGTTGTGAATCGCAATCGCCAAAATGCTCTCGATAAACAGCTGAGTACGCAAGCCTTGTATGCCGCAGAGAGCGGTGTAAATGATGTTGTTAAGCTCATAAAGAGCAATCCCGCTGGGCTTACCGCTAAAACAACCTGTAACAATACAGGCTACTATGCTTCATTGCAGCCACAACTAACACCCGAAGTAAGCTATCCATGTGTTCTCGTTAACCCACTCCCTGATTCGTTGGTCTCGTCTGCCAATACTGAAACATCATCGGTCTTACCACTCAAGCCGGTTGATTCAAGCGGCGCACCAGTTGCTTTGAGCAAGCTTATTTTTGAGTGGAGTTCTGCTGTAGATAACGGAGACGCTTCTGGGTGCTCAGCCTCTCTTGGCAAATTTACTCCCGACATGCCCGCCACTTGTACCTTTGGCTTACTGCGAGCAGATATATTCAATGGAACCGGGCTTGACCCAGTCACCATGGCAAACAACACCTCTACCTACTACCTGCATCCTCTTAAAACCGGTGAGGTGAGTCAACCGTATGGGGTAGGAAAGGGTATTGTTATTGGCGCGCATTGCACTAACGCTTCGTGTGTTGGCACAATCACAAACCTTCCGGCCGGGGCATATTACATACGGCTTTCGACAATATATCGCGACACAAAATCGGTCAAGATTTCGGGCCTCACGAGTGCGGGCCAGCCAAGCAGGTTCCTGGGGCAAATAAAGGTTGATTCTACGGGCCGGGCCGTGGATGTGCTGAGGCGCATCCAGGTGCGGTTGTCGGTAGACGGTTATAATAATCAATCTCCTACTGCCGCGCTCAACTCATCAAGTACCGTGTGTAAGCGTCTTGTCATGGGTGCAGCGCCCTCGTATGTCTCTAGCTGCCCTTAGACACATAAGCACTACGCCGTCGCTTAATTATTTGTGATGAAACTTGCTGTGCACTTCTTTGAGATGGGGATCAGTGACGTGAGTATAAATTTGAGTTGTTGATATATTGCTGTGGCCTAACATGGCCTGCACGCTACGGAGGTCAGCGCCATTCATAAGCAAGTTGGTTGCAAAGCTATGGCGCATGGTATGAGGGCTGACGTGTTTGGTGATACCTGCCATGAGGGCATAGTGTGCCACCAATCTTTGAATACTGCGAGCCGTCAAGCGGTGAAAATTGCCGCTCCGGTCAACAGTTTTTCGTCCACTATAACGAATAAAAAGGGGCTTAACGGCGTCTCCCCGCATATCGAGATATTTTTGTATCCAGTTTGCTGCTTCCGGGCTAATAAAAATAGGACGGTCCTTTTGGCCCTTACCACGCACCATAAATTCACGCCTTTTTAGATTAATATGGTCTTTGTCTAGTCCAACTAGTTCCGAAACACGTAGGCCAGAGCTAAACAGAAGCTCTAGAATTGCCCGGTCCCGCAGGCCAGCTTCGGTGGCGGTGTCTGGCTGGTCAAACATCCGTGTGAGCTCGTCTTCGTTTAGGAACGTGACTTGGGGGCGCTTCGTGCGGGCCAGTTCTATTTTGTCGGGAGCCATACAGTCCATTCCACGTTTGTTGCAAAACTTCAAAAAACTGCGTAAAGCAATGAGGTGATAGTTGAGTGTTGTTTTTTGGAGCTCATCACTTAGATTAGTTCCAAGCCGATTAAGCCATAAACGCCATTTACGCACCAACTCCTGATTAATATCTGCTACTGTGAAATCGCCGCCAAAGTCTACAAGACGCGTGAGGTAGTGGTCATAGTTTGCGATTGTTTTTTGTGAACGATTTTGTTCAATCTCTAAGTACTCCAAAAAATCGGTCTTGGCATGAGTAAATTTCATATGCTTATTGTATCACCACCTCTCGCTTTAATAT
Organism: Candidatus Saccharimonadota bacterium; assembly: GCA_020427985.1. Taxonomy (GTDB): domain Bacteria; phylum Patescibacteriota; class Saccharimonadia; order Saccharimonadales; family UBA4665; genus JAGXIT01. The sequence goes on along the minus strand of JAGQNR010000014.1, from coordinate 7,725 downwards.
CTTTGCGAGAGGACAGTCTTTTCACGCTTGCAGACTGGTTCGTTTGGCTTATTTCTGTAGAAATATCACCTACCAGATGTTACACTAGTCATAGAACACGAAAGGATATACATGGAACGAACATTAGTTGTATTCAAACCAGATGCTGTCATGCGTGGTATCGTTGGCGAGGTTATGACTCGATTTGAGCGCGCAGGGTTCAAAATTGTGGGCATGAAGATGATTAAGCCAGACTATGACCAACTGTTTGGTCATTACGAAGGGATTGGCACCCTCAAAACCCGTAAAGGCGAAGAAATATTTGAGGCCCAGCTTGCTACGATGCAAATGGGGCCAGTTATTGCAATGGTGCTTGAGGGAGTCGAGGCGGTCGAGTTTGTGCGTAAAATGGTGGGTAGTACCGAACCAAAGAGTGCTCAACCGGGCACTATTCGTGGCGATTATGCACATGTAAATTATGGGGTTCCGGCCGTTGCTGGTATGGGCGTGCCTAATATCGTACATGCTTCAGCTACGGTTGACGAGGCCCAACGAGAAATTGATCACTGGTTTGCCAACAGTGAGCTGTGTGATTACGAAGTCACACATGCTATGTTTACTCAACCAAAGAAGAAAAAGTAGTACACTAGAGATAACGAATACCTTGAGTGTTCGTTATAATGTCCCTGTAGTTCAACGGATAGAATAACTCCGTCCTAAGGAGCAGATATTGGTTCGATTCCAGTCAGGGATACCATATCGTAACCGTAACAAGTATCTCGGTTCGATGTACGTGAAAGCTGATACAAAAGTAACGAAGGTATTTTGGCTTTAGCTGAGCCGGAAGAGCGAAGCGATACCCCTGGGGGACCACCAACTAGTATGCAAGAGTTCATAGCACAAAGCCTTCATGGCGCAGCAATCATTGCTAAAGAGCATTTTGGCACAGTGAGCAGCAAGGTTAAGCCCGAAGACAGCAATCAAGTTTTGACCGAGGCCGATATTGCAATCGGTAAGTTTCTTTTGCATGCAGTTGAGCAGGCCTATCCAAGCTACAACATCATCGATGAAGAGGCTGGGGTAATTGATAAAGGTTCAAACTACACCTTTGTCGTGGACCCTATCGATGGGACAAGCAATTTTGCCGCTGGTCTGCCGCATTTTGGGGTCATGTTAGGTCTTTTGCAGGACAATCGGCCTATTGCCGGGGGTATTGTTTTGCCAATGTTTGACAAGTTGTATGTAGCCCAGCAGGGGCTGGGCGCGTATTGTAATGGACAGCGGGTGGCAGTGGCTGCCGCTATAAGCGTCAAAGATTGTCTTGTTGCATACGGAATTGATGGTCACCGCGATAATCCCGCACAAACCCGCCAAGAAATGCAGGTATTGGCCGATATAATCCTGGGTATTCGCAACTTGCGTACCAGTAATAGTGCATATGATATTGCAATGGTTGCCTCTGGTGAGTATGGGGCATTTCTGAACCAAACAACCAAAATCTGGGACAATGTTGCTCCCCAAATTATTATCGAAGAAGCGGGTGGGCTGTTTACTGATTTTTACGGAAGTCCAATGAACTATAGTGATGCCCTGAAACGTACAGGTGATAACTTTACTGTTTGCGCGGCCGCTCCACAACTCCATCGTGAGCTGCAAACTATCATCCACCATTCTAATAAATGAGGTAAAAATACATATCTGTTATAAATTTATCCCAGATGAAACGACAATTATTACTACTAATGAAATGAGCGTGGCGAACCGCTGCTCCGCGGCGGCTTTAGGGGGAGGAATGAGTATTTGAATTTATTTCGAATGATGAAAAAGAGGGGTGAGCCCCTCTTAGAATAATCCTGCGAACGAGGCGATAGCCGAGCTTTAGAGTGGAGGAGAGTGTGTTTCTGATTTACTCTGAAACCACGAGGAGGAGATATACCCCTCCTGATTGATTCTGCTACAATACGCATATGGCAAAAAAATCAAAAACGACTCCCAGTGGACATCCACGTTACTTTGATGACCAATTTGATGACGAAAAAGTACTCTATGTATTTCGCAAGCATCCAGTGGTAATGCGCATGGGGCTAATATGGGGGTCGCTGGGACTTTTGGTTGGTCCACTCTATACTCTTATCCTCACCTATGTTAAGCCCGAAAATCCACCAACGATGACTTTTTTTTACCTGAGCTTTCTGGTAAGCCTTTTGGTGTCGGGCATACTTATGTTCCCCTATTGGATGTCGTGGTATTTTAGCCTCTTTATACTGACTGACCAGCGGTTTATTCAGATTACTCAAAAAGGATTCTTTAATCGCACTGTTGCCGACGTGCCACTCAAGCTTATTCAGTCAATTAACTATGAAATAAAGGGTATAGAGCAAACTGTGCTTGGTTTTGGTACAATTATTATGCAGACATTTATTGGTGACACAAAACTGCACTATATTCATCACCCGGCTAAGGTTCAGCGTAAAATCGTTGCACTCATGCGTCAAGAGGGAATTGTGCCAGAGGTGAATGCCACAAGTACCAGAGAGGTAATTCATGGAGATTAAGAAACGTACCGCCGATATCATTGCGCAAAAAAAACAAGCTTCCAAGGCTCGGATTGCTAAAGCACGCACCGTTATTCCTCCAGTGCCAGAGCGTTTCAAAAAACAATCGCTCCAAAGCAAGACCGAAGAAAGTCTTGCCCAGGTGCCCAAAATTACCAACGAAACCATTGCAGAGCACCGCGAAACCGTGCTTAAGGGTGCGCGCAAGTATAAATACCCGCTCGAACGCTCTAAGCATGCCATAGTACGGGTAACCGTTGGCCTACTGGCAGCCGCAATTGTTGGTTTTTTGGTTGCCACTCTTTTGAACTTGTATAAATTTCAGTCAACTTCAGAGTTCACGTACCGTGTGACTCAAGTATTGCCGTTTCCAGTAGCCAAGGCCGGGAGTAACTTTGTGTCATACGAAAGTTATCTCTTTGAGATGCGGCGCTATATGCACTACTATGAGACCCAGCAAAAAGTAGACTTTGCTTCTGAGTCAGGCAAACTCCAGCTCGCAGCCTATAAACCACAGGCACTCACCCGAGTCATTAACGAGGCATATATTAAACAGCTTGCTAAAAAAAATGGAGTTACAGTATCGAATACAGAGGTAACGGCAGCGGTAGACCGTTTGCGCATACAAAATCAGCTCGGTGGGGACGATAAGGAGTTGGCGGCAGTCACACAAAAGTTTTTTAATTGGTCGCTCGACGACTTAAAGCGTCGTCTGCGCGACGAACTGCTTGCTCAAAAGGTGGCTGCCAAGCTCGACGTAACCTCGCTAAATTGGGCACAAGAGGTAGCTAAACAGGTCAAGAGTGGTGCGGATTTTGCAGCGCTGGCTGCACAATATTCCGAAGACCAGGCAACTAAAGCGAGTGGCGGGCAATATGCTGATGAAGCTCTTAAAGATAACGGCACCGGTGTATTCCCCCAGGTATATGCAGAGCTCAAGCGGCTCAAGCCAGGTGAAGTGTCTGGTGTTATCACAACGCCCACTTCTTTTGAAGTGGTCAAACTTATTTCTGCAGACAACGGGGTGCTAAAGGCGGCTCATATTGAGCTGAAAATCAAAGACATTAGTACATTTATAGCTCCTCTTGAAAAAGATAGGCCATCAAAGCGCTTTATTCGAGTTAACACCGTACCAGAAGCACCAGTAAAATAGTTGCATTTTTTGGCTGTACTTGCTACACTTACCCCTGTTCACGCGAATTTCAGTACAATGTGCGCTCGTAGTGAAGAGGCCTATCACGCCTCCCTGTCACGGAGGAGATCGCCGGTTCGAATCCGGTCGGGCGCGCCAAGTAAAACCCCCAGTGAAAACTGGGGGTTTTACTTGGCCTGTTTGTCAGACTTGAACCGGCGATGAGTGAGCAACGCGAGCGGGTATCGCCGGTTCGGCAGAGCGAATGTAGCCAGAAAGAATCTTGTTCTTTCTGGTGAGTGAGCAAAGAAAGGCCTCAGCTTGCTATCCGGTCGCGCGCGCCAAGATAAATGACTCATGCCGGAAGGTATGGGTCATTTATCTTTGTGGGTTCTCTCTGACTTGCAACTGCCCGAAGAGCGAGTTGGGCGTATCTGCGCGAAGCGAACGGAGAAGCAACGAACCCAAGGCGAAGAGAGTGTTATCTGACCGAGACTTTATAAATGATGAAGCTCTCTTCCAAATTTATCGCTCTGATTGCGGTAGGTACTTACCAACTATTTGGATGCGAGCAGGGTTAACATCTCTTAACACCATCCACTGTTGGGCAAAAGCAGCGCTATGCTCCGCTGAGGTTTGTCGCACAAACGGCCGAGCGAGTGCGAGCGGGGGATACGAAACTGCCACAGCATTTCCATACAGTCTATCCCAGTTTGCTGGCCCAGGGTTGGGTATTCCAGGCATGATACCTCGAGCGCGCAGCAGTAGCGCAGCCATTTTTTGATGGGTGGGGAGCTGATTTATGCTTTGGTGAGCTGCTAGAATTTCGTCGGGAGCTAACCGTACCCTAGCTATGTACTTGTTGGGGTGACGTAGCCCCATTATTTTATTGGTTTGAGGAGTGTTTGTAAGGTACAGGCCGTGGCCTTCGGTGGCATTCCATTTCTTACCCGACTGGGTGCCATTAAACAACATAGTAGGAGTTACAGATGAGAGCGGTATGGCATGCCTCGATAGGCGTATGGCGTACAGGTAGCTAGGGTCGTTGGCATCTTGCATAAAGCCAGAATGAGAGTCGAGCTGTACTTGCTTGGGTTGTTGACCACTTCGCCACTCAACACCGTGAAATACTTGTTCAGGAGAAAAAGAGGTAGGCGACTGTTCAAATTTTGGTTTTGACATTAGTAATTAAACAATAGCATATTATGGCTATAAATGCAACAAAAGTCTGTTAACATCGCCCCGAACACTATAAGTTGTCATTTAGTGCGCAGTGGCATATACTTCGAGACACAGAGGTAATAGTAAAAGGAGTGTCGACAAATGGCAAAAAATCACGCAAAAGGCTTCACTGACTTTGTTCGTGAGCAGGGTGTTGTTGGGCTAGCGGTCGGTTTGGCGATTGGTGCTGCTGCGGGTGAAGCAGTCAAAAAGATTGTTGAGGAGTTTATTAATCCAATTATCGGCTATCTTGTTGGTGGCGTTTCGCTTGACAAGCAAATGTGGCACACAGGTCTGTTCCGTGGTAAAGAGGAGCTAGTATTTGGATGGGGTGCCATTATTGGTGCCGTCATTACGCTTCTGGCAACTGCCTTTGTGGTGTATCAGATTGTCCACATTGCTAAGCTGGACCGCATGGACAAGAAAAAAGACTAGTCTTGCTGAATTAAAAAAATCTCCTCTGCGATGAGGAGATTTTTTATGTATATTTTTAGTAGCCAATATAGCCTGGTCTCGCGCTGAACATGGCAAGAGGCTAATGTGAGGCTGTTGATAGATGACCTAGTGTAAGAGGCGCATACTAAAACACCAGATGCGTTCTAACCAATTCATTTTTGTACGACACGGACAAAGTCAAGCAAATGCTGAAGGCATTATTGCGGACGGTGCAGTGCCATTGACTGATAAAGGTGTCGACCAAGCAAGAATAACAGGATTGGAAGTCAAGAAGCTCGGCATTACGACCATAGTGTGCTCGCCATATTTGCGAGCACAGCAAACCGCCCAAATAATTGCGGGCGAATTAGGTATAGATTTGGCTCACATCAAAATTATCGAAGAGCTACGAGAACGTGGCCTGGGCAGCTGCGAGGGCAAGCCCAAGGTTCAGGCTAGTGAATGGTATTCACGGTCTGATGACCCAACGCTTGAGCCGCGCCAAACACTGCTTGACCGTATGCATGCTGCTTTGGAGAACATCAGAGCTATAGATAGTAAAGGGCTTATTTTGGTAGTCGGACATGTTATTTCTGGCTTTTATCTTTCTGAGGCCGCTAAGGGCGCAAGGTTGCTTGCATAGATGGGTAGTGACAACCAAATCGGTAATGCCGATTTTGTTAAAATCGAGATTGCAACCCAGGAAAACAAAAAACCAGATAGAGTATAGGAACTAAGCATAAAATGTACGTTATGGACGACTGCGTACTGTGCTGACATTACATACCAGTCTACATTGCTATAGAGCTAGATACGAGATTACAGCCGGGCTTCAGATAGGGGATGCATATTCCGAATTTACTTAGGAATATGAAATGGGGGGGGTGAGCTCTATTCGGATAATGGTGCGGGTGAGGGGAGTCGAACCCCTGTCTCGACCTTGGGAAGGTCACATAATAGCCGTTATACGACACCCGCTCATCGGAACTGACGCCTACGTCTCGTTTTGCCTCATTTGAGGCAAAAGCTTCGACCTATGGCTATGGTTCCTCCTCTTAAAACCCCATTCAGTCTTCGCTAGACAGCAAAGCCTTGAATTGGAGTTTTAGTATGCCGACCATGGGTCAGCTAAGTAGAGTGCCTAGATAGGCGAATTTAGTTCGACTTGCTAGGCATATCGACAGGAAAAAGAGCAGTCCGCCATCCGTCGGACGTTGAGAAAAAACCTTTGGTTTTGTCTCAACTTTGTGGAGCCACCTAGCAGGATCGAACTGCTGACCTGCGCGTTACGAATGCGCCGCTCTACCAACTGAGCTAAGGTGGCATGGTTGTCTGCGAGCATTATAGCGTACTGTTTACAGATTGTGCACCCTGTACTTGCTGGCACAGTTTGGTACAATACTAACTGTAATGAGTCGTACAACCCATTTTTTTCGTGACCGTAACCTCTTGCTGCTTGCAAGCCTCAATGTTTTTTTGGCGGCAAGCACATCGCTTTTGGTCGCTATTAAGCTATATGCTATGCGTGGCACAGTTAACTACACTGTTGCTTACCGTGACAAAGATATTGTTGGGCTAGATAGTTTTACTACTGGTACAGCGTGGGATTTTATTAGCTTTGTTTTTGCGGCAGGGCTTTTACTTGCCATGGGGCTTTTGCTTGCCTACCGCACTTTTGCAATTCGACGCGAACTTTCGGTGGTTTCATCGGCACTTACTACCGTGCTATTACTTTTTTTGTTTATCGCCTGTTGGCTCCTTTTGGCGAAGCAATAATATGACCGATATAGAAATCCCTTATGAAAAAGACCGGCGAGGCCATTATCGCTTCTTTGAAATGCTGCCGGGCATAATCAGCTGGACAATGATACTGGTGCCTTTCATTTTGAGCTTTATTGATGTTCGCTTAGCGGCAATGTTTGTCTTTATTTACCTGCTTATCAATTTCGCAAGAGGGATGGCCGGAGCTTTTCGGTCTGTGCAGGGGTACCGTGCGATGAATCAGCACCAAAAACTGCCCTGGAGCGATATGCTCAAAGAACTAAGCATGGGAACTGTGTCCCAAAACGCTAAACGCCCAAAATGGCACACAAATGTAGTGCAACGCAGTCAAACGCAGCCCATACTCATGCCGCCTGAACAAATTATCCATGCCGTAATTATTGCTACATACAAAGAAGCCAGAGAGGTACTTGAGCCCACGATTCAATCAGTACTAAAGTCGGACTTTAACATGAAGCAGGTCATTTTTGTACTTGCATACGAAGAAAGGGCCGGTGAAAGCACCGAACGACTTGCTCATCAACTTGTCGATGAATACAAAAGCAAGTTTTTGCACGCTATGGCGGTCAAACATCCCCACAATATCCCCGGTGAGGTCATTGGCAAGGGTGGTAATGTTAC
>JAGQNR010000013.1 GCA_020427985.1 Candidatus Saccharimonadota bacterium | reverse complement strand
AAGCTATTCCTATAATTGCGAAATAGTCTTTTTTTTCTAAGCTCTTGCTGTGTTTTAGATACCCAATACCCTACACCCTAAGCCCGCAGTATTACGCTCACTACTCTGCTCTTCTTGTCCCTCTTAGCCTTTGGCGAAAGAGGGTGCTCTTACAACTTTTCTAAGTTCTTAGATCTACAGCCGGAATTCAGCATCAATGGTCGTCGGGCTTGCGCCGCGCATGTCTAACTCAAATGCAATGCGGCTTGCCAGCACGCCGCAGCGTTCAGTTTGTCGAGTGCAAATATCAGCAGAGGCAATTTTGCCCAGTGTATCCCGTATTTCGCTAAGAGTCGCGGCAGAGAGCTCCACTGCACTGTGCAGTATACCTTCTAGGCCTGCTAAGCTGGGCATTTGGGTGGTTGTTTCATAGACGGCTGTTTTCATAGCACGCTCCTTTTTGGTTTTGTACGAAAAAGCACCAACCTTGCTGGCGGTGCTTGTTTGATACGAAACGGTTTATTTTTCTACGTCAAACAAGCACTATCTATAATTGATAGTGTCACTTGGCGAAGATGGTTTGTTTTTACCATGTTATTGGTATACGCCCGCATTGTCTAAAGCACAAGCATTTTATGTAGTTATATTGACAACTATCGTAAAACAGCTTTAATACGACGAATGCCTGCGCTGCTGCTTTCTTCTTTGAGAATTTTAAATCGCTTACCATCCTCAAAGAGTTGCAAGGTATGTTCAACGTGCGGACCACCACAAATTTCGAAACTGAAGGGTGTGTCTGCCCCATCTTGCAACATCTTGTACACCTTAACTGTCTCACCGTAACGGTCGCCAAACTGCCCAAGTGCGCCGAGTGGCCCCGTCGCTTCAGAGGTGGGGTATTCGGCAAAAGTAACTTTTAGGTCACGCCCAATTTGGTCGTTTACTATAGCCTCGACCTGCTGCTTTTGTTCATCGGTCATTTTCTCTGGATGGCTAAAGTCAAAGCGAAGTCTGTCCTCGGTAATGTTGCTGCCATGTTGCACGACATGCGTCCCCAAAACATCACGGAGTGCTTGATACATGAGGTGAGTCGCGGTGTGGTATTTCTTGTGCTGCAGGGTTTGACCACCGAGACCCCCTTTGAATGTACCTTTGGCCGCTGTTTGACTACGCTCGCGTTGGACTTTCATCATCTGGTCAAAATCAAAACGCCACGTCTCTGGTACGGTTACTTCTCTTTTGAACGCTTCTTCAACGCTCAGTTCCACTGGGAAACCAAATGTATCGTAGAGCTGGAAAATCGCTTCACCGTACAGTATTTTTTGGCCGTCATTGTTCGTAAGTAGTTTGTCGAATTCTTTGAGCCCTTTGCGCAATGTTTGACGGAAGGCTTTTTCCTCTTTAGCGAGAACGACGATGACTTCTTCACGTTTCTTGGCCACCTCTGGAAAATCGTCATGGAACATATCAGCAATAACAGGCACTACTTCTTGCATGAAGTTTTGCTCAACGCCAAGGTCAAAAGCTTTGACCATAGCGCGGCGTACCAGGCGGCGCATGACATAGCCCTGCTGTTTGTTACTGGGCACACAGCCGTCGACTGCTAGGAAAGTTGCTGCTCGCAGGTGGTCGGCTATAACACGCATGCTTTCGGTGTGGCTTTCGTAGTTTTTCTTGCTGAGGACCTGCAGTTTTTCGATAATTGGCCACATAAGGCTAATTTTGAACACATCGGGACTGTCTAGTTTTGCGGCGGCGATTCGCTCTAGGCCAGATCCTTGGTCAACGTTACGAGACGGCAATTTTTCAAATCCTTCGCCGCGGCGAACGTATTCCATAAAGACGTTGTTGCCAATTTCCATGAACCTACCGCAGTCACAGGCAGGGTGACAGAATTCACCGTATTTTTGTTTTTCATAGTCGTCATGTTCGGAGTCGTCGAAACGATAAAACATTTCACTGCATGGGCCGCCCGGCTCGCCGTCAACCATTTCGGCAACACCTTTGCCTCGCCACCACCAGTTTTCGTAACCGTCGTAAAAGAAAATTCGTTCGCCTGGCTTGATCCCGCGTACATAGCCGTTTTCGCTAGAGCCAATGTCTGCGGTTTGTGCATTAACACCTCGATCTTTAAAGATTTGTACCAGTAAATCTGCACTTTCTGTGTCTTTGGGTAGTGCAAACCTGTCGTCCCCAATGAAACAGGTTGCGTATATCTTGTGTATGTCTAGTTCAACAACATCAAGCAGAAATTCATACATCCATGGCAATTGTTCTTGTTTGAAGTAATCGCCAAAGCTCCAGTTGCCAAGCATTTCAAAAAATGTCGTATGACGGTTGTCGCCAATGTCGTCAATGTCTTGGGCGCGCAGACAAGTCTGACTGTCGGCGATGCGTTTGCCTTCGGGGTGTGGTTCGCCGAGCAGGTACGGAATCATCGGTTGCATGCCGCTGCCGGTAAAAAGTGTGGTGGGGTCACCTTCGAGCACGAGCGGAGCTCTTGCAATAACCGCATGACCGCGGTCGGCGTAAAATTTGAGGTAAGCGTTACGGATTTCTTGTGCGTTCATCGTGTATTCAGTATATCAGAGAGTCGGGTTGCTATGATTCGTGTTTCTCTTGACGAGGAATCTGTAAACCAAGTCGGTATATGCTATAGGTAAATAACAAGGTTGAAATGAAAAGAAGTACTTGACCAATAGTGCTTATGAGGGCACTGGAGGTTGCTCCCAGGGCGCTCAATAACGGAGTAAGGAGCGAGCCACCGCAAGCTGCGCAGCCACCGCTGACGATAGCAAGTATTAGTGGAAGCCCACTCGTGCCTGTTTGGGTCTTCAATTTATGCAGGCGGTTACGTAGTATCCACCACAGTAATGACGTTTGCACACCGGCTAATAGCGAATTCATAATGGTAAGTGTTGCAAAAGTACGGCTGCTATTCGCGAGTAACCCGGTGTAGCCATACCACAAGAATTGTATTTTTTGGCTTATGCTCAATGGCAATTCTGTCAGCACATGCCAAACGAGCGGAAGATTGAACAGCCATACAATGAGTCCGCAAAACAAAAACGCTACTACTGCCGCAATTAGTAAATAGGGTAGCCTAGTGATAACAAATGCTATGTTTCGTACTGCAATCGGGATGGTGACGGTGGGGCTAAGGCGCATGGGCAGAAAGCTCCAAAAGGGTTTTATATATTTGATAGGGTTGATTGCCAACAATCTTTTCCCCACCGATGACTATAGTGGGGGTTCCTTGCACGCTGTCACGTGCTGCGGCGTGTTGAGCTGCTTCAAACGCCCGCTTATGTGTTGTGCCGTCTAGGCATGCTCCAAAAAGGCTGCCTTCTATGCCCGCACCTTGAGCAATACCGACGAGGGCTGGTTTGGTTAATACTTTTTGGGCAGCTGCAGAGTAATCGCCGTCTTTATAGAGCGTGGACATGTGTGCAAAAACGGCATCGTAATATGCAGGAAATTTATTTTGGCTGGCGGCGCAATAGGCACCGTACAGTGCAAGCCCTGCATCTTCGCCGAACACCGGATACGGTCGTAGCACAATTTTAGCTTTGCCTGTATCAACGTATTCTCGGCGTATTTTTTGACCAGCGTCTTGCTGGTAAGCATTGCACTTGGGGCATTTGAAGTCTACGTACTCCACAATGGTTATTGGCGCCGATGAAGCACCAATAAGAAGCGGTTCTGTTGTTGACGGGATGTTTTTGGATGACTTTGATACTGATTTCTTTTCGGCGGTTTGTGGTGCGGGGTTCTTTGATGAAACATATAGCGCGCCAAGTGCGGCTACACCACCAATTATCAAACTCATTGCCAACAATTTACGGAGGGATATATGCATAGATACTAGTATAGCACCCAGAGTTCTAACCGGTCTCCACAAAGTGGCACCGGTATGTGCAGTCAGAGTATACAAATTTCATGCTGACTAAGGCAGATAGGCTGCCCTTTATATGCGGACTCTATGCCAGCAGCTTTGCTACTGCAGCGTCTAGCGCTTGGTCAACTTCTGCCTGTTCTTTAGCACTACCGTCAACGTTGAGTTGCTTCATAAACCCGAGGCCAACTTCAGCTCTGATTTCAGGCTTTACCACGTCACAGACATGCTTAGCTGCGGCGAGAGTATGGGCACCTTCGTACCACCCGTAGCCAACCATCATAAGAGGCTTGTCTTTCCATTCGCTATACAGCCAATCGATTGCGTTTTTTTGTATACCACTCATGGAGTGATTGTATTCGGGGAGCACCCACACAACTGCATCGGCAGCCTGTACCATGTCGCTCCATGCCTGGACATTCGGGTCGGTAATTTCGTAGTCGTCAGCGCTCGGAGCCGTGGGGGCATTAAAAAATGGCAACTGTAGATTCGCTACTTCTACGATAGTTCCTTGAGCTCCATCATGGCGTGCAATTGCCGCCGATACCTGCTCTGCGACTTTGCTCGAGGCACTATTTGGCCGAGCGCTTCCGGTAAGTACTAAAATGTTTGACATAATCCCTCCTTATAATTTTGTAATATCAATCCCAAGTGAACGCAACAGTGGCTCGTTAACCGTATATATTTTCTGTTTGCCAGCACGGGACTCAAGTAGTACCCCACTTTCGACCAGCTTGGCAATGTGATGGCTTATTGTTGGTTGCGAAAGTGAACTCAGCACATCGCAGCGAGCAATAATATCACACGTTAGTTGAGGGGTAGGTTGAGCGAGTACTTTCTGTACGAGGCCTAACCGAATCTCATCGCCCAATGCTTTCAGAACACTGATAGTCTGTGTGGACATAACATCATTATATATCGACACATTTCAATATGTCAATATATTAATTAGTGTTTCTTAGTTTTCCTTTTGGACTTCTTTACTATTCGATGCTCGGCATTTTGAACCCCGGCTTGGAGGCTTTTAAGCTCCTTGCGCTGTAAGCCGATGATACGTCGAGCATACGCCGCTGCGCCAGGCTCGGTACTCGCCGCAATTAGTAGACTGTCCTGGTACGATTCAATGACCGCAGCAAGCAACGCATGCCCTTCTTTAGTGAAGCGCCGCCGTTCTTTTTTAGGAAGGTTGGCTCGCTCGGTGGCTTCGTAGATTTTTTGCTCCGTGATAATTCCCAGGCAGCAAAGACGGCCGATACCGCGCAGAAGTCGACTGCTTGGGTCATTTATGCCCTGTTCTGTTTGGGTTTTAGCCACGTTAGCTGCTTCAAAAAGTGTACCGAGTGTCTTATGACGCGCTCTTTCCGGAATTGACCGTAGGGCGTGAGAGGCAATAATAATATCAGCTTCAAGCCGTTCTTGGGCAGTGGCACCGCGCTGCAACTCAAGTTTTGGCCCATACTTTTGTACAATCTGCTGGTGTTGAGCAGGACTGCATTGCTCTGCTATGGTGAGTACCGTATGGCTAGGAGAGGGCATAGTTATTATATTATACTATTAATTTACAAAAATACAATACCCCCTTATTCTCTGGCAGCTCTCACGTTGTTGTGCCGTATGTTTTCTTCTGTACGTAGAGCTGACGAGCCTGTAGATAGTGCCTACGTAGGTCTGGGGAGAGCTTTTCAATGGCATAGCGAAGCTGTGTACGCGGCATTTCGTGCGCATGCTGGTTGAGGAAATCAAGTAAAATAGAATCATCGACATATTTGCCTGTTTCGCGTAGTAACCACCCAACTGCCTTTTGCAATAAATCGTGTCGTTCTGAGCAGAGGATTTCGGCTATTTCGAGGGTTGGCCCAACCTCTCCCTTGCGTAACCAGGCAAAACACGCCACCATAGCCGCACGTTGGTGCCAGAGTTTGCCCGTGTGTGCCAGTTGGCGTAGTGTGTCAGGGGTGTGTACGTGCGCATAGGCGCCAAGAACATGTTCAGCTGAAGTGTCTATAATATCCCAGTTGTTCAGCAGTTGGTTGTCCAGCCCAAAAATGTATAGGTCATACAGCGTCTCTTGCTCGATAGTTGTGGCTTTTTTGTACTGCTGCGACATAATTATGCTGGCCGCCAAACGGTGTTCATGAATCGGACTTTGCAATAATTCTTTTAGTTCATTGCTGGGCAACTGGCGATAATTGCGACAAACTGCTCGAGTTTGTGGAACGCGCACGCCGATAAATACGTCACCTTCGCCGTATTCTCCCGGGCTGGTCTTGAAGAAACGCTGCAAGAACAGTGCATCCGTGTCACTGGCGTATGTCTGCAAATCATCTATCAGTCGCTGTGCCTTCACTGGGTGTGCCCTATTGTAGCGCTTGGATAACAAATGCAGCTATAAGGAGATGTAGTAACGATTCACAGATTGAAATGAATATCTTGTGCCAAACATATTCGGGCTTGCTGCCGCCAAAAATCATTGCTGATGCCTCGGTAGGAACAACAAATCCAAGCCACACGAGAACCGCAATAACGTAAGGTGAATACTGTGGCAATAGCGAAATGAGCCCCGCTAAGACGAATGCCGATAGCAGTGTTACGACCAATTGTACGCCGTACCATGGCCCCATTTTGGCCTGCATGTCTTTTTGCTGTTTGGGGGTAAGTTTGTCAAAATCGTGAATTTTGCCCCAAATTTTGCCAAAGGGTACCATGTACCAAAATGCCCCGACGGCAAACATAGCGACGGTTGCCGCTAGTACGGCGATGATGTTTACTTGCATATTTTTCTCCTTACTTAGTTATTTATAAGTGTGCGAACGATGTCCTTAATAAGCTGTTTGGGAAGCGGGGCATCAAGTGTAAACCATAGTGTCCCCCTTCCCTTTATGTACGGCTCGAGTTGGGACTTAAGTACGTCAGTTTTGGGAATTGGATAAATAGCGAGATGGTCTTTCCACCCCGAGATAAATACGGAGGCTCGCTTAGTAACATCATGCTTGTAGCCAATAACGCCGTAGCTGATGACTTCGTGCATGTTGGTTGTTTCGGCAGTGACGAGGATGCGTAGTTCATCAAAGAGTGGACGAGCCTGAGGGGGGACGCTAGCAACGTAGGCATCGACTGACGACGCAGCTGTTTTAGGTTGAGTTGCAATATCGTACGATGATTGCAGCATCGTGCGGAGAATGGTCAAATCGATATTGTCGAGCTTGTTGATATAGAGACAGCTTTGGCTTATCTTGTGTTTGCCGAGCTGAGCCAGTTCTTTACCGTAGCGATCGAAGCTCTCGTAAAAATAGATGGTCAACCCAGATTTACGTGGGCTAAACCCCAAGATAGGCATGTCACCTTCTCGTCCGGCTTCGGATTTGTAGTGCTGCAAACCAAAACCAATGATGCTCGGTCCCCACATGACTGGCTTTTCACCCGATATTTTTTGCATGATGTCAATAAGCTGCTGTGCTTCTTTTTGTCGCTGTTCGCTGACTGTCATCAGAAAATCGTCTACAGATACTGAAGTAGGTTTAGTTTTATTATCAGCCATATCTGGTTATCGTACTACATTCTTAGTAGGCTTACTAGCCTGGCGCGATGACTGACTACATGGCTCGAAGTGTTACAATTCACCAGGGGTGATATGTGCTTCTGAGGCTTTGAGTTCTCTTTCGCGAGTGGCAAATACGAGACCAATAGCGCCTGCCATAATTAGGGCAGCAATAGTGAAAATTCGTTGTAGCGACTCTGAAAAAGCATGCGTGACCAGCTGAGTATATTCGTTTTGGCTCGCAATAAACTGGCTATTTTGTTTGGATTTTTCCGGCTCAGTAGCCGGTCCTTGATTAATTGCCTGAACAGTACTCTTGCGAATTGTTTGACGCACATCAGGCATGTTAAGCGTTAGTAAGGTGTTTGTATCGTTTAGCTCAGAAAACTTTTGTGTTACCACGGGATTATTCTTAAGGCTACGAATATAGGCGCTGTTGTCGGCGTTGCCAATATGGCTCGTAAGCCCACTGGTAAGCATGGCGCCAAATACAGCAATGCCAATAGTAGAGCCTAGCCCTCGAAAAAGTTGGATAGCGCTTGTAGCAACGCCGAGGTCTTTTTGACTAAATTCGTTTTGCACTGCAATGTTCATAACAGGCATCACGAACCCAAGGCCAATGCCCAGGAGTACCATATAGATAGCTTCTTGCAGATAAGAACTTTCTGGATTGAGGGTTGCTAGCATGCCCACCATAGCTGTTGCCAGAATAATACCAATCTGCATAAACGCTTTATACTTTCCTCGCTTTGAAATGAACTGCCCAGAACTAATTGAGGCGCTCATGATACCAACAACCATGGGCACTAACATTAGACCGCTCTTGGTTGGACTTGCTCCAAATACCTGCTGATTAAACTGAGTGAGGTAGATGATTGACCCCATAAAGCCAGCTCCAAACAGCGTCGCCACACCCATCAACAGGCTAAAGTTACGATTTTTGAAGAAGCGCAGTGGCATGATGGGCTCGGCAGCCTTCATCTGTCGCCAAACAAACAGCCCCAGCGAAACAATGACCGTTGCTGCCATGGCCATGCGTAAATTCGCCAGTGACCAGCCTGATCTCGTCAAAAATCCATGAAATATCTCTTTGGTGTTGTCTACGGCCAGCACAAGTGTTGCGAGGCCAAGCGTGAGCAAGCCAGCGCCAAGATAGTCAACTTTGGGTTCATGGGCATGCTTGAGCGGTGGACAAAAGATGGTAATAAGGGTAAAAGCCACCACAGCAATCGGTACATTGAGCCAAAATATCCAGTGCCAAGTGGTAACGAGGCCAAATAACGAATGTGAATCAGTTAGCCAGCCACCAAGTAGCGGACCGATAACCGATGATATACCAAAGACTGCTCCAAATAACCCCTGCCAGCGCCCGCGCTCGCGCGCTTCAAACAAATCACCAATAATCGTAAATGCATTGGCAGTAATAATGCCGCTTCCAATGCCTTGTACGGCGCGCCACAGTATGAGATGGTTTATGTCGCCAGACAGTCCGCACAGCAGCGACGAGACAGCAAACAGCGCGACCCCAGACAACAAAAGGATTCGGCGCCCAAACAAATCAGACAACTTGCCAGCAATCGGCACAGTCACGGTAGTCGTTAGCAGGTATGCGGTTACAATCCAGCTCAGGCTACTGTAGGCGTTAAGATCTTCGACAATCTTGCCGAGAGCAGTTGAAACAATGGTTTGGTCAAGCGCAACCAGGAAAAGGCTGGCCATGACAGACAGCATGATGATAAGTTTGGCGCGGAGCGTTAAATGGTGATGATGCATAGAGTCTTTCTAGTTATTTAGTAGTTTTTTATAGCCCTGCACATCGTCAGTAACTTTATCGATAATTTCACGGAGCTGCTCTTCTTTGATAAATCCTACCCATTTCATTTCTGGGCTGCCGACTACATACAAACGGTCGCCAGTTTGAATGCCCAGCTCTTCGCGAGCATCTGCCGGTATGACCACCTGTCCTTTGGTACCAACAGTGGCCGAGCCATATAATTTTTTTTTGTGTAAGCTCATACGTATTTATTGTATGAAAAGTATGAAATGTATGTCAAGTCTTTTTTATAAAATGCTTCGTCTGAATGGGTTGAGCGGTAGCGCTCGCGCTCTGCCTGCGTAAAAACAAAGAGCGTCACCAGCACGTCGTTGGCATTAAATGCGCAGGTATTGAGCACTGTTTCGGTATGGGCAGCTAGCTCGTCTGCTGTCGTGCTATTGTTGCGCTCAGCCCCGCTTAGCAAATGAACATGCATGTCGATTGGCGGCATGCCCTGGGAGCCTCCAACATGTTGGCTAAACTCATTAATCCCAACTATCGCAGAATGTGGAACAGGGTCGGTAGCGGGCGCATCCTGAACATATGCGCTGCCGGACTAGTTGCCAGTATCCATGCTTTCAAAGCCTGCGCTAGATGATGGGAGCAAAACAACACCAGCGGTATAGACAGATACAGCAGTCTAGCGAAGTGTATAGGAGAGCATAAGAGTACATATAATACTACTTTTACAGTTAAAACGCAAGTATTTTGCTACTTTTCACCTAAGATGAGGAACTATTCTTGCCTACTTGCGCAATGGTTAGATTTTGAGTGTTTTTTAGCTGCCGAAATGTTAGGCGTTATGACAATATTAGAGCCGCCACTGATGGGCCAGAGGACTTTCTGCCCCCTGCTCCAAGGTTAGTTGCATAAAATCCTTAAACATCACACTGGTGGCCTGTTTCGGAGTGGTCTTAATAATGCGCATACCCCCCTAACTTATTATCTTCTTGTGTAGTGCAGTTGCTGGACTGCTGATAGCCAGTACGCTTACCACTCAGGGGTGTGTAATCCTAAAGTTCCGAATCAGGCAGCCTCCAGAAATTGCAGGTTGCCATCGTGGGATTGGTGACAACTTCAGAAATAAACTTTTGGCGACGCTCCTTGGTGCCGTATATATGACTGGGGTCCTGTGATGGTTCTTCCTCCGTAGTGCGAATAAAATCTGCGCCTTTTTGACCGGAGAGCTTTTGGGATTTACTGAGCATACCCATAGAAACACAGTCCGCGAACTGCTCAAGTCGTTTTTTATGATAAGAATCAGCTACCTCCTCTGACGCTGGCTGCGAAGGATAGGCGCGGTAGGTATCGAAGATGTCCATAGACGTCTCCACCGAAAGGCCGCTCGCATAGGAAAGTTGATGCACATATTCGTGGAGTATCGTATGTGCAATATTAAGAGCGTTATCATTGAGCAACGATTCTTTCACATAGATCTGGTTGTCCGCACGGCAGAAGATGGCAGCTGCATAATCCGGAAGAGCTCCGCACTGTGTGTCCGACTCTTTATATTCAGCTGCAAAAACTAACTTTGACCCCAGATTATTTCTATACTGGTACAGCGAGGGGATATCGCTGGCCAAACCTGACCATTCTTTGCTAGCACAGTTTACTACGTCTTGCGACCAGGCATGTTTATCTGTCATCAACATACTATCTGCTGGCCAACAGCTGGAGAGGTCTGGTAGATCTGCCGACAAGAAACTGCTTCCGGCCACCTTTTCGTTTAATTCCTGCATATTTTTGGCAATGCCTACATTTTTAGCATTTGTTGCTCGTTTTTCAAAGAAAGTATAAACTGAGATTACTGCTAAAAGTAAAAGAACCAATACCACAAAAATTCCCGCGAGCCAGACCCAGCCAATGACCAATACGTTTCCTACGTGAGACTTTTTGGTTGGAAATTGAGTGAGGGGATTGAATGGTTGGCTGGTTGAAATGTTGCCTTGCTGTGTTTGGGGCGGTTGCAATGGTTGTTGGGGCTGAAACGGCATCGGAGATTGTTGTTGGTCTTGAGATTGTTGTGGGGTTTGATTAGGTTGTGTAGGGTTCATAATAATCCTTCTCATAACATGTTAACATGCTTCTTTAGTGGTAATTTCTAACGTCTGTAACTACTTGCCATTATTATTGCTAATGGGAAAACAACAATAATAACTCCGACTGCAGCTCCGACTGCTGAATTTTCGAAGATTCCTAGTGACTCATATTTAAACATCGAGTATACCAAAAATATGATGTATGCAGTGGAGGGCAGAATGACTGCTAGTAATATGCTTTGTGTAGAAACTCGCTGAGTCTTGATGCCTCTGCTTTGAAAATATTTAAGTAGCGGGTAAGCAATCTGTTCATCTGCTGCTATGTAGTCATCTGTTGCATCAACGCTGGCGTCTAGGTTCATGAGTATACCTGGTACTGGCAAAACGCCCGCCACACCCAGTGCACCGCCCATCACAGCTCCAGCGATATTCGGTCCCAATTGCTTTTTTAGTTTATTTATTTTCTTTTCACTAATTACGAAATTAATAGTCATGCGTTTTCCGTCATTAAGGTGGAAAATTAAATCGTTACCTAAATCAGTCACTCGCCTAATATCTGATAATTGGCAGTCCATAATTTTTTCTCCTGTGCCGAGCTGAAGTGTAATATGATCTGCTGTTGTTATGGTAAGGAGTGCGGGAACTACACTCGCAGCGTCAATATTAGTAAAATACATACAAGGAATTTTAAAATATTGGATAACATTTTGGTTTGGTGTTTGTGGATTCATATCTCAATATTATTGCATTATGAAAAAATAATCCAGATAATGCCTTGGCCCAATACATCGAGGACTATTCTTAGGCTTATAGTGTGGCCTTGTAGTCATCTGGTGTCAAATTGTTGAGTGACTGGTGCGGGCGGTAGTTGTGGTAGTTCTTAAGTCAACTGGATATGGTATCCTGTTGCTCTTTGACATCAGTTTTGCCACCGCATAGGTTGTTTAGGAGTTTTTTGTTACAGTAATGACAATGTATATATGGGCCCTAGTCGTAATCATTATTACCGGCGGTTATTTATTTCTTCGACTGTATCCTCCCTTTGGTGGTCACACGCATCGCTCACCACCAAGCGGCGTTCGTCAAACTTTGTTGACAACAAGTTTGTTAATCAAATTTCCACGCCGATGAATATGTCTCTTGCCTCTCTTTTTTTGATGATTCAAAAGCAACTTACTGGTCATCTTGGACGCCGCCCACAACAGCAAATTACTGCCAAAACATTTAGCGCTGCTTCATCTGTGCAGCCGCACATAACATGGTTTGGGCACTCGACATTTTTGCTACAGATTGAGGGCAAAACAATACTGCTTGACCCGATATTTAGCCGCTCGCCCTCACCTTTTCAGGCGCTTGGTCCCCAACGCCCAACGTTTTAGCCCACTAGCTGCAACGATTGCAGAGCTACCAGACATAGACATAGTGTTGATTTCGCATGATCATTATGACCATCTTGATTATGCCTCCATACGACAACTAGCGGCCAAGACGGCCATGTTTCTCGTGCCACTCGGCCTGGCTGCACATTTACAGCGCTGGGGTGTGAGTGACAGGCAGATTGTGGAACTTGATTGGTGGGACGAACGTAGTTTTGCGGGCTTCAAATTTGTTTGCACGCCAGCGCGACACTTTTCGGGACGCACCCTTACCGATAGATTTGCAACACTCTGGTGCTCGTGGGTAATTGAATCGCGTCAAACCAAATTGTTCTTTAGCGGCGATTCGGGGTATGGGCCTCACTTTAGGCAAATTGGCGACAACTACGGACCGTTTGACCTAACGCTACTGGAGTGCGGACAGTACGACCCACTGTGGCCCAATATTCACATGATGCCCGAGCAAACCATTCAGGCCAATCAAGATTTGCGGGGCAAGCGTATGATTCCGATGCATTGGGGAGCATTTGTGCTTGCGTTTCATTCCTGGACCGAGCCAGTGAAACGAGTACTTGCAGCGGGCGCCAAGACGAGAGCCATCATCATCACTCCAAAGATTGGCGAGACAGTTGCATTTCAGTCAGACGACTATCCTACTGCAGCTTGGTGGGAGCAGTACGAAAATCTTCAATCAGTAAAACGCTAGTCGGCGAGCGACTGAACAAAGGCACGGACTTTAGCAAATGGTTTCATCATTTCGGCATACGTACGTTCATTTTCTTGTTGCGACATCTCAGCGCGAGTTATGTCGTAGCCGTCATTGATAAATATCGTATCGAACCCGAAGCCATTATCCCCGCGAGGTCTGTCGGCTATTGTGCCGGGAAGCTCACTGTCAAAAAACTCCATTCGTTCACCATCATAGTATCCGTACGTACAGCGAATTATCGCGTTACGATCACTGAATCCATCGAGCATCTTGCAACATGCTTCATCTCCGGCATGCTCAACAAACCATTTTATGTATGGCCCAGGCAAGTCACCTAGTGCATTGAACGACAGGCTGACATCTTCGACAAGGACGGGTGCCTGACATGCATCATATGCCTGACGTAGCTTGTGAGCAACAATGGTATGGAGGTCGGTTGACTGAATTTCTTCGAGGTCGATTTTCTTATTGTCCAGTGTGACACCCAATTGCCGCGACAAATAATCGGCTTTGGACTGATTGCCTGTAATGAATATCGGCAGCTTGGACACGTTAGAGTTTGCCGTTCAAATATTTGCCCGCTATACTCAGCGCAAATGATGGCAATATGATGAATACGGTGCCGAATAATAAGCGAATTAATGTCTCGGTTAATGGAGTGTCTGGCGTGTTAGGTCCACCAGATGTCAAGACAATGAGCAGTCCAATCACCCCGAATAAAAGTGATGCGTAGACGAATACTTGAGTTGCGATTTTTTGCATACTTTCAGTATATCAGGGCCAGTATTATTCGGCTTTTTAAATAATTAACCTAGCGAGTACCGCCCACCAACTGTTTTAGTACATCGCTCGTCACATTCGCACCAAACGCGCTGACGCCTGATTCAAGAGGGCGTGAGGCTGAAAGTCTGCCAATAAATAATGGGTCAAAACCAAGCGAGTCAATAAACTTTTCGATTGTTTCGTTGTACGCTGTATCGTCGGTGGCGAATGCAATCGCCTTGCGGCCGGTTTCGCCGCGCGGTTTTGACTCATCACGCAGGTGGTGGTAGCCCATATGGCTCAACGCTTTAACAATATGCGCGCCATGTAGGTGCTGTTGCACCGCCTCGGTTGTCCGCTGGCCCTCGGGAATACTATCTTCCAGCGAGCCGTCAACCTCGAACCAATGATTCATTGCATCGAGCACTACTTTTCCTTCAAATAGTGTTGGGTTAAGCGTACGAAATTGCCCGAGTGGCAGCGCCAAAATAACGATATCGGCGTTTTCTACCGTTTCTTGGGTTGTCACGGCGACAGCACCAGGTATCACAATCTGCGTCGACAGCCTGATTTTTTGTGGGTCACAACAATAGAGAAAGTTATAACTGTGATTAAGCGAGATTTACAGGTAACATAGCTTTTTTGGCGAATGAGTACAGCCAGTCCAGGTCTCGTTTATCTTGCCCATAACGTTCACGTTCATTTAGATAATGCCAGCTAATTTCGTCTAGCCCTGCTCGACTGAGGTGTTCAAGAAAACTTTCATGAGTCTGGAAGTTAAAGAACCGCTCTGATTTGCTACTAAAACTTTCTACGAACTGCTGAGTTCCAGAGCCTTTCTTTAGCGACACAACCAGAATGCCGCCTGGTTTCAAAATCCTACTGAACTCCATTAGAGCTTTTTCAATATCTTCATCTTTGAGGTGGAGTAAAGTTGCATGACACCATATTCCGTCAAATTGTTCGTCATCAAACCCAGTATTACGTACATCCTTAACTTCAAAGTCGGTATCAGGAACGAGTTCCTTGGCTCGACCAATGAGTGCTGGCGATAAGTCTATGCCCCTAACATTAAAGCCCTTCGACTTTAGATACTGCGTATCCCTACCAAATGCACACCCTGCATCTAGTATCTCTACGCCAGGTTGTAGCATTGAAGTAAATTCGTTCAACTCTACTTCGGGCACAAGTAGTCGTGTACCGTCTTCATAGGTTTTAGTATCATCATACGCCCTGATTGTTTTTTCGATGTATTCATCCATACTCATTAAATGATAACAGATACCGGCACTGGCTTAGGTTTCAATTCTAGCCTGGGTATTAAAAAGTCAGAACCATTTTTACAGTTCTGACTTTATCTTTCTTGGCTTGGCTCACAACGATAGAGGAAGTTATAACTCTAGTAAAGCGAGACGCAGTGGCTATTCGGTCATTACCTTAAGATTTGGCCATTTCTCTTTCCAACGCTTTTTCTCAATCCTTTGGTAGAAAACGGGCAGTAGATTCTCTGACTTGAATTCAGGAATTGGACGTGCAATGAGTCCGAATAAATCTTCCGTGCCATGACAAAATAAATAGCTTAGTTTTCCGTCTTTGAGTTTTACGGCAACACAAGTAGCTGTTTCGACCCAATGAGCAATGCCATCAGCAGCAGATTCATAAGGCTGGAAATCATTCACATAATGCATACGAGCTTGGTTGCGTATTTCCCATTCGGCAAACGGATAATCTATTCTCATTTTTTCGTCATAAGCCCAATCTGTTTCAGGTTGAACATCAGCCTCACTAAAATAGACGAGATCAACATCACGTGTCGGCGGTGAATCTATGCCTTCCATCGCATTCCAGATTGCATTGCGTAAAAAACCTGCTCCGATCCACCAATCGGGTAAATCAAGCCCTTCGGCCGCCTTTAGTACGTCCATACGCCAGTGATCTGCTTCTAAGATACGGGTAATATCTTCCTGGCTATGAAATGTCATACTCTCTCGTGTCATTAAAAACTTATTTTAGCACACAGGGCTGGTTTCAATTCTATTCAGGGTATACAAAAAGTCAGAACCTGTTAACAGTTCTGACTTTATCTACTATGGCTTGGCTCACAACAATAGAGGAAGTTATAACTACAATTAAACAACTTTTTATACTGTAGTGTTAGCAAACTTCTTCTGACCCTCGTCGAATTACTTGGCTAGGTCGGCTTGCCGAGAAGCCTGCAACGAAGCCAGCTCTGCGTCCTTGCCGGCCAATACCTTTTGCACTTCATTTCGGGTTTTTTCCTCTGTGAGTTTCACTTCATTTTGTTTTTCGCGCTCAAGCATAGCGATGCGTTCGTGTAGCTCGCTCTCAAATTCCCGCGTGCGCACCTGGCTGAGAATATCGGCAAACCCTGCTTCATCAACCTGAAACGCTTTTTTGTAGTGCGGACAAATAATCTCGTTCATTCCTACCATTGTACATTACTGTAGTAAGACCCCTACTTCCAATATCAAACGCAACCGTCATAATAAGCCATGTAATCTAGGAGGATTAGCATGAAGCACCTAACGACTGCGGATCGGGGCAGCATGTTGCTCCACGGGGCCTGCTCTGTACTGGGCGCAGGGCGGAATGGCAGTTTTTGCGGGAGACACGCGTGTCGGGCCAAGGCGGTGGCGGGGCCAGATTATGTTCTTTGGAAAACGGAGGGAGTTGATAAAATAGAGACATGAGAACTCCCAAATTACCAGGCGGTACCATACACAAACTACCCGATGATTTTGCAGCTGCCATTGCCGGCGATGCAAGGGCACTGAGCTTGTGGCAAGATATTACGCCACTGGCGCGTAACGAGTGGGTCTGCTGGGTAACAAGCGGCAAGCTGGCCGAAACCCGCACTAAGCGCATCAGAGTAGGTCTCGACAAAATGAGAAAAGGAGAGCGCCGCCCCTGCTGCTGGATCGGCTGTATACATCGCACCGACAAAGAGATTAGTCCATCAGTCAAAGGTATCTTGGAAAAAAGAGCCAAGAAATAATTTATACGCAGTACTTGGCTTTGACCTGATTTTTATTGATTCCATTTGTGAGATTCGTATAGCCCATTTGTTTTAGGATATTGATGGACTCATTTGATCGACTGCCAGACACACAATACAGTATCAATTCGGCATCTTTTGGTATGTCTCCGAGCGCCTTCGAACCTTCCATTAGTTTTGCTGGTGGAATATTGATCGCACCCTCAACATGACCTGATTGAAATTCAAATGGTTCACGCACATCGATAAATATTTTTGTCATAAAGCCTCTTTATTATATCTTCTTCAGCCACAAACCCAAGCCTGATTTTCCAAGGCTAGCTAAAACTCGACCATGAATAGCTTTTTCATCTTCCGAACAGTCTAAGTTTACTACCCTTTCTCTCATATTGCTGGGGAGCAAATCAACTGCCGATTGTGCCGCACTAAACCCACCTTTAATGTTACGTGACCTAAACTGATATTTTGGATCATCTTTGTCCAATCTTTCGAGCAAGACTTTTGGCTTTGCTGCACGGAGATTAAATACTAGGTCAGGAATAGTTTTATCAAAATCTACTCGGCAATCGGCGTCGAGTATTGAATTTTCTGGATATAAATCCTCTATCGTTATCTCATCACTCGGATAAAAAACACCACGATGCAGCAAAAAAGCAGCCCGCGAGAGCAATGATCTGTCAACGATTATCATGTCCTTTTCATTCTCGCGTACATGTTCCTGCAGTTCGGTCATCAATAGTAGTGATGAGGCATTCCAGTCTTCTACAGAATTACTATTACCCGACTTCATCTCTCTACCGCGTTTTTGCCACTCAGAACAGTATGGATCACCTTCGGTTAAGCCTAGCCCATCTCGTGTTCCGTCGCCACGAACAATAATGCTTTTTGCACCTGCCTCCATATTAGCTTCGTGCAGTAATGCTGCCTGAGTCCCTTTGCCAGATCTGTGCAGCCCGTCAAAGGCCACAATCTGAGGTGACTTTCTTTCTACAGACATGCCTCTATCATCTCCAATGTTTTTGGGGTTAGGTTTAAACTCCTAATCTCATCAATGCCGAGCCACTTAGCCTCGGCAGTTCCATCAAGCGCTTGCAACTCACCTCGCTTGTAGTCTGCCTTAAAAACAATATAAAGTGCACCCCTATCACCCTTGTCATTGATGTCGTTCGATATAGGCTGTACATTGAGTATTTCAACTCCGACCTCTTCCATGCACTCACGAATCAGCGCATCCTCCAGAGTAGGGTCAGTTGGCTCAACAGTACCTCCTGGCACTCCCCAATGGCCTGGAAAAACCTCCTCGTCATCAGCGCGCTTGATGAGCAGAAAATCACTATCTTTTTTAATCACACAACTGACATTTACCTTGAAATTATAACTACTCATCGAAAATCTCCTTTGCTGGATAGCTACCATATGGTACAGCGTTACTTTTCTGTAATATATGGTTAGTATACAGTAAAGATAGTATTTTATTTGTCACAACGTGATCTGATAACTCAGAGTTTGATGGCAGATCGTATAATAGCTCGTCCACCATTGCATGTCTTGATTTTTCATTATGACCTATATAGCTATCATTTCTACTGGCAGTGTCTTGTTCACCGAAATTAATACGCTCAAATGCTTTTCCACCGATTAGCCCTATATTTCTAAATATGTAAATCTCAAAATGATTTTTTCCACCAGGCTCACTGTTCATTGCTTTGTCGCTAGAGGTTTCTAGTGATTGGTATGAGTGCACTTGCACAGAAAGTAATGGTCCTATATGTATGTCTACTAACTCATGTCTTATTCGACCGTTTGACTTGTACGCATCTTCTGGTAGATCGCTCCATGCTCGTTGCGAAAATCCTGACTGCATCAATGATAGCTGTGCCGTCGTCTGCACCTTTCCTTCTTTAACAAGTTGAAGCTGCGAAAAACTATCTACCTCTCCGTAGCTCTTTAAATCGTCCTTGTTCATAAAGCTTGAGAACTTGTTTGCTATATCAGCACCAAAGAACTTATCATATATCTCTTTATCCAGTGTCATATGCTGGTCCAATGGATGTACTCCCTGACTAAAAATATTCAGGGTGTCTGGTGGTTTTGATATATTCTTCGTATTTATATTAAAAAGCGTTGCAAGTAAATCAATAAAGTGATATCCGGAATGCATCAGCTTTCCATAGCCATATTTATACGGATGATTCTCACGATACACAAATTCGTCAGGCATATTCCACATACCATCAGAATGATGGATGTTGATGTAGGTTATAGGAACCCCATATTGTTTGACTACTTCTTCGACGGTCTTCAGAACCAGTTGGTAGCCTTTGTGGTTTCTCCTCTGACATTGAACCAGTACACGAGATTCAGGATGTTTCTTTAGTAAAGCTTGTAGTTCATCTACATCGTCTGCGATTTGACGCGGACTGGCAGCACCTGCTTCAGCAAATACTGGCGACGTCACGGGCTTATCGGTAACGACTGGTATACCGAGCTCTATACATTTCTTCAGGTAAACTTTATGTGACTTTGGCTCAGTTGATAATATCGCTTTATTTATACCGTATTTTTGCAGTGCAAGTGTGACGCTATCGTTAATCCGAGAGGGATTTATCTGCTCATCAGCCGATAGATAGATTTTGTGCTTTGGCTGCAATTTCCTACTTGTTAGCCATTTTTCGATATATTTTTTATTTGTATCTAGATCAACTACAAGTTCTAGACTAATATCATTGTGCTCAGCAATAACTTCCTCAAGATAAGGGTAGTATATTCGCCTAGCATGAGGACCGAGCCCAAAAATAGCAACCTTTTTCATATCTATGAGATTATACATCATAATGCCTATTTTGTCAATAGCCGACAATGCAGATTTATGTATTTCATTATTAAGTAAGTAGAAACAAAAAACATTCTCCATCGGGTAAATGCTGGGAAAAAAGACTTTTGTTCCCGTTGTAGCCTCACTCAAAATCAATAGAAAAATCCACGGATCTAAAAACCTGCGGATTTTTCTAGGGCTCACCATACAGGTCACGGAACAATCACAGGCGTGGGGGCACGAGATGAGACAAATGTGACACAAAACGCATGTTTTAGGGCGTCTCATTTCAAAGGAGTTTAACTAATAAATTCCAGATCTTGAATCAGGTTTTATAACTAAAAGCACATTGGTTTACCGATATTTTGTGTCAAAGTGAAACGCGTTGTTCTTGTAATCGACCGTTACCACCGATTCCGACTGGATTGATCCGTCGATGATTCTTTTGGCAAGTTCATTGAGGATGCGCTTTTGAATGACTCGTTTTAGCGGCCGCGCGCCAAATGCCGGATCGTAGCCTTCTTCGGCAAGCGCTTTTTTGGCGCTCTGCGAAAACTCGAGCTTAATGTCTTTTGACTTCTCGACTTCTTCCAGAAATGCCGCGAGTTGCATCTCGATAATATGCTGTATGTCGTTTTTGTCGATGCGATCAAATATGACTATATCATCGATACGGTTTATAAATTCGGGGCGGAAATTGTGACTCAACTCCTGCTGCAGACGGCTCTCCAGACTGCTGAAATTTTTACCGTCCCATTCCTGAATGTACTGCGAACCGATATTGCTGGTCATGATAATGATCGTATTTGAGAAATCAACCGTTCGACCTTGACCATCCGTCAAGTGGCCGTCATCAAGTACCTGCAACAATATATTAAATACATCCTGGTGAGCTTTTTCAATCTCATCAAGCAGCACAATACTGTACGGGCGACGACGCACTGCTTCGGTGAGTTGACCACCTTGGTCGTAGCCGATGTA
>JAGQNR010000012.1 GCA_020427985.1 Candidatus Saccharimonadota bacterium | reverse complement strand
TCAAAGGGCATGGCCGCACTACTCCCGCAGGTATAGAAGATGCCTGTTCCTGCGGTAGAACCAGTGACTACAAACACGCCGTGTAGGTTGGTCACATTTGCACTAATAATACTATTGCCATTCCGTACATAGACATTAAGCCGCGGAATAGTGGCGAGGCTTGAGTAGGCATAGTTGATATTATTTGAAATGAATAGGTTACCGTTGTTGACCAGTAGAGTCACGTTCAGACCTGGTGCTACTGTGCCGTAAATTGATGCTCCGCCGTTGACTGCATAAACACCACTCTCGGTAAGAGTGCCCAGGTCACCACCAGTAGCGAAGTTGGTTCGTACTGTGGAGAAAGTAGGAGGGATTTGTACAGGTGGGAGGGCGGTGGTAAGCTTACCGCCATATGACCCTGCGCCGTCAACTGTCACCCCACTGCCAAAGTTAGCGAAGGACAGTAAGGCTCCATTGCCAGGACCACTAGCAAAAGAGGTGCCGCTTGCAAAGTCTTTGATGTCGCCAGCGGCAAGAGCTGCCAGCTGCGTGTTGGCACCATCGTAACTACCTCCTTGGCCGTTTCTGTTGAAGGCGAGGATGTCACCGCCAGAAATAATGTCGCCGGCTTCCACGGTTAAGAAGGGTCGCGAGCCAACGGTAAGACACTTTGGCCCATCATAGGCCCATGTGCGGGCGAGATTTGGCTTAGTAAACACAGCAAAAAAGCAATACTGGGTCCCTTTAGATGCAGTCGCTGGTATCTGGAACGTGCCAGTGCCGGTAAAAGTTCTACCGGCATCAATACCTTGGCCCGAACCACTCGCAGCCACTGGGCAAACGGTATCAGCATTGGCATCGTTTGACCTGCTGTAGGCAACGCAGGGCTGATAATCACCAGACAGCTGGCTCATAGGCGTAGCCGGCGGTACTTCCATAACTACAATCTTCCAGGCAGCAGGGTTACTCGCAGGATTGTTGCCAACCAGGTTTGAACCACCTGTGTTCGTGTAGTCTCCGGTGAGATTGACCGTAGACCCTGGTATAGCATCACCAACGGCTGTAATCTTGGGAGTAATGTTGTAGGCCGGGGTGGGCTGAAGGGTGAGAGTAAGAGTATATGGCAAGTCAGCGCACTTGCTCCAGTCGTTAGTGCTACTGGGTATAGCAAATTTTGATGTATCTGTTTTGTCAATACACCTGAGATTGCCGCCAATGAAGTTGCCTATCTCGTTGTACGTCAATTGGACCCTAATCGTCTGAGCGGAGGTAAGCCCACCAGGAATAGTGTAAGAAACTGGAATCGAGTCAGGCATAGCAGGTTCAATAGGCTTGTTCAAAAAGGCATACCGAGAAGTCACGCCAGAACCGCCGACTGTCAGTGTCTTGATTTGATCGGGTAGTCCCGTCATTACAGCAGCTCCGAATCCATCTATTGCTATAGCACCTCTTGCCCGAAATACCTCTGATACCTTTGTAACACCAAAATACCGCATTACGAGTGGCTGGGGTTGTCGATCTGCCGCATCATCTGGGTTGGCGGGGTCATCATAGGTGCTCTTTACCCATACATCACTTGCTAAGCTACCGCCTATAGTCGCCCCAGAAGTAGTAGTAGTTTGTGGCACGACACTTTGGCCATCTTTTTGAATAACATGTAGACCACACCAAAAATGAAAAGCATTTATCTGCAACTGTACGTTAGTCGCCCCATAAGGCACCTCCAGATAACCTCCGGCTACGTTTGGCTTACCTGCCCCAGATAGCCACATTCCCCAAGCATCGCCGTTTGGCCCGTAGGCTGGGGTCATCAGAGCATAACCCAATTTCCCCGGATCAGCATAACCACTTCCAAACTGCAATCCACTCACTTGACTCCAAGTTGGGTTCGCCGGGGACCAATATGCCAAACAGTTATTTGATACGCGGTCATAGTCATACGCCGAAGCGATTCCGTAGGGTAGGTTTTTTTCAATATAAGCATCAGAGTAGAGCGCCGAAACTTTAACGGACCCGATTGCTGCTGTGAGAATCACTGAAGAGGCTATGGCCAAGAGACTGTAGTTTACATATTGGGAGATAGAGATTCGTTTCACCGCGGCGCTCCTTGGAGTTGCATACCTGATTGAACGCTATTTTGAATTGATTTAATGGCATCTAGACGGAGTTGAAGTGAAGTTTCTGTTACTGCCGGCGGCACAAAGGCATTGCTAAGGGAGGCTTTGTTTTGTCGATTAGCATGCATGCGTAAAATGGCGTGCTCTGCGTCTTTGACATTACCAACCAACAACGCTGTAGTGGCAATAATATAGTTGCAGTTAACATCACCCTCATAGCCAGGTTTGTTCTGGATTTCCTTAACAAGAGCAAGGAGCTGCGCTTTGTTATCGTCACGCAAATAGGGGTTGGCTCGGGTAATGATGTCGTCCGTACAGACGGTCGTGACAGTGGTGGGAGTGTCACTCACTGTGGGAGTAGCCTTCTTGACTACTGGGTGAGCATTTTTTTGTTTAACAACAATAAGCGCCCCTCCGACAAGAACCAGAGCAATGCACGCGCCCAGGAGAACTAGCTTAGTCCGGCTTGTTTTTGATAAAACAGAGTTATCCATAGTTATTATTGCTGCACTCAACTCTCGTTATGTTGCTTATGATTATGATAGCACAGTGTAATGACATGTTATACCTATTTTTATTAACGATTTTTCTCGAACAACAGCTCTTTATTGCGCAGGCTTGAGAAAAGCGCTGATACCTGCTATACTACCTCAGTTACCAAAGACAGTGACCGCCTGAATAGTATCAGGCTTAATCAGTCACCGAGGCGACGAAATATATATTCATTTCGTTATGCAAAGCACTTTTGGTACGACCGAAGTGCTTTTCTTATGTAACAAGGGCTCTGGCAATGGTCGATGCCACCGCTCAATCATAAACTAACGTTTTACCAGAGGAGGAAAAGAGCAGCCGGAGTCGATGAATTCATTTCATCGCCCCGCGCGATGAGAAAAACCGTTAGGTTTAGCTCTATTACCTTCCCAAGGAGAACAAATGGCATTAAGTAAACAACAAAAAAACGACGTTGTCTCTGAAGTCTCTGAGCTACTCAAAGACTCTAAGATGACTGTTGTCGCAAAGTATCAAGGCACCACCGTCAAGGCACTCCAGACGCTTCGTCGCGAGGCCAAAGCGGGTGGTACGCAGGTCAAGGTAGTCAAGAATCGCCTCGTTCGTCAGGCAATGCAAACGCATGACGCGCTTAAACAGACCGATACTTCTGCGCTCGAAGGCATGCTTTTGTACGCCTTCAACGCCGAGGACGAAGTCGCACCGGCGCAGGCAATCAAAGCCTTTGCCAAGACCAATCCAACTCTAGAGTTTGTCGGAGCCTTTAGCGCCGATGGCACTTATATGGATGCCGACCAGGTCAAAACCCTGGCTGACCTCCCAAGCAAAGAGCAACTCATTGGCCAAGTGGTCGAAACGTTGCTTTCACCAGTCAACGACATCACCAATGCGCTTTCTGGTAACTTACACGCCCTCCTCGACGGCGTACGCGACAAGGCCGCTGCTTAGGTAGCCTTGGCCAGTTAGCATTGAATTTGGTCAATGACGCAGGAAAAATGATAAAGTAATGATCAACGATATGGGTATCGATGATCAAAAGGAGAACAACAAATGGCTGATGTAAAGAAACTCGCCGAAGAACTTACTAAACTAACTGTTCTAGAAGTCAACGAGCTTAAGAACGTACTTAAAGACGAATATGGCATCGAGCCAGCTGCTGCGGCTGTTGCCGTGGCTGGTCCTGCTGCGGGCGGTGACGCTGGCGCTGCTGCTGATGAGAAATCAGAGTACGATGTAACACTTAAAGATGCTGGCGCTCAGAAGGTTGCAGTCATCAAGGCTGTCAAAGAACTCACCGGCCTCGGTCTTGGTGAAGCCAAAGCCCTCGTCGACGGCGCACCAAAGGTTGTGCTTGAGAAGGCTAAAAAAGAAGACGCCGAAGCTGCCAAGAAAGCCCTTGAAGAAGCTGGCGCAACCGTCGAACTCGCCTAAGCACGAGCCCCGACAACTAAAAACCACCCCGTTTGTGGGTGGTTTTTTGGTTTTTAAAATGTGTAGTTTAGTCCTTACCAACGTTTCCATATCACAGCACAAAGTTATCCACAAACACAAACGCTCGGTATTTTAAGGCTTTGACTTGCAGCAGGGGCTGTGTTACGGTTAGGGTAAGGTATTTTAAACCTGTGTGAGAAAAGAGACAAGATGGCAGACATACAAGACAAACAGATTAAGCGCCTGCGAGCACTTATTCAAGAGGCAGAAACAAATTTAGCCGCAGCCAACGAGCTGCTGATTAGCCTTGTTGGGGACGAAGAACACGTACAACCCAAAGCATCTGATGATGTACTTGGTAAAGTTATTGAGGGTGTTTTTGATGGCCAAAATATGGTGGGAAGTGACGGCAAAACCTACCCGGTACCCGCTAATTATGCCAGCAAATCCAAGCTGGTGCAGGGCGACATCCTCAAACTCACCATCGCAGATGACGGCGCATTTTTGTACAAGCAAATTGGTCCCATTCCACGCAAGCAGGTGGTGGGCACACTAAAACTCGAAAATGGTCACTATTTTGTGAGCACTGGCGCCAGAGATTACCGTGTGCTACTGGCCAGTGTTACTTATTTTAAGGCCAAGCCAGGCGACCAAGTCAGCGTTAACGTTCCAGAAGACGACGCCAGTGCCGAGTGGGCCGCTCTAGAAGCCGCCTTATAAACATCTAGTCCGAATAACTGACTCCGGGCTTGTACCGGAGTTTTTTGAATCAAGGAAGGTCATATGAACACATTACCTACTAGTGTCACTGTCAGGCAATTGCAGGATTTTGTACAAACCAAATGTAAAGAGCGGGGCTGGACCAACCGCACCGACGTTGAGCGAGTCATGATGCTCGCGGAGGAGGTGGGCGAGGTTGCCAAAGAGGTCCGCAAGCAAACGGGTAAATTTGGCTATACTACGCCACAAAATTCCGATGCACTGGCTGCCGAGCTCGTAGATGTACTTAACTGGGTGGTTGACCTGGCAAACAGCAACAACATTAACTTAGAGGCTTCGATTCGCAGTAAATGGCAGCAGACTGATAATCGCACATGGCAAGCCTAGCGCACGACTCATAACACTGGATTGTAATAACTACATTCGTCATTCCATGGTGGACATTCTATAATAGAGTGAGATGAGGAAGGCGTTATATCGTAAATACCGTTCGCGGGCGTTGTCAGAGATTGTTGGGCAAGACCACATCACCACTACGCTACAAAACGCGCTTAAAAAAGGGCGGATTAGTCATGCCTATTTACTGACCGGCCCACGAGGGGTTGGCAAAACCTCTATCGCACGTATTCTAGCGCATGAAATTAACGGGCTGCCATATAGTCCTGACCCGCATCTCGATATTATAGAGATTGACGCCGCCAGCAATCGTCGCATAGACGAAATCCGTGACCTCCGTGACAAGGTTGCCACTGCTCCCTCAAGCGCAAAGTACAAAATTTACATTATCGACGAGGTCCACATGCTTACCAAAGAGGCCTTCAATGCGCTGCTCAAGACACTCGAGGAGCCACCTGCTCATGTGGTCTTTATTCTGGCAACAACCGAGGCACACAAACTCCCCGAGACTATTATTAGTAGGACTCAGCGCTACAGTTTTTTACCGGTGCCCGTGCCTAAAGTAGTTAAGCATCTTCGTTCTATTGCGAGCAAAGAATCTATTACAATCGATGATGCCGCGCTTGAGCTGATTGCCGAGCATGGCGAGGGCAGTTTTAGGGATAGCATTAGCCTACTTGACCAGGCGAGTAGTACAACCGAAAACATCGATAAAGCAGCCGTTGAGCAACTTCTTGGACGCCCTGCAACCGAAAAAATAGCCGCTATCATCGACGCGTTGGCAACTAAAGATGTCTTGCAATGCATGGAACAGCTCCAATTATTATATGACCAGGGGTTTGAGCCAGCTATGATTGCCGCGCAGCTTGGCAAGCTGCTCCGCCAGGGTATTGTTGAGTCTAAGCCCTTGCTGCCGCTGGCAGTTCTATTTCCACTCCTTCGGGGGCTACTCACCGTGCCAAGTTCTCATGCACCTAAGCATACCCTTGAGCTATCACTACTTGAAACCGCTCACCAAGACGCTTTGGCCGTGCAAGCAAGCCCAGCTATAAATCAGTCCCGGGTAAAGCATAGCCCTGTTAAAACAACCATCCCAGACAAAATATCTACACCTGAGCCTACAGATGCATCGTCAGCCACTACCCAGCAAAATAAGCCTTATAACAAATCTGTCTCTACGCTCAATCAAGAATCTACCCCTTCAACAAAAATCGATTTGCCAGCTACTACTGTCACCGCCGACACCCCACCACAGCAGGTCGACCCAAGTACACAGCTTGATACCGATGAACTCTGGCGACAGGTCCTGCAGGCAATTAAGGCCAAATACAACACTCTTTACGGTATCGCTCGTATGGCTAAGCCAATCCTCCAAGATGACACTATGCTACTGCAGGTACGGTTTGCTTTTCATCTTAAACGCCTAAACGAAGCCCGCAATCACGCTATCTTGACCGAAGCGCTTAGCAAAGCGCGTGGTCAAAATACTACTATCCGTTGCGAACTGCAAGAAAGCAGCGGCCCTAAACTCGAGGCAGTTGACGGGACAGTCGGCAATACACCATCATCCGATATCACAACCATAAGCAATATTTTTGGCGGTGCTGAGCTGCTATGATACAACCATGAACGACAGTAACAACCCCACAGCTGGACTACCCAACAATACTGAGGCTGAGGCCTCGTTGCTCGGGGCTGTACTCATTGACACTGACGCCATAGTAAAAATAGCCGACCGCATATCACCAACCGATTTTTACGACCAAAAGCATGCACGTATTTACGAGGCCCTGGTGGCCTTATATGAAAAACGTTCGGCTATCGATGTTTTAACATTGGCAGACCAGCTGAAGGGCACTGGTTTCTTAGAAATGGTAGGTGGTGCTGCCTATTTGACCGAACTGACCAACTTTGTGCCCACAGCTTCACATGTTGAACAATATGCTGACATTGTTGCCGAAAAAGCACTTCGTCGTCGACTCATTACGGTAAGCAGCGATATGACCAGCCTCGGCAAGGACGAGTCAAAAGGCCTTAGAGAGCTGATTGAAGAGGCCGAATCACGACTATTTGAAGTCAGTAAAACCCATGTTAAGCAAAGTATTGTGAGCATCGAATCAGTGCTAGCTGAAAGTTTTGAGCGACTTGACGACCTTCATAAAGACAGTAACAAGCTCCGTGGAGTTCCTACTGGTTACCGTGATCTTGATGGCATGCTGGCGGGACTACAGCCATCTGACTTGTTTATTCTGGCAGCACGACCATCGATGGGTAAAACTGCCTTTGTGCTTAATCTTGCACACAAGATTGCCACACAAGCCAAAGAATCTGTTCTCATCTTTAGCCTCGAAATGAGCAAAGAACAGCTTGTAGACCGATTACTTTCAATGGAATCAGGAGTTGACGCTTGGGCGCTACGTACCGGTAAACTGACCGATAGTGATTTTGAGAAACTCGGAGAGGCTATGGGCACTCTAAGTGAGGCCAAAATATACATCGATGATACTCCCGGAATAACCGTTAGCGATTTACGCACCAAATCACGCCGCGAAGCTCATACCCAAAAACTCGGGCTTATTATTGTTGACTACTTACAGCTCATGAGTGGAGGCAGCCGCTTTGGTGGAGATGGCAACCGTGTGCAGGAGATTTCAGAAATATCTCGTGGGCTCAAAGGTGTCGCCAGGGAACTGAACGTTCCAGTCATTGCCCTCAGTCAGCTAAGCCGCTCGGTAGAAAGCCGTAGTCCACAAATTCCTCAGCTTGCCGACCTGCGTGAATCGGGATCTATTGAGCAAGACGCCGATGTCGTTGCGTTTTTGTACCGCGAGGATTATTACAATCCAGAGAGTGAACGTAAAAATATTATGGATGTTCTTATAAAAAAACATCGCAATGGCCCAACGGGCGGAGTTGAGCTATACTTTGACCGTGACAAACAACGCATTCGCTCCATCGACACCATTCATGCGCAAACGCCGTTTGAAAACTAATCTAAAAGAGCTCCGTAGTGTATACTAGAATATTAGAATGAAACAACTATTAACACGACTTTCTTCCCAGTGGAAGCAGCTTAGTGTTTGGGGCGTACTGGGAGCTGCCGCCGTATTTTTTTTGTCATATAAATTATTTAGTCTCACTAATAATGCCTACAGCATCGGTGAGGTAACTGCTTCCCAGCAGGCGCAATCATGGCACAATCTCTACAATGACCCCGTCAATATTCCGTACAATACTTTGGTTTGGCTGGGAGCAACGCTTGGGCACCACAGTTTTGCCTTAAACCGCGTCGTGGCAGCACTGTTCGCACTTGGTGCAGTAGGCCTATTCTTTTATATTGTTCGTAGCTGGATGAGCACACGAGTCGCCTTTTTGTCGACAATTCTTTTTATTTGTGCGAATGGTTTCTTGCACACCGCACGACTTGGTACGGCTGCAGTGCTGCAGTTTGGTATTTTGTTCTTTTTTGCGCTGCCTATTATTATTCACAATGTTAGCCCAGGTTGGCGACGACGAGCTGTTTACGGTGCAAGTGCTATTTTTGCCACCCTTCTGTATATTCCTGGCATGCTGTGGCAACTACTTTTGACTCTTGCCATGCGTCGTAAGCGCTTTATGCGTATATGGCAGGCATTAACACTTCTGCAAAAAACACTACTGTCGCTCGCCCTCATGGCAGTGATGGCCCCACTTGTATGGGCAGGGGTGCGCAATTGGCATGTGTTTACCGAGTTACTGGGCTTGCCTTCGGTCATGCCTTCACTCGAACAAGTCTTTGATAACGCACAGACATTGGTGTCAACGCTGGTCTTTCATAGCGGATTTTCGCCGGAATATGTCACCCATGGTGGCGCTCTTTTGACTATTGCTGAGCTTCTTCTACTTACCCTTGGTGTTTATGCCCAGGTGAAGCCTCCAAGACACAAGACTAATTATTACCTTATTGGGGCCACAATTATTGCCACCATACTCATTCTGGTGAGTGGCAGTACCTTTTTACCTACCTTGGTGCCGCTTTTGTACCTCTACATTGCTGGTGGTATCTACTACTTCTTAAACGAATGGCTCACCGTGTTTCCTAGAAACCAATTTGCTAAGGCTATTGGCGTGACGGTAGTTGTTTTGGTAGTTGTGTTGGTATCGTTTTATCACATTCGCTCTTACTTTGTAGCATGGCCAAACAGTAAACAGACCAAGATTGTCTATACAGAACGCCAGTAACTTTCTGTTACAATGGAACTTACAGAATTGTACGACTAATAGGAGGACTATATGAGTAGATTTGATCAGGCCAAAATGTTGATGCAGGCCAAGAAAATTCAAAAAGAATTGCAAAAAATGATCATTACAATTGAGCAGGGCGATGGGGCTGTTCGGGTAGAGATTACTGGCGAACAAAAAATCAAAAAAATTCATATAGACCCCGACCGCGTTGATTTAGCCGACATTGGCGAGCTTGAGCGTTGGCTCGAAGATGCCGTTCGAGATGGTATTGCCGAAAGTCAAAAAATAGCTGCAGAAAAAATGCAACCAATGCTTGGTGCTTTGGGAGGCCTGGGACTCTAAGTGTCTCAACCAATTCTTCCGGCCGCTCTCGAAAATCTTATCGAAGCACTTGGAGCACTCCCTGGTGTTGGTACGCGTACAGCCGAACGCTACGCCTATTACCTGACTCGACACGATAGTGCGGCTACCCACAAACTCAGTCAGGCACTATCGGAACTACACCAGGGCATTGCCTACTGCCCAGTTACCTTTGCTCTCATCTCACCGGATCAAAAGGTATCGCCACTCTACAGCGATGCTCGTCGCAACAAAAAAGTTATTGCCGTCGTTGCGGAGCCATTCGATATCCTCGCACTCGAGAAGACTGGTAGCTTTCAGGGCACTTACCATGTTCTAGGCGGCTTAGTATCGCCAATCGATGGCATTGGTCCCAGCGAATTGCACATCAACGAGCTGCTTGAAAGAGTCAAAAACGACGAAGTGGAAGAAATCATTCTGGCTACAAATGCTAGCGTCGAAGGTGAGTCTACTGCGCTTTATCTCCAGCAACAGCTTCAAAGCACTGGGGTCAAAATCTCGCGGTTGGCTCGTGGACTGCCCATGGGTGTCGACCTCGAGTACGCCGATCAGATTACCCTGAGTCGTGCCCTCGAGGGACGTCAAGAACTATAGGGCTTATCGGCTGAAATGTAACGCGGTACCGACCGGCCACTTTCGAGTGGAATCACCTCAAACCACTCACTCATTAAGCGAGAAAAACTAACACCTCTTTGCTCAGTCGGCCGATAGCCTATTCTCGGCTCAAAGGTTGTACTGTCGAGGTTGATGCCCTCAATCAAATACAGAGAGCCCTTGTAGTGCCTCCAGACTGAACCAACTGGCACAGCTCGACCTGCCCGAAACAACCGTTCGCGACACTCTACATATGAAGGATTCTCGTTCATTTCAATTAGTGTACCAGTGCTGTTGTCGTAAATCCAATCCAAAAGGGGTACAATACTAACCATGTACAAACAGATTGAGACGGTTGTTACTTCAGCACAAAAGATAGTTATTATACAGGCCGATAACCCAGATGCGGACAGCCTCGGCAGTGCTCTGGCGCTTGAACACATCCTTGGCGACCTCAGTAAAGATGTCGCACTCTACTGTGGAGTTCATATACCCGATTATCTTCACTATATCGAAGGCTGGGATAGGGTCGTCGACCAGCTACCAAGCAGTTTTGACCTGAGCATTGTGGTCGATGCAAGTACCTATACACTCCTTGAAAAACTAATTCAGTCAGGCGGTCTCAAACGTTTGCAGGCCAAGCCTGGAATTGTGCTCGACCATCATGCCACCGTCGAAAGACCACTTGACTATACTGATAGTCAAATCATTGACACCACTGTTGCTTCCACCGGGGAATTGATTTTTAATCTGGCAGTTTCACTTGGTTGGACAGTTTCGGCCACGGCTGCCACACATATTATGGCCTCGATTTTAGGTGATACTCAGGGACTCACCAATAATCTAACTAGGGCTTCAACCTACCGAACCATGGCTGACCTCAGTGACCTGGGAGCCGACCGCATTGTGCTTGAGGATAGGCGTCGTGAATATGGCAAGATGCCAGATAAAATCTATCGATACAAGGGCATTCTAATCGCTAATACCGAGTTTTTTAGCGATGGACAAATTGCGCTAGTACATATTCCACAGCCCGAAATAAATGAATACAGCCCCCTCTATAACCCAGCACCACTTATTCAACCCGACATGCTTCAAGTCAAAGGCGTGGCACTCGCAGTGGTCCTTAAATCGTATGATGACGGTCGGGTCACCGCCGCCCTGCGCTCAAATTATGGCTTCCCGATTTGCGGTAAACTTGCCGAATCACTTGGTGGCGGTGGCCACGACTATGCCAGTGGCTTTAAAGTAACTGATGGTCGAGGCTATGAAGAAGTAAAGACTGACTGCTTAGCAGCCGCGCGGCGATTACTCGAGACCACAGAAAGCGGTGCGTCCGGATGAAGCTATATAACACCTTAACCCGTCATACCGATCAACTGAACCCATTGTTGGGCAACACGGTCAGGCTGTATACTTGTGGGCTAACCGTTTATAGCCAACCCCACGTCGGCAATTGGCTAGGCTATATTTATTGGGACGTTCTTGTTCGTACTCTTACGGCCCAAGGCTATGTTGTTGAACGGACTCAAAATATTACCGATGTGGGGCATTTGACTAGCGATGATGACAATGGCGAAGACAAGATGGAAAAGGGTGCGCGACGAGAAGGCCTTACCGCCTGGGGCATCGCCGCCAAATATATCGACATTGCTAATCATGAGGCTAATCTGCTTAGGCTCATGACACCGACGCATTTGGTCAGGGCCACCGACACCATACCACAGCAAATCGCATTCGCTCAAGCGCTGGATGACAAAGGCTATTTATATAAAATCGATGGTGACGGTATGTATTTTGACACCAGCAAGTTGCCAGAATATGGCCGCTTGGCGCAACTCGATATCGACGGACTTGAGGCTGGTGCCCGCGTCAGCGTAGAGGGCAAACGTAACATCACCGATTTTGCCGTCTGGAAGTTTAGTCCCGAGGGTCAAAAGCGCGATATGGAGTGGGAGAGCCCTTGGGGTATTGGATTCCCCGGCTGGCACCTCGAATGTAGCGTCATAGCGCGTGAAACTTTGGGTGACCAAATAGACATCCATACCGGTGGCATTGACCATATTCCAGTCCACCATATCAACGAAATCGCTCAAACAGAGGCCGTTACCGGCAAACCCTTTAGCCAGTTCTGGATACACAATAACCATCTCAAGGCCGATGGTCAAAAAATGAGCAAATCACTCGGCAATATCTATACCCTACAAGACATCTTAGACAAAGGCTACAATTTAGACGCATTTCGACTGTTTGCACTTGGAAAGCACTATACAACAGAGGGCAACTTTACCTGGGATAATCTAGAGGCTGCTGCAAATCGTCTAAAACACTGGCAAGAGACTGCCGATCTTTATCACCAAATTGCATTGTTGCAGTCATGTCAAGGTACAGATGCCCAAGTATTTAAGCAAAAGCTCACCGACATTCTAGCAAATGACCTCGACACGACACACGCACTTCAATTTATTGACGAGACACTAGATGCCGTACTAGCTAGTCACACTAGCTCGGAATGCTTTAGCTGCATACAACAAACTATTGCCGATGTGCTCGGTATTGAGCTTAAAAAACTCGACATTTCCCAGCAGCAAAAAGCACTCATAGCACAGAGAACGCAGGCTCGCGCCGGCAAAGATTGGACCGAATCCGACAGACTTCGTGACGAGCTGCTAAAGCAGGGAATAGGTCTTCGAGACACACCAGACGGTGCCCTGTGGTACAGGCTATAACGAGCGATGTCTATTCCTGGTAAAATTAAGCTCATCAAGCTGTTTGAAGGCCACATGTTTTGGTATGGTATTGAGGAGCTATTCTTACTATGTTATCAGTCACAGCAATACTCGAGCGGCTGCAGTAACAGCCTTCACTATTAGCATCTTGCTATTTGATGTACTCGGCGGCATAGTGGCCGTAAACGGACTATGCACGTTGGCCTGGCATTAGTAGTGCTTGACTCGAGTAGCTCAGTAACTGGATATGCTACTGGAACACTTGTCTATGACCTTTACTGGTCCTTGGTTAATGGCGCCGTTCAGGCATACCTGTATAATCATCTTAAACAAGCGAAACAAACTGCTTCATACGCTAAGCACATCAGTCAAGTGTGGGCTTACACCTTTGTCGGAGCCGCCGCAGCAAACATACTGAGCGGTTTTATAGCTGATGCGACAAGCCTGCGTATTCCGTACTATATATCGATTGGCTCAGTAGTTTGCGCGCTGCTTATTGCCACATCCCTCAAGACCGATATTCCAGGCGCCAGCACTGACCAAAAGCACACTTCGCGGCATCTTGTGCTATCAACTCTTCGTCACGAAACTGTTTTGGCTTTTGCTATCAGGCGTATCTTTAGTACCTATATATTTTTGACGATTTTAGAATTCGGACAAATATATCTATTGTCCTTTGGAGTTTCTGCTAAAAAACTGGGTGGGCTTTGGGC
The DNA here is from genome assembly GCA_020427985.1 of Candidatus Saccharimonadota bacterium. GTDB lineage: Bacteria > Patescibacteriota > Saccharimonadia > Saccharimonadales > UBA4665 > JAGXIT01. The sequence goes on along the minus strand of JAGQNR010000012.1, from coordinate 7,457 downwards.
AGTGACTGCCGTAGTTTGTGTAGCCGCTCTGCTACTGTCGGCTCTTGCTTCACGTAATCATGAACGATTTACTTGGATATATGTAGCTATACTTGTACTTTTTGGGTTCGCCGCACAGACATACGTAGGTATCGTTCTATTATTTATTGTCTATGCCTGCAACGAGCTACTAGCAGTTGTTACCGAGACAGAATTGCAACATAACTGTCCATCGAAAGTCCGAGCAACTGTGTTATCGATAATAAGTTTCCTAGCCTTTGGTATCAGTATTGGGCTAACGTGGGTCTTTAACGCTCTCTGCGGAACTGATGGCATCCGCATCGCGGTCAGTACTTTTTCTATGTCGTATTCAGTGATAATTGCCTCATTGATTGTAGCAACTTGGTACACCCAAAGACGAAGCAGCGCCTCTTTAACCAGTCTCCAAGTGTAATACTAAGGGGTTATGATGGCTTCCTGGGCTAAATCTAGATAGCGCCGCCTTGGGTTTTGGCATCACGGGTGGTTGCTTTGCTTAGCATACCGCGAGTTTCTAGGTAATCAAGTAAGGCGATACGTAGGCAACCCATTACCGGAATAGCTACGAGCGCACCGAGTAATCCCCCAAAACTGCCGCCGAGTAGTACCGCCACAAATACTAGTAGTGGTGACATGTTGGTAGAGTTGGCCTGAACTTTTGGTTGCACAGCATAATTCTCGATTTGCTGATACAAAATATAGTACCCCAATACTACCAATGCAGCCGGGAAGGAGGTAAAGAGCGCTACAATAGTGCAAATAACTGCCCCGATGGTATGCCCAACCATTGGAATCAGGCCGCAAATAAATACAATGACAGTCAACGCTATGGGATAACTTACTCCCATAATAAAAAAGATTGGAGTAATAAGTAAGGCAGCGATTGCGGCAAGTAACACCTGTCCGTTTACATAGCCTTGAACCACTTTATTCATATCACGGCCAAGTCGTTGCAATCGAGAACGACGCTTGGCTGGAATGACGTCGAGGAGTACCTTGCGCCAAGCCGGACCTTCGGTCAGCATCATAATAGTCAGAACAATGACCGTCAGCAGCGAAAATACACTCGTACCTACTCTAGAAGCAGTGGTGATTGTTGCTCCACCAATATTACCAATTCGATTTGACAGTTGGTCCGACAATTTAGCGACATCGTCTTGAAGCTTGTACTTGACGACAAACTCACCAATAGGCCCATCGCCGTTTTTGGTGCTTTCGACCAAAGCAGGTACATCCCGAACAAAAGTAACGGTTTGCTTGACAAGTGGAGGCACAATCGCAATCAAAAAACCAAGTAGCAGAGCTATAACGAGCCCCATTGATATTGCAGTTGCGAGCGTACGCTTGTTTTGCTTTTTGCCCGGCAGACGTGCAGCCAGCCAACGCACAGGCGCATCAAGGGCTAAGCTAAGAAAAAACGCTACACCAATCAGCGATAGAACGTGTAGGCTCTTCTTTACCGCCAAAAATGCCAAAATAGTTCCAAATACTAAAAGAATTGTTTTAAAAATAGTTGGGGTTGCAATAGTAACTTCGACTGACTTAGGTGCTTCTGAGACTGATTTTGAAAATATTTTTGCCATACCAACATTATGTCACGATGGATGTCTGGTTTGCAAAGCTTTGTTGTAGATTGCGAGTATCTGCGGTCCAACCTCAGCAATATCAAACTGTTGTACATACTCTTTTTGTCGAGCGGCAGCTTGCGCTCGCGCCGCTGGGTTATTTAGCCATTCAGCCACCGTCTGGCTAAATTGTGTAACGTCTTGTGGCTGTATAAGTTGCTCTTTGTTTTCCATAACGGCTGCATACCCCGGGTTATTGCCGGCTAACACTACCCCTCTTGCTGCCGCCATGGCTTCGAGTAGAGATATGCCGAAGCTCTCGCCCGAAATACTAGGAAACACGGCTACATCTGCACTTGCCAGCAGTGTGGGCTTGTCCTCTTCTGCGATAAATCCTGGCATAGTAACTACAGCCCCAAGGTTGTTACGGCCAATAAACGCCTGCATTTTGTCATAATCTGGGCCTTTGCCTGCAATTGTTACACGAACTGGCACTTCAGTTAAGTGTTTTTGGACAATCGCGTTAATGGCCTTTAGTAGCAGTAACCCTCCTTTGCGCTCAACCAGCCGGCCAAGAAATACAATATCGGTGGTACCGGTAGGTACTCTAGCTTTCTTATCATTATGAAATTTTTGAAAATCAAAGGGATTTGGTACAACGGTGCTTGTGAGCCCAAAGACTTGCCTGGCAAACTCAGCAGCAGGCTCAGATACTGCCATCATGGCGTCAAACCTGCGAGCAGTGCGATGATTGATAGCAGCAAGTAGTTTGCTGCCGGCTATCGCCAATCTATTGTAGGGTAAAATATGAAATGTACCGACCACTGCAGTGGTGACTGATGCGCAACGAATAATTTTACCAGCCAAAAAAGGACTATACGGTGCTTGAACATGAATGATATCGAGCTGCAGTTCATTAAGTAGCTGTTGGATTTTACTTGTCAAAACAGGGAGTGGTATCGAAAGACGATTGCCATTGTATGCAACTTTAATATTTCTGGTTAAGCTATAAATGTATTGCTGGTCACGACGTTTTGTTTCGCCAACAAGATAGTACACGCTATGCCCCTGTGCACTAAGCCATTCCCCCACGCGCAAGACATACTGCTGGACGCCATCTGGTGGGTCAAGCGATTCGTCGAGCACCAGTCCAATCTTGAGTTTTGGCTTAGATTTCATTGTGGTTTCGATTTGTATGGTGTGCGATAGCCTGTTGGTAGACAGATTCGTACATGTCGACCACTTGTCGGTAGTCGTATTGACGCACTTCTTTTTTGGCCCACTTGCGCCATAAGCCTCGGAGCCCCTCATCGAAGAGTAGCAGTTCAAGCCTATGGGCAAACTCTTTTGAGTCGTACGGGTCTACCAGAGAAAGCTGACCAAGCCCAGTAAGCACGCTCGCATAACCAGGATTATTGCCGCCAACTGTTACCAAGCCGCTCGCCATTGCTTCGGTCAGCACAATACCAAAGCTTTCGCCATACAGCGCGGGGTAGCACCCAAGTGTGGCCGAATGTAATAATTTACGTTTTTCAAGGTCATCAACAAAGCCCAAAAACGACACACCCGTTAGCTCTAGCTCATCACGCAGAAGTTCAAGCTTTTCTCGGTCAACTCCATCGCCTACAATTTGCAGGCGTACAGCAGGGTGCTTTTGCTGCAAAAGTGCAAAAGCCCGCAGAAGATACGCCACTCCCTTGCGCTTTTCTAGCCGCCCAATATACAAGATAGTAGGCGGTGTACTGGGGTCTATTTTTAAACCGGCCGGTTTACGGTAGCGAACTAAATTTATCCCATTGGGAATAAGGTTGATATGTTCGGTTGTTAGCGTACTTATGTAGTTTCTCGCCGGCGGTGACACTGCAGTAAATGCATCAAGATGCCGAAGTAGTGGTTTAGTGTAAGGAATGATTACCTTTGCAAGGGCGCGACTCGTAACGGTCTCGGGCAATTTTGCGTGAAAGGTACCAACATTGGCACACGTACTACGGCTAAGAATTTGTCGGCTCAAAACCGGCACCCAGGGCTCGTGAAAGTGAAGCACATCAAACTGCTCATATTCTAATAAGGAGTCGATTTCGTCAGTGAGTACGCTTGCGCTTAGTTGAGTAGTGGTAGCAATTGCCTTAAAATCGGTACCACTCCCCAAAAAAATAACTCTGTTACCTCGATTTTGGTAAGGTTTGCGGGGTTGGGGGGTAATAATAACGGCGTCGTGCCCACGACGGAGCAATTCAGTTTGAATTTCTTTAACAGCCTCTTGAACACCGCCACCATTAGCAATATTGTACGGGCAGATTAGTCCGATTTTCATCTTAAAGGGTATTATAGCAGAGTCGGCGGGCTATTTAGTTTTTGCAAAGACTTTTTTGAGCTTGGCAGGAATCATAGCGGCTGCTTCTTGCTTGGTAGCGATAACGCTTGGGGCATGTGTTTTGGCATTAATCTTCACCGGGTGGAATTTGTTATAGACTATGCGCATATGCTGTTCGACAATAGCATTATCAAAGTAGTTGTCGTTGTCGGTATATACGTGCCAAACGGGCAAATCGATAGCACTGCCGCAATTATCAACAGTGAGAAGTTCAACCGTCGTCTTCATATAGGTACGCACGTCATTGTTTTGCCAAAGGCCAATTTCCATATTCATCATCTGCTCAAACGTTTTTTGATTGTTGCCAGCTAGGCTAAATTTATGCTTTGCATTATGTGTGCGGGCGTAAAGAGCCCGTAGTACTGGTGCAGTGAGTGCAGTGTGCCTAAATACAAAGGGCAGCGGGCGATAACTGAGCACTGCGGCACCATAGCGATAGGTGTTATATCGTCGCTTTGAAAAGGTAAAGTCATCACGACGCATAAACCCAGCTGCACTGACAAGCAATTCAATACGGTTGGCTAGTTCGGGATAACGCTGGAGCATTCGGGTGGCAACCAAAAACCCAAACGATATCCCTACAAGTGTCACCTTTTTGCGCTTGTAGCGCATTTGTACCAAAGCAGCAATATAGTCGGCATAGGCGTCAAGTGAGGCGCTTTTGCCAATGCTATAAAAACTATCCATGCCACCAAACCCTGGTAAGTCAGGCATATATACTGCCCCGTAATCCGCAAAGTTCTGCACTAACCCCCACCAGCGCTCAAGTGATGAATGATGCCCGTAAATAACAAATATTTCACGGCTGCTTTTGGCCTGGGCCGGTACATACATAACACGGCCCTTAAGGTTATTTATATGTAATGGTTCGATGTAGTCTGAGGGATTTTTTGACAAAGCCATAGTATACGTTTTGACTGATTCCAAATTACGTTACTTATATACTACCTTAGCTCTCGCCGACTGTACAGGCTGGCTTGCGCCATTATACATATACTGCGATACTTGAAACTATGCGACTGAAGCTTATTGGCGGCATTATCTTAATAATAACTGGGGGGATGTTACTGTGGGCAGGCATTCATTGGTACTCCGACCAAAACCATTCCTTGCAATCCTCGGCCCGAACGACACTCCCTAAAACCGAAAAAATCCACCTGGTCGCAATGGGTGATATGCTTGCTCACGATAGTGTGGTGGCTCAGGCAAAGCAAGGCGAAAGCTATAATTTTACCCCATATTTTTCCCAGGTACGCAGTCTGTATAACCAAAGTAATGATGTTGTTTTTTGCAATCCCGAAACCCTAGCGACCGGGCCTAAGTACCCAATCTCTGGTTATCCAGCTTTTAATGCCCCGCTTGAATTTATACAGGCGCTCCGCAGCCCAACCAATGGCTTAGGGTGTAATGTCATTAATCTAGCCACGAACCATATTAATGACAAGGGCCAAGATCAACTGGCAGCAACTGTGGCAAATTGGGAAACATTAAAGCCATTGGCCTTTTCTGGTGCGAACCGCAGCATCAACGAACAAAATAAGGTTGCGTACTTCACCAAAAATGACGTTAAGTTTGCTTTCATTGCTTTTGCAGATTATAGCAATAACCCAGAACTTAGCTCGTTTGGTTTAAACAACTACCACGACACGGCATTAGTCACTCACCTTGTACAACAGGCTCGAACGACTAGTGATATCGTAATCGTGTCGATGCATTGGGGGACCGAAAATACTATCCAGCCAAACCCCGACCAGGTTGCAGCTAGCCAACTGCTTGCTTCACTTGGTACAGACATTGTAATCGGCACAGGGCCCCACGTACTCCAGCCAGTCGTCCAGCTTCCTCGGTCTGATGGTGGTCAGACAATAGTATGGTATTCAATCGGTAACTTCCTCTCAAGTCAACTTGAAGCCAACCAGCTAACGGGCGGAATCGCTGCAATGGATATCACAAAAGAAGGTAAGAAGGTGAGTCTACGTAACTTGCAATTTTTTCCTACCTTTATGTCTTACCAATGGCCTGAGGCCGATAAAAAGTCTGACAACCTACTGGCCCGGCATAGCCTACAGTTACAGCCCCTGGCCAAAGCAGGCCAGCCAATTGAATCTATGTTTCCTGGACTATCGGTGGCCGAGCGAAAACAATTTGTACAGCAAACTCTTGGGCCCCTGGTAACTGTAAAATAGTTTTAATTTTACCTTGGTTAATGTTTTTCCAGATACGGTTTCACTTCGTCAAGCGTAAAACCGGATTCATAGAGTGCTTTTGCGAGGGGCTTGCCTACATAGCGAAAGTGCCACGGTTCATATTGATACTGCGTCACCGCTGTCTTGTTGGCAGGGTAACGCAGTATAAAACCATAGTCGTGTGCATGTGCTGCCAACCATATGCCGGCTGGTGTTTGACCAAAGCAAATTTCTAGGTAGCAGTTGTTCATGTCGGTGTAGGCGATATCAAGAGCCAGGCCTGTCTGATGTTCACTTTGTCCAGGATGGGCGCTAAATGTCTCGGCCTTTTCACGACCATACGCAGCTGTGTAGCTGTCAAAATAAGTCTGCTGTTGCTGATATGACCGAAAACCACTCGCCATCATAATTGCATACCCTTGTTTGTTGGCCGCTGCAAACATTGCCGTAAGACTTGGTTCAACCTTTTGTCTGAGTGATAGCTCATCATCTGGCTTGTCAAGTCTGCTTGCCACCGAAACTTTATGTAAGTCAGCAGGACGATAAGCCGGATTGGCAAGAGGAAATTGCTTGCTCACTACTACCCATTGACTCGCGGGGTCTATAGTACTAAACGATTGGTTGATTTCGATTGTTGAGCCCGGAATGTGAATAGCGTTTTGAGCCGTTGCAATGGGAGAAGTCAATTCCTTTTTAGATCTATTTAACGCAGAGTCCATAGCACCATATGCCAACACAAGCCCAACCAACAATACAACGATTACGGCAAGGCATTTTTGGTTGGTTCGCATAGTGACATAATAGCACTGTTGGCAGAGTCGGGCTGATTTAGTATACTTTGCTGAGGCTACGTGTAGCTGTACATCTTTAATATGTGTTATGGGATTTGCCAAAAGACAAATCAATTACAATGGGAGTTGGCCAAGTGGTAAGGCACCGGCTGTTTGAGCTCGCAGAGCGAGTAAAATAATCAAATGGTCTGGACCAAAACCTTGCTAGTTGGCGGATTCTCACCGCACACTCAATTACAATGGGGGTTGGCCAAGTGGTAAGGCACCGGGTTTTGGTCCCGGCATTCAGGGGTTCGAATCCCTTACCCCCAGCCACGATTTACACCTAACATGACCCGAATGCATAGTATGCTTTCTCGACATGTTGGAGATAAATCGCAGTAAAACATTAAACCGGCAGAAATGCCGGTTTTTTGATTATTAACGAGATTTGGTTACTCGTCTTTCCTCGTACACTGACATCCTACTTCCTTTAGGCAATGTTTGACCTACTAAAAGTCCAAGTCCTTCTATAATAAGATCA
>JAGQNR010000011.1 GCA_020427985.1 Candidatus Saccharimonadota bacterium | reverse complement strand
CCATAACAGCATCTTCATTAGCGGTGTCGCCTTCGAGAGCCTTAGCTGCAGAGCCCTTAATGATTGGGCAATCGCGGTCAAAGCCGTTCTTTTCTAGGAGCTCACGAATTTCTTCTTCAACCAGCTCGACGAGATCGGCGTCGGCGAGATCCATTTTGTTCATGAAGACCAAAATCTTTGGTACGCCCACTTGTTTAGCGAGGAGGACGTGTTCACGAGTCTGAGGCATAGGACCGTCGGCAGCAGATACAACCAAGATAGCACCATCAACCTGGGCAGCACCGGTAATCATGTTTTTAACGTAGTCGGCGTGACCTGGCATGTCGACGTGAGCGTAGTGGCGCTTTTCGCTCTCATACTCTTGGTGAGAAGTAGCGATGGTAATACCACGAGCTTTTTCTTCTGGTGCGTTGTCGATTTGGTCATAAGCAACTGGCTTGTTGACATCGCTAGGAAGTTTCTTAGCGAGGGTGCTGGTAATTGCAGCAGTTAGAGTTGTTTTGCCGTGGTCGACGTGGCCCATGGTGCCGACGTTGACGTGTGGCTTACTTCGGTCAAAAGTTCCTGCCATAGTTGGTAGTTCTCCTGATTAGATTATTTAATAGATTGTAGCGCTCACGCGTTCCATATTGCATGGGTACTGCACCACAGCAACGCCCTCACGCGGGATACGGTGTTAATTGTACCGTACCCTCCCAAGAGTTTCAAGGGTAAAGTACCTTACTTTAAACATACTGGATATCTTAGTTCAGCATAGTTATTCTTGAGCCAAACAGTTCACTAGCCGCCTTATGCCTAGACTCGCTCCATCGGCCATACGATGCCCCGTAGTAAGTATCGACGGTTTTTGGGACAAGGTATAGACTCACATAATAGTCAAAATCGCTTGAATTATCTTTCGCTAAAGTGTGGATTACATCAAGGCCCTTAGCAGTCTGGAAGTGACTCTTTTGGCGAAGGTTTCTTACCTTTGCTCTTGATTGCTTCACGAACGGGTTAACCACTGTTAGCGCCTGTAGGTCGTTCTCGCCAGACATGAACACCATTGTGGCTAGTACTACCGCATTGGTATCAAGTTGTATGTCAGGGCGCAACGATTGCATTTCTGCTACCGTTAACTCTGCACTTTGGCTCAGCACAATCCGAGCAAGACAGTCTTTGGCCTGTTCTAGTTCCGAATAGAATCGGCCCAGATATTCTTGCTTGAAGCTCTCCATAAGCTTACTTGCTATATTTGGCGATAATGGCCTCGGCGACGTTGTTTGGTACGTCAGCGTAGTGGTCAAGCTCCATGCTTGAACTAGCACGCCCCTGGCTCATCGAGCGCAGGTTGGTGGTGTAGCCGAACATTTCGCCAAGTGGTACAAAGGCAGTAATCTCTTTGATACCAACAGTGAGGTCTTCCATAGTGTCTATGCGACCGCGTTTACTGTTAAGGTCGCCAATAACGTCACCCATGAACTCCTCGGGAGTCACAACTACAACTTTCATGACCGGCTCAAGCAGTACTGGGGTAGCCTTTTTAAAGCCATCTTGGAAGCCCATCGAACCAGCGATACTAAAGGCCATTTCGCTCGAGTCGACTTCGTGGTAACTACCATCGTACAGCTCTACCTTAACGTCTACCACTGGGTAGCCGGCAATAACACCATTTTGCATAGCCTCTTCGATACCCTTACGAACGGCGGGGATGTATTCACTAGGCACAACACCACCCTTGATAGAGTTTATAAACTCAAAGCCTTTACCCTGTTCATTTTGGCTGAGTCGAAGCCAGACGTCACCGAACTGGCCACGTCCACCGCTCTGACGAACGAACTTACCCTGGGCTTCAACAGCATCTTTGCGGATGGTTTCGCGGTAAGCAACCTGTGGTTGACCGATGTTGGCTTCGACATTGAACTCGCGCTTCATACGGTCGACAAGAATTTCGAGGTGCAGCTCGCCCATACCAGAAATGATAGTCTGACCGGTTTCGTCATCAACTCGAACGCGGAAGGTTGGGTCTTCTTCGGCTAGCCGTTGGAGCGCCAGGCTCATTTTTTCCTGGTCGGCCTTGGTTTTGGGCTCAATAGCAATAGAAACCGGAGGGTCTGGGAAGGTAATGTTTTCGAGTACGATTGGATGAGCTGGATCACACAGGGTGTTGCCTGTAGTGGTACCCTTAAGTCCGACAATGGCGGCAATGTCACCAGCTTCTACTTCTGTCACATCCTCGCGTTTGTCGGCCTGCATACGAACAATGCGGCCAACGCGCTCTTTCTCACCGGTTGAGCTGTTGAGTACGTACGAGCCGGCACTCAGTTTGCCCGAGTAGACACGGAAGTATGCTAGTTTGCCAACAAATGGGTCAGAGGTAATCTTAAACGCCAGGCCAGCCAGTGGCTCTGTGACATCGTGTTTGCGCTCAATTTCGTCGCCTGTCTTGGGCTGAACGCCCCAGGCACTGCTACGGTCGTCTGGTGCTGGCAGGTAGTCGTTAACCATGTCGAGTACCTTCTCGACAATAACGCCACGGCCATCACCACCAGTCACAGCGTAAAATTTGCCGCCAAGCACTGCGGTGCGAATAGCTTGTTGAATTTCTTCGACCGTTAATCCTTCTTCACCGACTTCAAAGTACTTTTCGAGCATAGCTTCGTCTTCGGCGACAGCATTTTCAATAAGGAGGCTGCGATATTTCTTAACTTGGTCCGTCATGTCAGCAGGAATATCGCCCTCGACCAGTTCATGGTCGCTAAATTCTTTGTAGGTGTATGCCTTCATACGAACGAGGTCAACGACGCCATTGATGCTCTGCTCAAAGCCAATCGGCAGGTGCACTGGGAAGGCACGCTTGCTAAGACGATTATGGATGCTTTCGAGCGACTTGTAGAAATCACCACCGGTTTGATTGATTTTGTTGATAAAGCAGATGCGAGGAACGCCGTACTTGTCAGCCTGTCGCCATACTGTCTCAGACTGCGACTCAACACCCATCTTGCCGTCGAACACCACACAGGCACCGTCGAGTACGCGTAGTGAACGCTCTACCTCAGCGGTAAAGTCGATGTGTCCGGGAGTATCGATGATGTTGATTTGATTACCCTTCCAGTAGCACGTGACAGCTGCAGACACGATGGTAATACCACGCTCACGCTCTTGTGCCATCCAGTCGGTGGTGGTTTCGCCCTCGTGAACGGCACCAATTTTGTGCTTTAGACCGGTTCGGTACAAAATACCTTCGGTCGTTGTTGTTTTACCCGCATCAATGTGAGCGATAATGCCCATATTGCGGATTTTTTTCATTAGAACTTTCTTGTCTGCCATATGTCACCTTCCTTAGTTTTCTAAATACCGCGTGCAGTTAAGACTACATGCGCTAGAGTGGCGCAAAAAGTGCCATTACATTTTTTTGCTCCTAAGCGCGCGGACTCCTCATGAGCTTCTGCTGCGTTAGATATCCACTGCATATCTTCTTCAAGTGCTTTGTTACGGTCCCTACGGTGTCCGCCCAGAATATCCCACGCTCTCATAACCTTTTGTCCAACGGTTTCACCTGAGAACAAATCGTCAGAGCTATATCTCTCTACGGTAATTGAACCTTCAATCTCTTGAAGCCACAATCTTGCCTGGCAAACTTCGCCAGTTTCCGGGCATAGCTCTGAGATGGCCATTGTTAGCCTCGGGCGAAGTGAGCGAAAGCTCGGTTAGCTTCGGCCATACGGTGTGTGTCTTCGCGCTTTTTGACGGCGTTACCCTGATTGTTGTAGGCATCCATCAGCTCGGCAGCAATACGGTCAGCCATGCTCATGCCTTTGCGTGAACGAGCTGCCTGCACAAACCACATGGTGGTGAGGTGGTTTTGGCGTTGCCCCTTGACCTCAAACGGAATCTGGTAGTTAGCACCGCCGACGCGGCGAGAACGAGTTTCAAGGTGTGGGCGAATGTTGCCAAAAGCTTGGTCAAACACCTCGAGTGGGTTGTCGACTTTGAGCTTTTTAGCGGCGGTTTCCATGCCGGTGTAGACCAGTCGCTCGGCAACTTGTTTTTTGCCGTCGCGCATGACACGGTTGATAAGTCGCTGGACCGTCACACTGTTGTACATGCGGTCAGCCGGAATGTCTCGTACGAGAGATGCGGTTACTTTACGTGGCATTATTTGCTCTCCTTCTTGGCACCGTATTTACTGCGGCCTTGCTTGCGGTTTTGAACGCCCTGAAGGTCCAATGCACCGCGGACGATATGATAACGCACACCTGGAAGGTCCTTAACGCGTCCACCGCGTACCATAACAACGGCGTGCTCTTGTAGGTTGTGGCCCTCGCCACCGATGTATGCCCAGACTTCGTAGCCATTGCCGAGGCGTACACGCGCCACCTTACGTAGAGCTGAGTTAGGTTTCTTTGGGGTTTTGGTCGTCACCTTAACGCAAACACCACGCTTGAACGGCGCAGCCTTTTCGTAGTTTTTGGTCTTGAGGTTGTTGACTACACGCTGCAAAGCGGGTGACTTGCTCTTGGTGGTAATCCGCTTGCGTGGTTTACGTACCAACTGGTTGATAGTAGGCAAAATATGCCCCTTTCTGAGGGTATCCTCTGGTTATATTCGATGGAGAGAGTCGACATGCAGGCAGAAGCCTACTCACGACACACCTCGTTTACCGTCATGAATTAGGTAGGTTTATACAAAACGTCCCCAAAACGACTCGAATTTGATGTTAACCTTGCTATTATAGCACACAATACCCCTGTTTTGCAACCATGTGTGCGAACTGTTGAAAGCAACTTGCATAATGGCGAGTGACGAGCAGCCGATGTAAGCGCACCTGTGTCACGGTTACAGCCATAGTTTATTCCGGGTAAAATTGACAGATCTACGATCGTATCCTGGATGAAATGTAACTACCCCACGTGTATTACGCGGGGTAGTTAGAGCGTCTAGGAACGAGAACAAACTACCCTTCGTCTGGGTCAGACATTTCCTCGTTCATCGACTTGACATCTTCGGTTTCGACATCTTCGAGGTCCAAGCTCGGTCGCATGTCACCCAGCATAATGGGGTTTTCAAGCGATTCGTTGCGAGCCTCGATAAACTCTTCCTCGGCCTCGTCATCTCCCTCATCAAGTGCGTTACTTGCGCCGTAGCCAGTACCAACTGGAATTTTGCGACCAAGGATAACGTTTTCCTTAAGGCCAAATAACTTGTCAACCTTACCACTGGTAGCAGCCGCTATCAGCACACGCGTGGTGTCCTGGAAGCTGGCGGCACTCAAGAACGAATCGGTTGAAAGCGATGCCTTAGTAATGCCAAGCAGAAGCTGGTTGACCTTGGCAGGCTTTTTGCCGGCAGCAACGAGTTCTTCGTTTGCTTCAACAACAGCTAGTTTGCTCACGACATCACCGGTCACAAATGAACTGTCTCCGGCATCCTCGACCTGCACACGACTAAACATCTGTCGAACAATAATCTCAAGGTGTTTGTCGGCAATGTTTTGACCCTGCCCGGCAAAGATACCCAAAATTTCGTTCATAATGTAGCGCTGTGTTGGCTCAACACCTTGCAAGCTCATGAGGTCGTGTAGGTTAATAGAACCGCTTGTCAAACGTTGGCCAGCGACAACAATGTCACCATCTTTGACCATCATTTGCTTAAATAGTGGAATTTCGTACCGTACAACGCTCTTGCTTGTCGGAGTGATGATGACCTTTTTATTGGTCACCTCTGCCTTGCCAGCCATGGGTGAAACCAATGGATTGGCACCGTCTTCTTCACTCGCAACAACATCGCCGATGGCAACATCGCTACCGCTGGCGATTTTGGCAGTTCGCTCACCAAGCTCGAGCTCAATGGTATCGCTGTCGTTTGCAGTTACTTGCGCAACATAGTGGTTGCCCTCTTCCCAAACAGTAATGGTACCACCAATGTCGGTCAAATATGCTTGTCCCTTTGGCGCACGAGCTTCAAAGAGCTCTTCGATACGACTCAAGCCTTGGGCAGTATCATCGGCAACAAGCGCACCCGAGCGGTGCTTGGAGTCGAGCGATAGCTGCGTACCAGGCTCACCGATTGACTGAGCCGCAATAACACCAATTGGGTTATGGCTCTCGACAAGATTTCCGGTTGCAGGGTCAATACCATAGCTTTTTTGTGGCACCCCATGAACAGAACTTGCGCTGAGTGCGCTCATTATCTTAATACCATCGAGTTTTTCGTCGGCATCAATCGCCTCGGCAACTTCTTTGGTAAAGAGTTCACCGGCCTTGATGTGGCCTTTAACATCCTCGGCGGCATAACGACCTTCGAGTCGTGTGCCATAACTCACACCAATCGCTTCGGCATCTTCACGGAGCATCTTAAAGCCTGGGTCGGTTGCATCGCTCACAGCACCATCATCAATGGTAAAGACATCTTGCGACACGTCGACCAAACGACGTGTAAGGTAACCGGCATCGGCTGTTTTAAGGGCAATGTCAATGACAGCCTTTCGAGTACCGCGCGTACCAGTAAAGTACTCCAGCGGCGTTAGGCCATGCAAATAACCATGTTTAACCGGAAGCTCAATGGCATGACCACCGGCGTCCTGGAAGACACCCAGCATACCAACGGACATCTTCATCTGAGAAATGTTACCGCGAGCACCAGAGGTAATAGCGATGGCCATTGAGCCGTCTTGGTTTTCCATTTGGTCAGCCAGCATGCTTTGAACCTGAGAGTCAACTTTAGCCCAGTTGTCGACGGTTAAACGGTGTCGTTCGTCGTCGGTAATGAAGCCCTGGTCGTATTGGTCGCTAATGCTGGTGCTACGAACTTCACCTGCGTCAAGTGCTGCTTCGAGACCCTTAATAGGTTCGAAGTCGCCCATGCCCATGCTGAGCCCTGAAAGCGTCGCATAGCGGAACCCAAGGTCTTTTAGGTCGTCTGCGATAATGGCAGTTCGCTCTTGGCCATACTGCTTATAGACCGCTGCCATAACTTTTTGGAGTCGCTTTTTAGTCATCGGCTCGTCTTGATAGGCAAATCCTTCGGGCAGAATTTCGTTAAAAAGAAGCCGTCCGTAAGTGGTTTTACGAATCTCACCCCTAAACGGCACATTGACTAGTGACTGCAGGGTAATAACTCCAGCGTCAAATGCCATGCTCGCTTCGTCGACGCTTGAGTATGAACGTGCGGCCTCTTTGTTATCAGGACGTTCGTAGGTAAGGTAGTAACAGCCGAGCACAATATCTTGCTCGATGTGTAAGATTGGCGAACCATCTGCAGGCTTGAGAAGGTTTTTGTTGGCCGCCATAATTTCGGCAGCCTCGAGCTGTGCAGCATCACTCAGTGGTAAATGTACGGCCATTTGGTCACCATCGAAGTCGGCGTTAAAGCCCTTACACACTAATGGGTGTAGCTGAACGGCACGACCTTCGATGAGTACCGGCTGAAAAGCCTGAATACTGAGTCGATGGAGCGACGGTGCACGGTTTAAAAGCACATATTTGCCCTTAATAACATCGTCAAGCGCGTCCCATACTTCGGTTTCACCAGTTTCAATCATGCGAGTCGCACTGCGGATGTTGTGCGCTTGCTCACGGGCAATCAGTTCGCCAATAACAAATGGCTTAAAGAGTTCAAGTGCCATCATTTTTGGCAGACCACATTGGTGAATCTTTAGTTCTGGACCAGCCACGATAACCGAACGACCAGAGTAGTCAACACGCTTTCCCAGCAAGTTTTGACGGAATCGCCCCTGCTTGCCCTTAAGCATGTCACTAAGACTCTTTAGGCGACGGCGCTGCCCAGTAGCGGCCACAGCACGACCACTGCGAGCATTGTTGTTGTCAATCAAGGCATCAACAGCTTCTTGTAGCATGCGCTGTTCGTTGCGACGAATGACTTCTGGCGCATTTAGTTCAATTAGCTTCTTGAGGCGGTTATTGCGGTTAATGACCCGTCGATACAGGTCGTTAAGGTCGCTGGTTGCAAAGCGGCCACCAGTCAACTGTACCATTGGGCGCAAGTCCGGAGGAATCACCGGCAAAACACTCAAGCACATGCTGCCTGGCTGAATACCAGCGCGTTCCATGTTTTCGAGCAGTCGTAGGCGCTTCATGAGCTTCTTTTTGCGCTGGCCTTTGGCCTCTTCGGCCTCAGTAGTAAGCTCGGCAATCAGGGCGCTGAGATCGATTTCTTCCAGGAGGTCACGCAGGGCCGCACCACCCATGCCAACCGTAATCATGCTGCGAAGCTCGGTTGGCAAGCTACGGTAGTCGCCCTCGTTCATGAGGTTAAGCTTGACCAAACTATTAAGCTGCGATTTGAGCGTTTCGAAATCTTGGTTTAGCTCTTCAAGTTCTTTGGTTTGTGCTTCGGCAAGTGCCTTAACGTTGGCATCAGCTTCTTTTGCAGCCGCTTCGTAACGAAGCTTGATTGCTTCTTGAGCAGCCTTCCACTCGGCCTCTTTGTCGGCACGATATTGGTCACGACGAGCTTCGTCGACAGACTTAACTATATAGGCCGCAAAGTAAGTCACCCGTTCAAGATTCTTAACAGTCAAACCAAGTAGTAGCCCAACGGCACTTGGAGTGCCACGTAAGAACCAGATGTGAGCAACCGGTACGGCCAGGCTGATGTGGCCCATGCGTTCACGTCGCACAATACTCCGTGTAACCAGCTCACCGTTCTTGTCGACCGCAGCTTCTCGGCTACGAACACCTTTGTATTTGGCGTCATGTGGATTGATGTCTTTAACAGGACCAAAGATACGCTCACAAAATAGCCCATCTCGTTCTGGCTTTTGAGTACGATAGTTAATGGTTTCTGGCTTCAAAACCTCGCCATAGCTCCAGTCTTCAATATCTCGTGCGCTTGCAACGGCCAGTCGCACAGCGTCAAAATCAGCAATGTTGGTACCGTATGAATACTGTCTCATTACGCCTCCTCCTCGTTATTGTCATCGGCAGCGGCGACTACGTCATCCGATGCATCATCGTCGTCACTTACGGCAAAGTCATCGTCAATAGGATTGCCATCGCTATCTTCAAGCTCAAAGCCACCAACACTTACATCTTCTTCAGTTACATCAATGTCAGAAACAGCAGAAGTGGGGGGTTCTACTGTCGAAGGATGGGTTGCTTCTTCGTGAATATTGATTGATAGCACTTCTTCGGCATCAACAATTTTGTCGCTGGCGACGAGGTCAACTTTAAGACCCAAGCCCTGTAGTTCCTTCACCAGCACATTAAAGCTTTCTGGTACTTTTGGCCCAACGATTTCGGTCTTTTTAATAATGCTTTCATAAGCCTTTGAGCGTCCGTAAACATCATCTGACTTAATAGTCAGCATTTCTTGCAGTGTATTTGCAGCACCGTATGCTTCCAGTGCCCACACCTCCATTTCACCAAAGCGCTGGCCACCGTTTTGAGCCTTACCGCCAAGCGGCTGCTGAGTAACCATGGTATATGGTCCAGTTGAGCGAGCGTGAATTTTGTCGGCAACCATGTGGTTGAGCTTAATCATGTACATACTCCCGACAGTGGTGCGTTCTTTAAAGGCGCCACCGGTACGGCCATCATACAGCTGTTGCTTGCCGTCTTCTGGGAGGCCGGCGTCTTTAAGTAAACTCTGAATTTTTTCCATTGGCACACCGTTAAATGATGGGCTAGCGACTTTCATGCCAAGCGCACGTGCTGCCATACCAAGGTGGGTTTCAAACAACTGACCGATATTCATACGGCTTGGCACGCCAAGCGGGTTAAGCACAATATCAACGGGCGTACCGTCTTCCATAAACGGCATATCCTCGACTGGCAGAATGCGGGCAATCACACCCTTGTTACCATGGCGACCACCTAGCTTATCACCCACGCTTACTTTACGCATTTGCGCCACAAACACTTGAATCTGCATTAGCACGCCGGCCTTGAGTTCATGGCCGTTTTCTCGGCTAAATATCTTTACGCCAACTACCTTACCGTGTTTGCCATTGCTCATGCGCTGAGAGGTATCACGAACTTCTTTAGCTTTTTCGCCAAAGATAGCCCGCAGTAATCGCTCTTCAGAGCTCAGCTCTTGCTCGCCCTTAGGGGTAATTTTACCAACAAGAATGTCACCAGGATGTACCTCGGCGCCAATCCGAACAATACCGTCGTCGTCGAGGTGACGCAGGGCATCTTCGCTAACATTTGGAATATCTCGCGTTACAATCTCTGGACCGAGCTTGGTTTCGCGTACCTCAATCATGTAATCGACGATGTGTACAGAAGTGAGAGTGTCGTTTTCGACCAATCGACGGCTAATTATGATGGCATCTTCAAAGTTGTAACCAGCCCAAGGCATAAAGGCTACGATAAGGTCTTTACCAAGTGCAAGCTCGCCATTTTGAATGCTCATACCTTCAATAAGCGCATCACCCTTTTTGATTTTGTCGCCAGTGTTCACCACTACGCGTTGATTAATGCTGGTACCTTCGTTGCTGCGCACAAAGTGCTGTGGTTCGTACGTTACAGTACCTTCCTTGTATTTAACGACCAACTCGGCACCATTGGCCCGTACGACTTCACCATCGGCCTCGGCTACCACCAACTGACCGGTGTTGCGAGCTGCCGAAGCTTCGACGCCCGTTCCTACAATAGGACTTTCGGGCTGCACAAGTGGCACCGCTTGTCGCTGCTGGTTACTACCCATCAATGCTCGGTACACATAGTTTTTCTCGATAAATGGAATCAGCCCAGCGCTTGAACCAATAATTTGGTTCTGTGAAGCATCAACGTGTGTCACCTCGTCGCGGTCGGCCGTGGCCGATTTAAGCTTAATTCGCGCGCTCACGCGCTCAGAGGCAATCTTGCCGGTTTTGTCGGTTTCGACACCAGCACCAGCAATAACAGCTTCTTCTTCGTCGGCAGCGTCTAGGTAGACAATTTTGTCGGTCACTTTAGCTTTTTCGACCACACGGTAAGGAGTTTCGATAAACCCATAGTCATTCACCCGGGCAAAGTTGGCCAAGTTCAACACCAGACCCACATTGGCACCCTCTGGTGTTTCAACCGCACAAATACGACCATAGTGAGTTGCGTGCGCATCGCGCACTTCAAACCCAGCACGCTCACGACTCAAACCACCAGGACCCATTGAGCTCAAACGACGCTTATGCGCCAGCTCGCTCAGTGGGTTAATTTGATCCATAAACTGGCTCAGCTGTGAACTTGCAAAGAACTCGCGGACCGCAGCTACAACTGGCCGAGCATTAATGAGTTGCCCAGGCTGTACGGTTTCGATATCGCACATAGACATACGGTCTTGAGTGTTGCGAACCATACGCAGTAAACCAATGCGGTACTGTCGCTGCACAAGCTCGCCTACCATCTTTATACGACGATTGCTCAAGCTGTCAATATCGTCGCCTGGCTCTTGGCTCACATTCATACGAATCAGCTCAGCAATAATTGCCACCAAATCTTCGAGACGCATAATACGATTTTCGGTTGTGTTGGCAACGTCTAACTTAAGACGTTTGTTAATCTTGTAGCGGCCAACACGGCTGAAGTCGAAGCGCTTAAAATTGTAGAACATATTTTCAAGCAAAGTACGGGCGTTGTCTACAGTTGCTAAATCACCCGGTCGCAAACGCCGGAATACTTCAATAAGCGCTTCAGAATGTCCCTTACTTGGGTCTTTATCGAGTGTAGCCTGCAAAAAGCTCTCGCTGCTCTTGACGTTGTCGACATGGTTAAAGGCTTCTTTCATGCCGGCTTCGGTCATGCCAAGAGCCCGCAGTAGTGTAGTTACTGGAATCTTGCGCTTACGATCGATTTTGACATAAATTGCGCCGTTGGCAGCTGTTTCAAATTCGAGCCACGCGCCGCGTCCAGGTATAACTTTGGCGCTGTAAAGGTTTTTGGTCGCATGAGGTTCGGCGGTATAAAAAACGCCAGACGAACGAATCAGCTGGCTTACCACCACACGTTCGGCACCGTTAATAATAAACGTACCCCGCTTAGTCATCCATGGGTAATCGCCCAGGTAAATTTCGTGCTCTTTAACCTCGCCGGTCACTTTGTTGGTCAGCTCAACCGTCGCCTTGAGGGGTGCTTCGTAGCTGACATTGTTTTCGCGGGCTTCGGCTTCGCTCAGCTTAGGTTCTTCAAAATGATACTGCTTGAAGTTTAGCGATAACTTTGTACCGGTATAATCGTCAATTGGACTAATCTCGGCCAAGATTTCGCCAAGACCTTCGTCTACCAGCCACTGGAACGAACGGTTTTGGTGGTCTACTAGATTAGGCAGGTCGAGTTGGTCGTCTGCCTGTGCAAAGTAGACACGAGTTGGTGAAGTTGCTTGCGCTGCTTTTGCCACGTATTTACCCCTGTTATTAGTTGAATAAATGAAATGAGTGATAGGACGATAGTTTGTTTGCAAAGTATCGTAGAAGACGGTTGGGGCTGTTGTAGTCAAGTGGTGGTAGTGTTTCACCAAGCCCGACACACAAAAACAACCAAGCACTGCCTATCCAGAGCTATTTTTTGGTTCGAAGCTACCTAAGCCGAGAGTTTTTGGTGCTTACTGACATTGGCGCCGTCGTCAGCACAAGCCCAACTTACACTACTTCTTGCATACTATTTTACAGAGTATATACGGAAGAGTCAAGAGCTTAGATAAGCTATCGGTGGATTCTCCTTCACCAAGGCTACAGAGGACAAGGAGAGCAGAGATTTGAGTGAAGCGTAGAAGAATTAGAGTACGGGTTTAGTGTGCCGGGCTTGGGGTATCGGGAACACAACGACCTATACACAAGAGCTTAGACTGTAGAGCTTAGAGCATAGAAAAAAAGTTAGAACTCAGAAGCCCAAAATTTCATTCTTACGCAAACTTTCGACACCTTCACCCTTCAGCAACTGAAGGTACAGTCGCGTTTTGTGGAGATACGGGCTAAACAGATTTGGTATAGTTTTGTCACTACGTGACCAGGATGTCTGATACTAGCCAAGACCGTAGCAAGCCCGACAGTTTCGCTGTTCTCCCCGGGAGGTCCCAAGCTTCTTTTGGGCACAAAACAGGGCAATGGGGTGCAGCCGCTTCTAAAATGAAGCCTAAGGCTAATGAAGTGAAAGGAGGTACTATTCAACAGATAGATGTATATAAAACGAAGTGAAAACGTGAAACAAACATAAGTAGCTACTACTTAACATCAAATACGACTGACTGCTTAAGCAGACCTGGCACCCAATCATTCACACAGGCTTTCACGGTCTGTCCCTTGGCGTCAAAACTAACAGTCATATTCTGCAGCCCTGACTCTTTAGTAAATCCAGGAATGTTGGTGTACGCATATACCTTTGCACCAGTTGGAGCGCTTGCGTCCATCGGTGCAATGGCGCAAACTTCAACATTTTTTTTCTCGTTAGAACGAGCCACTGTCAAAAGCCGTAACCCATCGTTATACACATAGGTACCACTACTTGTAGCGCCCACAGTACCACCAACTTTAGGCACATCTTTAATGTTGATTATTTTGCCTTCGTATAGTTCGGTTGAAAATGCAGGCGTGCCAGTTTCGCCAGGCTTAATGACCGCACCATTCTTTAGTGAAATGTTTTTGTCATCGAAGGATTGGTCTGGGTCAGCATTGACTGCCATGTATACACCGTAGCCTATGCTGCCCACCAGAGCCGCTCCGCCAATCACCGTACCTCCTCGACGCAGCAGAGTATTCACCTTTGCTCTTTTTTCTCGTTGGCGCTCGCTTTTATTCCATGCGTCTTGTCTGTCTTTCTCGGCAAAGTGTTTGTTAAAAGCTTGGCAAAAAACGCCTAGCGAGGCAACCAAATCATGGGCGTCACGATAATCGATTTCTAAGTCCGTTTTGACTGTTCCGTTAAGTAGAGCAACCAACGGTTCTGCATTTCGTTGGCCAGGCTTCTTGTATGTAATGACCGTTTGTTTTTCTGCGCCCGTCTTGCCGACTGGCATAATTCTTAGGCCATATAAAATGTCCTGTTTATCTTCCCTAATGTCCACACAAGGTTCTACAGTACGCTCGCCATTTTTATGGTTTATGGTGCCTCGCTCTAGGGCAATATTGAACAATTGCAACTCCAAGTCAAAAAGCTTCTGCTCGTCTTTGCTATAGCGTGTTTCTTTTAGTCCTTGCACGGCCTGCCAAAAAGTCTTTACTGGCAACGGTGCACCGTTTAACGGATTAGGCTGAACGCCAACATGTACCTGCTCTTTTCCTGTCTCCACGTAAGTACTCCTTCAATTTGAACCAAATTATAGTACGACTATCTATCTTTCGCAATATTTAACGACATTGGCAAACCTTTTTGCGCAGCCGTCGCAAGATGCGAGGTCAGCACCCGTTTAGTAGTCAGCACCGGCTCGGGCGCAAAATTGGTATATTTGGGCTTAATGAGCTGTTCAGCAAGCTTTCGTGGTAAGACCAGAACCTTTTTCCTCACATCTGGGCAGTAGTCCATGTATCGACGCTGGGCATTGGTTGCCTTATCAAATGGTTGAAGCGAGAGCAGTTTATACAGCGTTTCAACAGTAGTGCTGTCGGCGGCATCGTCTTCTCGCAAGGTGCCAATCTCGTCCCATTTCAGCAAAGTTTTTAACATGTATGACCCAATTTCTTTTTTGGCCGCAGGATGACTGTTGTACAGCCATTGCGCTACAGATGGCACCCCATTGACTGCCGGGTTATGCAGGACATGCAATTGATTCAACAAAACTACATCGGTTTTTCGACCAAAATGACGCGTATTTATTGCAACAAATGCCCCTACTTGTTCGCTGATGGTCTGCTTTGGTCCATTGGACGTAGCTGGCATTACAGCACTCAAGACCGCTTGACCATATAATCCACTTTTGCGCGGTAGCCCATTTACGCCATAATTAATTGCGGCGTCGGCCAGAGTGGTTGTTTCGACCGCCAGGTTATAGACCATTCGCAAGGGTGTTTCTGAGCCTTGGATTGTCACTCCGCTGGTGAAATATTGTGGACACAACCCATACGGAACAGTGGTATGCATAATGTGTTCATTATACTACATTAGTGTAATTTTGTCAATATTTCCGTAATCCTTCATAACCTTTGCAACCTAAAGTAGGCCCCCTTAGACTGTAGTTACGATCAAATAATTACAGAAGGAGGCCTACTATGGCTTATTCTAACAATCCTAACCTCCCGAAAGCGAGAGCAATTGCAATGCAATTGCTTATTCGTGAGCAGCTACCACTGCAAGTGGTAGCTAACCGCTGCGGTGTCCACCGGACTACGATCTGGCGTTGGAAGCAAAAATGGCTCGAGTTAAACAAGAATATGCAATTAACGAATCCAAACCGACCCAATCGTTCGGTCAGCTTGCGCAATAAGCTCCTGCGTTGTACGTGGCGAATAGCCACTGTCGTCTCGGCTCCACATTCTTCGCCACATGCCATCAAAGAGTCTGTGGTGGCACAAGTCATAGAACTTCGTCAGACCCTGAAGCGATGTGCTGAGGTCATATGGCATCACATTACCTACGTTAAAGGTATTCGTATTAGCTTGAGTAGTGTTCATCGTATCCTACGACGCCATCATATCTATGATGACGCTCGGAAGAATCGAATTCGTCCAGATAATCCCAAGCGACCATTACCAACTCGTCCTGGCGAGCTGGTGCAAACAGACACTATTCATTACATCTGCCCACTGACTCACAAAAGACGCTATGTCTACACCGTCATAGATCTCTTCAGCCGCATGGCATACGCTGAAACACACTACCGCATACTGCCAGGCTTGGCTGCAGGTGCTGTTCTGCATGCACAGGCTACCTGGGGGTTTAAGGTACACATGGTACAAGCCGACAATGGTCCAGAGTTTGGAAGATTCTTTGAACAGTGCTTGTCGAGAAACCAGACATCAGTCCGCCATAGCAGGTTAGGACGACCAAACGACAACGCCCACATAGAACGATTCAACAGAACTATCCAAGAAGAAGCTCTGGGAAGTAGCATAAGCAGCAGAGTGGCTAACGCCACCCTACAAACAAAGATAGATCAGTATATTGAGTACTACAATACAGAACGAGTACACTTAGGTTTAGAACTACAGACTCCGGTGTCTATGTTGCAAAGGTCGTGAGGGGTATACGTATTTCGTAATGATTCAATACTTTCGAGCCATTACTTTTTGCAATATGTGTAGTTATAGGATTTTCTACAGTTTTGGAGGGGTGGTGATGATTTTGTCGACCAAACCGTAATTGAGTGCTTCTGGAGCCGTCATCCAGCGGTCACGCTCCATGTCCTCATGAACCTTGGCAATTTTTTTGCCGGTGTTTTTAGCCATAATTTCTTCGAGCAGCTTTTTAATACGCAAGCTTTCACGCAGGTCAATCTCTTGGTCGGTTACTTTGCCGCGGGTACCGCTACTGGGCTGGTGAATCATAACAGTAGCGTTTGGTAGTAAATAGCGTTTGCCTTTGGTACCACTACTAAGCAAAAAGGCTGCCGCACTGGCTTGTACACCAATCCCCAACGTGTGAACTTCGTTGGTGATGTACTGCATAGTGTCATATATGGCCAGTGCATCGTAGACACTGCCACCAGGGCTGTTTATATAAAAATATATCGGCTTCTTGGCGTCTTCGGCCTGCAAAAACAGTAACTGCGCGACGATAATGTTAGCACTGGCCTCGTTTACATCGGTACCCAAAAAGATGATTCGGTCTTTCAGCAGTCGGCTGTAAATATCATAGGCGCGTTCGTAGCGACCTTCGCTTTCGATTACAGTTGGGACTAATACGCTCATGATTCACTCGCTTTCATTTTTTTCTAGAGTCATGCACCTGCGGTCATGAGTTAGAAAATACTACTAATCTAGCTACTATAGTAAACAATTAGCACTCTCGTGTCAAGAGTGCTAATTTATCGCTATATTTGTGGGTGTATAAGCTAAGGCCGTTGGTTGCCCTGCCGCGCTAACCAGCCGAGTAGTACATCAATATCGCTGACCTGACCTGCACTTTGAGAAACTGATGGGCTTAATTCGGGCACAGGAGCTGTAGTTATAGGTACTACTTCTGCTATCGACTCGCCGAGCCCGTAGGCATGACGCTGCGCCCAGGCTGGGCCAACAGAGTCTTGCGGGTCAAACTCAGTTTTTGGTTGCCACCAGTTAAATTTGAACATAATATTCTATTGTAACACACTTGCCAATGTATGTCTAGTGCATGGTGGTCGGGGCGGCTTGTGGTGGTCTCTCACCTTTTGGGGCCAACGGCTGTTTGCGCACAAGCACAAAATGCGCCGCCAACCAACTTAGCTCGCTCTTGTCCAGGGTGGTCGTATCGGCACTGGCCGCAACCTCATTGACAGTAAGTAGTTTCGGGTTGGTATTCACCTGCATAATAGTACTGGCATAGCCCTGCCACTCGGTCGCCTTGGTAACTGGAAAGGTAAATGCGATAAACACCTCATGGATAACTGAACCCTGAGTGAACACTTTGATAAAACTATCAACGTACTTCTCGTTCTGCTCAAAGTACATCGTCTTATTGCCAGATACCGGCACCTCAAACTGACTGTAGACCTCGGCAGCTACCGTACAAATATCCTGTAGTTCAGCCTCACTCCTCGCTTCTTTTACTTCTGGTGTCATCTCAAGTGGATTATCAAAGCCTGGTAGCGACTCTGTAATACTCGCAACGCTGGCTGCCAGCTCTGGTTTTTGATTCTTAGCTGCGAGCCTATCTGCAAACACTCTCGACACAGTTATCTGCCCGACCACCCCGAGCAAAGATGCCACAATAAACCATGGTGCGCGGTGAAATGCTTTTGTGAAAGTATCGGTACTTTGAAGCGACTGCAGTGCAGGCTGCCATGTCCCCGCGCGCATCAACGATGCCGGTCAGCCACCCTCGCTGGCTTGAGCATACGCCCAGAAACCACCAGCCAGAGCAGCGCCCCGACCGCCATGCTTATGGCCCAGGTAATGATATCGGCTAGTCCTGGAGTTGGACCGGGAGATTGTTTTTTTTGTGGTCAATACTCATCCACGCTGCTCCAAACAAAAGCCCTATAAAAATCATTGCCGCCGCAATACTGAACCGCAGCACCAGCAGTAGCCGTCGTCCGATATCTGCGCCCGATACAGGACTTCATTTTTATCCTCACTCCAGCATTCTGCATCGGCCAGTACTACAGAAGTCATCAGAGCAGAAAGCAGATCTGTGAATTAAGGTTTCAGGGGATTTCTCCGCTTCGGTCGAAATGACAAGAAACATGAAGCTCCCAAGTGCAGGCTACTTCACTTATCATGAGCAAAAGTTGAAGGGGGCGAAATGACAAGTGTCAAGATGGCTGCATAGACCGAGGGGGGGCTACTTACTCGCGTACTCTTTAAGCAACTGAATTGTTTTTTCGGTCAGGATACGACTGGCAATATCACGGTGATTTTCTGGCTTAGCCAGCTCAGCCTGCATAGTCGGGTCGGTGTACTGCTGTTTGAGCTGTGCCAAATGTGTTTGCAGTTCTTCGTCGGTCACGGTCAGCCCCTCAGCTTGCGACACCTCGCCAAGGAGTACGCCCGATTTTACTCGCATAGTAGCTTGTGGCCGCTGGTCTTCGCGGTGTTCCTCTTCGGTCTTACCTTCGGCGTCGAGATGCTCTTGCCAGGTCTGTCCGCGGTACAATAAATTGCGCTTTTCCTCGGCAAGCATTCGTTCGATTTCTTCGTCAACCATTGCAGTTGGAATTTCAAGACTCGATTTTTCGGTCAGCACTTGGAGTAGTTGACTTTCAAGTGCCCGTTCGGCTTGATTCTCTTTTTCGGCAACCAACTGAGCATGAATATCGGTTTTTAAATCGGCGACCGTTTTTGGCCCCAGTTTTACCGCAAATTCATCATTTACTTCTGGGAGTTTCACTTCATTGACTTTTTTGACGGTAACAGTAAAGCTGACCTTTTTGTTTTGCAATTCTTTGGCGCCGTAGTCTTTGGGAAATGTAACGGTAAAGGTTTTTTTGTCATCGGCTTTTAGGCCAACAAGTTCGGGCTCAAAACCTGGTATAAAGGTATTGCTACCAATAACAAGTGGAAAATCGTTACCGGCTGCACCTTCAATATCTTGCTTGGATTTAGCATCAACGCCGACAAAGTCTATGACTACTTCGTCACCATTTTTGGCTGCTCGCTTGACCTCAGACTTCTCGGCACTACGAGCACGTAAGTCTTCTATAACGCTGGCGACATCTTTGTCTGAAACAGAGACTGATTCTTTTTTAAACGAAAAATTTTTGTAGTCGGCCAACTTGGCCTCTCCGAGTATATCGACTGTATATTTGCACTCTACTTCTGTAAACGGTACAAATTTAGTCACCGATACTTCTGGTGTTGCAACAGGACGTAGCTTGTCAGCGGCTACCGCACCAACAAATAGCTCGTTTACAACCGCATCAAGAAAGCGTGATTGTAGTTCGCCCTGGTCAACCGACTTTTCGATGAGTGCCTGAGGAGCATGCCCTTTGCGGAATCCCGCCAAGTTAAGGCTTTTGCCGAGTTCTGTGAGTACGGTTGCTTTAGTAGCGGCAAGCTCAGCTGCTTCGGCAGTAACAGTCAGTTCAATTTTAGTAGGGGTGATAGATTTTTTACTTATATGCATTGTTATATTTTAGCAGAAGTTACAGAGAGAATCTATTTGCCTAGCTGCTGCATAAAAATATACAATATACCACTTAACCACACTGCCTCGACAGCTGCGCCCCACATAGTCTCGGTTTGAATAACATCGTGAAAACGACGAAAAGCGTTCCATTTTACAGGGGCCTGACGCCACTTGTTGACCTTTAGAAATCGTGGAATCGAATACAAATCTGGCGACGTAGCAACAAATGCCGACACCGCCCCCACCAACCACTGGTGCGGTTGCTGCAGCCAAAGCGTCAACACAATCATAAAACACAGCAGAGCTTCGGTAACAAGGAGCCATTTAAACCAACGCTGTCCGAGTAACTGTTCGTCAGTACGAGTACCCTTAAACCCAAAATGCGGAATAGTATCGAGCACAAAGTGTGACACAAAAGCCAGCGGAATGGCTATCAGCGGATTGCCAATGGTCAGCCCAATAACAGCCCCCGTAAGAGCATGGTTGGTGGCCGTCATAGGTTTATAGCACCGCCGGGTTGATTATTGCTACGACGGTCGCGAATAATACTTACAATGCGCTCAAGCCCATGCTCTTCGGTTGTGCCGTCAACAAGGTCTTTTAACATAAATCGACCCGAATCAAGCTCTTGATCGCCAAGTACAATGCTGTATCGAATGCCCTTCTTGACGGCAGTCTTAAGTTGCTTATCGATACGACGACCAGTGGCATCGACTGCGAGCCGCAAGCCTTCCTTGCGCATTGTGTCGAGTGTTGCTTGAGCACGCGGATACAGCGCTTCACCAACGAGCGTAACATATACGTCGACCTCATTAGCCAACTGGGGCATGAGTCCATGTGAGTCAAGAAAATTCTGCAGCGTAACGTCACCCATACCAAACCCGACCGTCGGGACCGGTTCTACGCCAAACATTCCCACCAGCCCGTCGTAACGACCACCGCCAAACATACTACGGTTATTTTCTGGGTCGGTGTCGGCTACCTCAAACACAATATCGGTGTAATAATCAAAGCCGCGCATAAGTGTTATGTCAAAGACCGCATTGGTGACATGCGAAGTCTCGAGCAGGTGAAGCAAAGATTGCAGTTTGTGTACAGATGGATGGTCAGCTACCTGAGGTGGTAGCTCGCTTAGCTTTTTAACAACCAAAAGTTTTTTAAGATCTTCGACAAGGCCTGCTTCTCGTTGCGACGGACTCAGCAGTGCATCAAGCTGCGCTATAAAGGCATCTTCGGGCAATTTGTGCATACGGTCTATAAGACGAATGAGCGTTTCGATTTGAGTGTCCCCTAGCCCGAGATACTCGCCAAATATGTGCTGAACGAGCGCCCGACTGCTGACCTGTATAACATACATGTCGGCTGTTGCCCCATATCGCTTCAGAAGTTGGTCGGCTAACACTATTACCTCGTGTTCAGCCTCGATGCCTTCAATACCAAATACATCAACATTAAGCTGCCAAAATTCTCGCAGCCTCCCCCGTTGCATACGTTCGTATCGCCAAACATTAGGAATACTATACCATCGGAGCGGATACCCAAGCTCTTGTCGCCTCCCGGCTACCATACGGCTTACTGTAGGGGTCATTTCGGTACGAATAGTAACGCTACGTCCGCCTCTGTCCTGGAAGGTATAGGTTTGTTCGTCAATGATTTCTTGGTTGCCCTTAGCTAGATATAAATCTGTTGGTTCTAAGATAGGCGCGTCGTATTCTTCGTACCCAAAGCTTTCGCAAATCTCACGCATTTTGCTAAAAAGATACTTTTGGATTCGCTTGTCTTCTGGATAAAAGTCTCGAGCACCTTTGTATGGTTGAGTAGCTAGTGTCATATGGCATCCAGTATACAGAGTTACGTAACAAGAGTTAATAGCAGCTGCACTTTTATAACACCTCCTTCTACCTAAAAATGATAAAACGAAAAAGAATATTACCACTTTATACATAAAATAAAACCACCCAAATGAGCGGTTTTATTTATTTAGACGCGCGTTAGTTAGGCTTTTGGGCTGAGCGTTGATTTGTTTACTTGTTCAGCGGTAATCATGGCATTGCGAATTTGGTCGCTCATGTCTTGCATGCCACCAGGGCCATGAGGAATCAAAATAGTACTGTTTTTGCCACTTAGGCCAAGTTCTTTAATGGTGTCAAAATACTGTGTCATCATAACAAGATTCATAACATCTTGGCTGTTCACGCCATTAACAGCGCTACTAAAGTTTTCGACTGATTCTTTAAGCCCCTCAATAATAGCCTTGCGCTGGTTGGCGATACCCTGCCCCTGCAGAGCTTTGCTTTCGGCCTCACCTTCGGCCGCCTTAACGACACGAATCTTGTCGGCTTCGGCCTGCTGAATAGCAGCTTCGCGGAGTCGTTGAGCAGCGTTGATTTCGTTCATGCTCATTTTGACTTTTGTGTCTGGGTCGATATCGGTGACGAGTGCTTTCACAATGCCATATCCAAAGTCGTCCATTACTTGGTCTAGTTCGGCCTTAACTGCATTGGCAATGTCGTCTTTGGTTTCAAAAAGTTGATCGAGCTGCACATTTGGCACCCGAGCGCGCACCGTATCAAAAACATAAGCTGTAATTTGCTCTTGTGGGTTTTGTAAACGGTAGAAAGCATCGACTACCTTAGTTGGCAGTACGTAATACTGCACGCTCACTACCACAAACACAAACACATTGTCTTTGGTTTTAGTTTCGACCCGAACATCAAGCTGTTGTACGCGCAGACTTACTCGACCGGCGATTTGATCTATCAATGGTATTTTAAAATTAAGACCAGAGTTAGAAACCTTTAAAAAACGTCCAAATCGCTCAACTATAGCCGAGGTTTGTTGCTTAACAGTGTACAAACCCGAAAATAGCAGAACAATTAAAATTACTAGTAGTACCCAAATCATGCGTATTTCCCTTCTTTTTAATACTGCTGCTTATATAATACCACTCTGTAGTAAGAAAGAGGGGCATTTCTTTTTTGCGCTTATGGCCTATTGCGCCTAGACTGACGCAAAGATGTACAAACACGGCAATGAGCTTGATATGCTTCAAATCGCAATGGAAGTAGACCGCGAAAAAGCCAGGCCGCCCCAAACTCAAAAATATGCTGGAGTGCATAGAAACGCCGAGGCAAACGGGGTTTTGGCTTGGTTGCCCGACAGATTGTGGCGCAACGGCATAGATAGCGGACGGATTATTTACATGCTAGACATCAATGTTCTCTGCGACCTGAAGTTTCCGCACTTTTGGGTTGAGAACACGCCGCAGGGCAAATACATGCTGGCCAACGATTTTAACTCGTCAAAGCAATACATGGACAATCTGTCCGTCAACACCAAGCGTGGGTTGCGGCAAAAAAGTCCGCGAGGGTCATTATCCTAGCGTTGTGCCGTTTGGCTATTATAACGACATGAGGACAAAGACCGTCGCCGTGAACAAGAAAGCCGCCGAGCTAGTGCGCCAGTGTTTTGAGCTGTACGCGCGGGGCGACAAAACTTGCGGCGATAAAGCAGGTTTTTTTGCTAACGGCATGGCGACCAAAGGTCGGCGCAAGACCAAAAACGGTCCAAAGACGACAGGTGGCAAACGTTGGCACGAAACAAAAGTTAAACATATGCTTGAAAATATCTTTTACTATGGACACTTTCGCTACGCTGGCGAGGTGTACGAGGGCAAGCATACGTCCATAGTGGACAGGGCACTATTTGACCG
>JAGQNR010000010.1 GCA_020427985.1 Candidatus Saccharimonadota bacterium | reverse complement strand
ACCTTCCACTATAGTCCAGAGATGTGGCTCAATAGTACCCCGAATCAAAAGTTCGATTACTATACGCAGTTGCCGCCATTGTTGTAGGGGATAGTCTAGTAAAGTCGCGAGGACATCCTCCTTCACTCTAGCTCTGATTATTAACGATATACTAACCGCGCGCCCTTGTCCCTCCCTATACCCCTTATCCTTCTGCGGGGGTACTGTGGCAGTGCTATTGTTGGGCTAGAAGGAGCCTGCAGGAGGCTGCAGACAATACTCGACGGGATTGACCATATTAACAAGAATATCGTTGTCAGTCGGGTAAGCTGCCTCGATAGAGAGTCGAGCCAAAAGTACCTCGCGTAACTCTTCGTTAAGGTGATTGAAAGCTCGCAAATCTTCCGCTCGCTGCGCATGTCGAGAATGGGCCCCGACCAGAGTGAGCGACATACAGGCGTTGTGTTTAGGACCTTTCATCTTAGGCGTTTGCTCGTAGACCAAGCTCAACCGCTCTTTGCATGCACTGCTGCAAAGTCGATTGTCCTACTTGTGGCGCGACCCTGGTTATAGTTTTTATACGCTGTGCTACAGTATTGTGTGCCATCAGCCAATCAGCTTGCCAGCTTGGTGCAACTTCGGTACGGCCGCCTGGGTCGGTGAAGGGGTTCATAGTCATATTGGTTCTCCTAAATTTTACAAATAAAAAATGGCTTCTTAGTTGAAGCCACTCTATTGCTTGGACTGTGCAGTGGACGTTTAGGTGTCCAAGGCTTCAACCATGCTGAAGCACAGCCCAGATAGGCCTAGGAGAATAATCACCATGTGCTTTATGGTTGAATACATGGTCATTATATTACGCTAGTTGATTCTTATGGTCAATGATTTGGTGGAGTCTTAGTTGGTACCTGGGGAAAAGCTTGCTGGGGCCACAAAGTTTGGTAGGGAGACTTCCAGTCGGCAAGGTGTTGGGTGGGGTCATTGGGTGTAAGAATGAGATTGCTAACTCGACGATTCTTATATGTAAGAAACGCATCAACTCCGGGGTTTTGAGGGGAGCAATCGTAGCCAATAGCGATATCAAGTGTCTGGCAGATGTGAGATACCAATTTGACTCTGTCTAAGTTAGTGGCATCCGGGGTAAATCGGTCGATTCGATTAATCAAACTTTCGACGGCAGCAAAGCGACTGACAGGCACTTCCCTAGAGAAAGCCTTAACGGTGCTTTTAAGGCTGGGAAAACGGTCGTAGAATGTACTTCCCCGCGCTGATGCATGTGGCACATTAGTGCGTCGAGCAATGGCAGCAACAATGTCGTTCCGACCAAAAAACTCTGGCGCAAGAGTGCTCCTTACGAGGTAGATACTGGTACGAAAAGCCTCCAGGCGTTGTTGGTCATTCAGTAGAGAGATATCTGGGTACCGTTCACGCACAGCTTGCTCAGCAGCCGAAATGTATTGATGGTGTGGTATAGCTGGTAAGCACTTAGCGTGAGCCATTTTTGCTACTACTCGTCTGGTTAAGTTGGCTAAGCTTGGACTGCGTATAGCGTTCGGCGGCCAAGCGTGTAAGTTCTGGATCTTCGTCTTTATTAATAAACTTCATAGCACTTGCAAGCACTGGATGAACAGCCTTAAGCTCTTCATACATTTCGCCGACGAGTTTGCGATAGCCTGGATGGCCCTGGGGGGCAGTACGGAGCTCGATAAAGTGCATCAGCTCGCGGGCATTCATGGTAACCTTCCAGCGCATTTTGTGGCCAAGCAGTGTGGCATACTGGGCCTCGTTAGTGAGGCCGGCTGACTGCAATTTGCTGTAGAGCGCTAGGCTCACATCAAAACACTTTTCGTAAGCATCGCTCAGACCGGCTTGCTCAACTAGCTTTGGTATCTCGTAGCCATAGCGTGGAGTAAGCGCCTGCCATTCTAGGTCATCGACCATGCGATGTCGTTGTAAATCACGAAATATACCATAATCGCATACCAAGTCCCAGCTGTAGTGCATTGTTTCGAGTGCTCTGCCTGGCCGTTGACGACGATTAAGGCGTGTGCCGATATAGGCTTCAAATACATCGATGCGCTTTTGATAGGGCCATGTCGCTACCTCGGTCTTTATGTCTTGGAGTGGGCGGTCAGTGTACTCGTAGAGCATATCGGCAATGACATCAAGCTCGTTTCTCGGCGTAAAGTTCGACAGCGTGACTGACGGTGAGAGTCCAGGCAACGAATTTGGCAAACTATCTGCGGCAAGCTTTTGCAGGGCTTGACGAGTTTCGGCGTAGTAGGCGCTGGTTGCGCCTCCGCGCTCTGGCTTGTCGGCGCGCTCAAACAAAACTGGGCTGACTTTGCGTAACTCGGCAAGCATATTACTTGCAGTGGTTCGAGCCTCGCTAAGGTCGTCAGCGCGTAAGTCCATAATAAGGTTTTCGAGCGCCTGAGCTGAGCCAAAAATACCTACTGTCGACTTAGTAGCCACGGGCAGGAGTGGTCGAATAGCGTCGCACGCTTGGGCTTTAGTAGCAGCACGCCAAGCGGCGTCTTGCTCCTTTTTAGAAGTAGTGGAAGTGCCACGGACGTATTCGGTCAGTCGGGAGACAAGGTCAGAATAGACAGCAAATATAGTATCCATGGCATGAACGTATTCGGCGCGCAGTGAACCGGTGATTTCTTCTGGGACGTAGTATTTGTATCTATCGTTTTTGTCGCGTTCGTCAAAGTAGATATACCGTGTCGACTGCTCTAGATACGCCGCTAGTCTCCCCCATTCAAGCTTTTTGGTAAGCAGGTTGCTTGCATTCTCGACGACAATATGTTGTCCAGCCAGTTGCTGCACGGAGTCGTCACCATAAGCAGTAATAACCCGCCGCAGTAGCTGACCATCTTTGTCGGCTTTCCCAATAAACTCATCAAGAAGAGTGATGCGCATATCATCGCCTCGTCGGCTAAGCCGTGCCATAGCCGCTGCCGCAGTAATGGGCGAAATATTTTCGGTAAAGGCGTAAACAGTACCCTCGGTGTTTGTTATGAGTGGGGCCAATACCTCTTTGCCGGCGGCAGTAATACTGAGTCGGCCAGCAGAGTCTTTGGCGAGCCACGACCGCTGAGCAGTAGCTTCTTGGGGCTCAGTATGAGGAGCATTATCCTGAGGCGTAGGAAGTTCGGTTTGGCTGGACGGCTCTACAGGCGCGGTAATCTTGGCGGCTGGTGAATCGGCAAGTACTTCGGCAATTGACTTGGGACGCTCATTTGTGCGACCACGCTGTCCAATGGTAGCTTCGACATGGTGCCAGACATCGGCTATAACTTCATCGGCTGTACCAGTAGCGTAAACGACTGGTAAATTGCGCTGTTTAGCCTCCCATAGGTAGCCAGCACGCACTCGCTCCAGAAAAGCTTCGTCAAGATTGTCAAAACGGTCACCACTATAACGGCTAGAGGTACGTTCACGCAAAGTAGCGACTGGTGCGTCGAGCACAAGCAGCAAATCGGGCTGCATGTCACCGACCGCAAATTCGATAATTTCATTAATTTTTTGATAATCTTGCACGTCACCGCGACCATAGTACTGTATGGCAAGTGTGGTGAGGTAGCTGCGGTCAACAAGACAGTAGACACCATTATTTA
Organism: Candidatus Saccharimonadota bacterium; assembly: GCA_020427985.1. Taxonomy (GTDB): domain Bacteria; phylum Patescibacteriota; class Saccharimonadia; order Saccharimonadales; family UBA4665; genus JAGXIT01. Next base: position 25,176 of record JAGQNR010000010.1, on the reverse strand, counting down.
CCGCGGTACGAATGATTTCGAGTGACTGACTGCGAGCGGCGTTGTAAAGCAGCACTTCAGTACGGGTGCTCATGGGGTAGCGTGGATCTTGGGTAAGATGACGAATTGCACGGGCAGTGAGGTCATTTTGGCTTTCGGGTTCACGCAGTACCTTAACAGGCAAACCAGCAGCAATTAGTAGTTCGGCAACTTTTTGAACAGCAGTGGTCTTGCCTACTCCTTGGGGGCCCTCAATCACAATGTATTTGCCACGTTGACTCATCAGGCCCTCCCCCTCAACTTAGATCGACATAATAAATTATTCATAGCTACAACCCTCGACCTTTTTGGGAAACTCACGCTTGTCACGGTAAGCCTGCGGTAACATGAGGCTTGGTGACCAGGTTTTTATAAGTGTCTCAAGGTCGGTACCTTGCTGATATTTGCCGCTAAAACCGCCGTCTCGTCCCTCACCGTAGTTACCCTCTACCTCACCAGTCTCGTGAAAAACAATTTGGGCAATTCGTTCACCAACAGGCAAAACCACGGTTTCACGTTGGTTAAGATTATAAATCTCAAGAGTGAGGCGGTTTATGTAGCCGGGGTCAATCCAACCAGCATCAAAGCAAACGGCCACACCGTTACGGCCCCAGCTGCTGCGGCTTTTGACCTCACATGCGCCAGGGGGCTTGATACCAAAAAATTCATGGGTGTGGGCTAAGATGCGTTCGCCAGGCTTAAGCGCAATGACCGGATGGTCAAGCGGGATACCCACGATTGGCTTGAAGCCATTCAGCGAGGCCCATTCGCCGTGAGGCATGGCTTTGAAGGGGCCGTCAAAATAGCGTTCCACATCTTCACGGTCGAATGGATTATAAATAGTACGTTCGTTGGCCGGTTCGATGCGGTAGTAATAGTACCCGAGTGTAACGTCGAGGCTGGCGTGGCTTACCTGCTGGTCGTTAAACGGATAACAAACAATATGGTCATCAGCAATGGCGCGTCGGATTTGTATGTTGCTATAAACTCCCACGTTGGAAGTACCCTCCTTTATTACATAAGCTCCCGACCAGCCCTGTTGGTTCTATTGTAAGGGGTGATTACTGCTTATCGCAATAGCTACCACACAAAATTACAACTTGACAGCAGTGCAACTGCTTCTGTGCAGTTATTCGGCTTAGCCATGTAGAAGGACAGTCTTTAAGCATAAAATAAAACCTAGCGAAATAGTAAAGAATGCTGCCCAGACGAAAGGCAGCATTCTTTGACCAGTAGGCGCCAGTAGAGCGCTATTTTCTGCGACTAGCGACAATAGTTCCTACCCCGGCGAGCGCAGCTACACCAAGACTAAAAGCTCCATCACTGAGTTCACCGTGCATGATTACTTCACTTGCGCCCTCAACGAACTCTACAAGGGTAATACCGCCCAACACGAGCGGCCAGGCGGTTTCTTTGGGCTGCTCAACCGAAGACTTAGATGCAGACGACTCTGGTTGGTGTTTCATACAATTTAAAGCTCAACCTTGACACTAGGGCCCATGGTTGTCGTGATATGAATTGTCTTTATGTAGTTACCTTTAAGACTCTGGGGTTTGTTGCTCTTGATGCTATCCATAACAGCGGTAGCATTTTTGAGCAGCTTATCACCGCCAAAGCTCACCTTGCCAATACTAAGATGAACGATACCGGTACTATCGACACGGTATTCAACACGGCCCGCCTTGGCTTCTTGCACAGCTTTCGCAACATCGGTAGTCACCGTGCCACTCTTAGGATTAGGCATTAGGCCGCGTGGTCCAAGCAATCGGGCATATTTGCCAAGCTTTGCCATGTTGGCAGGCGTAGCTATAAGCGTATCAAAGTTGATTTGACCCTTTTCGAGCTGTTTGATGATGTCGTCGACTCCGTTTAGGTCAGCACCCTCTGCTTTGTCGTCAGCAAACACCGCTACGCGCACGGTTTTGCCGGTGCCCGCTGGCAATACCAGACTACTACGTATGTTTTGGTCAGCTTGTCTTGGGTCAACACCTAAATTAATGTGTAACTCGACACTAGCGTCAAATTTGGTTGGACTGGTTTTTGTTGCCAGCTCAAGGGCTTCTTTGAGGCTGTAAAGTTTAGTTTTGTCAACTTGTTCAGCAGCTTTGCGATAACCTTTACTACGTCGTTCTAGACGGGTGCGGGTTGGTTTAACAGGCTGCTTAGGGGCTTGGTCGGCAGTTTCAGCCTCTATAGATTCATCGCGGTGGTGTTGCTTTTCGATTTTCTGGGCTTTGGCTTCTGACTCTTCGATACCCTTAACGCTGCGTTTACCAGCCTTAGCAGTTGTAGCAGTTTTTACCTGGGATTCAGTTTTTGTATCTGACACATTTACTTCATTTGCAGCTGCTATTGCTTCGGTAATCTCGGCAACGGTGTTTTTCGCGGTTACATTGAGCTTGAGCTCTTTGGCTTCTGTAAGCAGGTCGACTTTAGTTTTTGCCATAATAGTATATCTCCTTTGTGGTGCTTACGGCCGTAATAAACGACCTCCCACATTACTTAATTAAAAATCGTAATAACTTCCTTTTTGATCCCACATAATGGGATTGCCCTGAGCCATTCCAGCACACCAGACTGTATGTTCAGGTCTGCCATTAAAATCAACAACCACTCTACTCACTGGTTTCTTTACACTGCTGGCGCCGATAGCGCCTAGTTGCTCAATAAGCTCGGGATTCTCGTCGAGTTCGTATCGAGAACTGAACTCGCTGCACGCTGTCGGTACTTGCAAGTTAGTGGAATTATCTGACTTGCTAAGGGTTTTCTGCAGCTCAGTAGCATGCTCATCATATCCATTACTCACTGCCCACTGCCAGTCGTGGCTCGTGGGAATGTTTGGTCGAAAAGAATCAGACACGCCTTAGGCCTCGACCTCTACGCCCATGCTACGAGCGGTGCCGGCAACCATCTTCATGATGGCGTCAACATCGTCGGCGTTCATGTCGGCAGCCTTTTCTTCGGCGATTTGACGAAGTTGTGCTTGAGATAGCTTTTTGCTGACCTTTTCGCTGTTAGGTCGGCCAGAACCTTTTTGGATACCCAAAGCGGCACGAATACGGTCATCGGTGGGTTCACCCACGACACGGAAGTCCATTGTGCGGTCGTCGTAAATGGTAATGTGTGCGGTCACGACCTTGCCCTGCATATCTTTAGTGCGATCGTTAAATGGCTGGATAAAATCCATCATGTTAACACCGTACTGCCCGAGGGTGCTTCCCACTGGGGGTGCAGCGCTGGCCTGACCGCCTTTGATTTTCATTTTTAGGTTTGCTTTGACGACTTTTGCCATCTTGGTATTCTCCTTTTCGAGCGGGATATTATGAGGTATTTGAAGCTAACCTCGCCGTTCTCCTACCTTTACAGTAGTGCGTAACAGGTGTGAGTATAGCAAAAAAACAACATTTTGTCCAGACAGTTAACGAGATCAATGCAACATGTCTAGCTAGCTGAGGTAGCGACCAAATTCAGCCTGAAAGTCGCCAGCAATAATTGCATCTATCGCACGGTCATGCGAGCCGAGCGGCAGCACCTCCAACTGCTCTTCTGTATGTATCACGGACAGCGCATCTGTATAGCGCGTGCGGTTGTGTATAAAGGTTGCGAAACAGTGGAGCCCATCTTGAAATAACACTTCTGCTATGCCAAGCCCCGCTCTCTTGAGTCGCGTATCACGCACATCATCGAAGGTAAATGGCTCGATCATCGCTGCGTCTGGGAAGACATCGCTAAAAAAGCGGAGAGCTTCTATGGGTATGTGCTCGGAGTTGCTGTGATTGGCCATCGCTACTATCGTCGGCTAGACCCGCTTGACTTGGAGGCTGTCGAGTTCGACTGGTGTTTCGCGGCCAAACATGTTAACTAACACCTTGAGCTTACCCTTTTGGGCATCGATTTCGTTGATAGTACCGTCGAATCCCTTGAATGGGCCGTCGATAATGTTGACCACCTCGCCAATGGCATAGTCAATCTTGTGTTTAGGCTGGTCGAGCCCCATACGCTTCTGAATCTTCTCGATTTCTTCTGGGTCAACAGGGGTTGGCTCGATGCCGGTGCCAACAAACCCCGTAACCGATGGCGTGTTGCGCACAATAAACCACGCGTCTTCGGTAAGCTTCATTTGCACGAGTACATAGCCCTGAAAGATGCGCTTTTCGACAATTTTGCGCTTGCCGTTTTTGATTTCGATTTGCTTCTCTTTGGGAACGAGTGCGGTGAAAATCTTATCCTTCATGTCAAGTGATTCGGCACGTTGCCGGATGCTCTCGGCCACCTTTTCCTCGTAGCCACTGTAGGTGTGGATGGCGTACCACTGCTTGGTGGTGTCGTATCGTTTGTTGGTCATAATTTGGTGTTCTCCTTTGCAGTAAGCCGTTATTTCAGTAGGAACTGTTTAAATAATTTGTCGAGCAGAAAATCGGTAAGTGCAATGAGCAGGCCAAACATAATAGAGAATATAATAACAGCGCTGGTCAAGCGACGGCTTTCTTTAAAAGTGGGCCATGTAACCTGACGTAGCTCCTTCCAGCTACTCATAACATAGCGGATGCCGAGTAGTTTGCCTATAAAACGAACAGCGCGCAATGCAAAGAACCATCTAATGGCGTGGCCTATATGACGAAGGGGGAACCGGTGCGTCAACCATGCAAGTCCCTTCCAGGATGCTCGTACTGGCCAGAAAAAACCCGACCAAAAGGCTGCAGCCAGACTTTCTGACTCGTTGGCAGTTTGGTTCTTATAAACTTTTTTTGCTGATTTTGCCACGTATTTCTCCTTGTCACTTAGGACCTGTAGCGCATACTCTTGACACTAAAAAAGCCTACTTATATTTGTAGGCCATTCATGTCAAGCCTATCAATAGCTGTAAGTAAAGTCAAGTAACATTTAGCTTGTGGTATAGTGTTGCTATGAGCATTTGGCATGGGGTGCTGTTTGCCGGCCTGGGTCTAGAGGCGGTACTATGTACAACAAACACTATTTGGCTATTTGAATCAAAATTCTTTCGCTGGATAGTCGTACTGCTTTGTATTGGGTTGCTCGGCAGCGGTACGATTGGTCTTATAGTAAATCATTGGCAGCTATGGCTCCTACCGGGGGTAGTTGTAGCCTACAAGATTATCAATTTATATCGCATTATTGATTGGCGGCTTCATAGGAATCACCTGAGACAGCAAACTGCCTCGGCGTTTGGGTGGTTGCTAGGTATTCAGCTAGTATTATTTGGAGCGCTGCTTATGCTGCAACGTACCGGCTTTGAGAAGTCGATGCTATATATTGCGTTTATACAGCTGGTGGTGGGCCTGTTCTTATTCCGCTCGGCAATAAGAACCTGGCACCATATGCAGGTGCCCGCAGAAATTCCTGGAATTGCTAATAGCGCACTTCCCTCGCTGAGCGTGCTCATACCTGCTCGTAACGAAACTGAAGTGCTCTTTGCTGCTCTGACTTCACTGGTGGCGAGTGATTACCCCAAGCTCGAGATAATTGTGCTTGATGATTGCTCGACGAATCGGCGAACAGCGGAAGTCATCAAACAGTTTGCTCATAGTGGGGTGCGGTTTATTCAGGGGACCGAACCGCCCAAAGGTTGGCTGGCCAAAAATTATGCTTACGAAAGGCTTCGCCAAGAGGCAGCAGGTGAAATACTACTCTTTTGCTGTGCTGATACGGTGTTTTCCCCTGATACCTTACGTCATCTGGTCGAGGTACTTCAGTTTAAGAAACGAGTAATGATAAGTGTATTGCCAGAGCGCGATAGCAATGCTCTGCGCTCGATTAATGTACTTCAAGCCATGCGATACTACTGGGAGCTAGCACTTCCCAGAAGACTGTTTAAGCGTCCGCCTGTATTGAGTTCGGCCTGGCTCATCCAAAAGACAGCTCTTGAGACCTACGGAGGGTTTGGCTCAGTGGCAAACTCGGTGTCGCCCGAGGCTAGCTTTGCTCGTAAAGCGGTGGTGTCTGACGCCTACTCATTTATACGCAGCGATGGAGGCTTAGGCCTTCTTACTCAAAAGTCTACTGATGAGCAGTTTGCAACCTCACTTCGCATTCGCTATCCCCAGCTCCACAAACGAATCGAACTCGTATGCTTAACGACGGTGTTTGAGGCCTTGTTTCTTATTTTGCCCTTTGTTTTATTGGTGATAAGTATCGTATCAGGCCAAAGCTGGCTTTGTGTTGTTGGGTTTGGGCTGGCTAGCCTTACGATTATAGGTACTTACTACGTTGCCTCTGTCTTGACTCGATTGTCAGAGCCAGTAGTTGGAGTTTTAAGCACAGTAGTCGGCTTTGTAATGGATATTGTAGTTTTGCATGTTTCAATGTGGCGCTACGAATTCGGAACCGTCATTTGGAAAGACAGAAATATTTGCTTGCCAGTTATGCATGTTGTCGCACGGTCTAATCAAGAAAAATAAAAAAGTATTAGGTGGTTTAACGCGATTTTGTCTCTAATGAACTGCCCATACTGGGGATAGTAATGGTAAAGACCGAGCCTTTATTGAGTTCGCTTTCGATATCTATTGTGGCACGCAAAAGCCGAGCTAGCTTCATGGTGACGTATAAGCCAAGCCCGGTACCGCTAGTAGCGCGGGTGCGGAAGTCTTCGGACCGAAAAAATTTGTCAAAAACTCGCTCTTTGTCTGGCTTACTAATACCGATGCCAGTGTCCGTAATAAAAAACTTGACCCCATTAGTACTCTGTCGCGCGCTGAGTCGTACGCTGCCTGACTCGGTGTATTTGATAGCATTGGTAATAAAATTTTGCAGCACCTCTCTAACGTACAGCTTACTCGAGTTAAGAACTTCAAGATGTGGGTCTAGATCTAAATGAAACTTAAGGTCCTTTTTTTGAGCCTCAGGCAAGTAGGTGGCAACAAGCTCTTTGCAAAGTTCATGGACATTTATAGCTTCAGCCTCTATGTGTAAGGTGCCGCGTTCTGCTCGACTAAGTGTAGATAGGTCGTTAATCAATCCGGCCAAAAACAACACTTGTTCGTGTGCTACATGCAGTGCATTTACAATTTGTTCAAGGCTGGCACCTTTTTGGCTCATAAACTCCGCATTGCTGATGTTGCCCTCAGCAATAGCAATCGGTGTGCGTAATTCGTGACTTACCACACTAATAAATTCATCTCGTTCTTCTTCAAGCGACTTCTCACGTGTAATATCGCGCAGTAGTATGACATAGCCACTTTCGCCAGCTTCTCCGTAGCCGAGTCGCACTGGTGCGATGGACACATACATATTAGCAACACTACCATCATCATAGTGCAACAAGGTGTCGCGTGACGTGGTGGGAATGCTAACGTTCTTAACAAGATTGGTGACATTTACGGCTTGAGTATTTTGGTCAAAAAGATGAAGAATTGATTTGAGTGATTTGCCACGTAGTGAACCATTGACATCAAGTATGTTAAGCGCAGCTCCGTTATAAAGTACCACTTTTAAGTCTTCATCAACGGCAATAACAGCATCAGCCATACTGCTTATGAGGCTGGTGAGGCGCTCATGCTCAAGCTGGGCGGTGGCAAGCGTTTCTTGTTGCGCGCTCATATCTGTACTGTAGTATGCCACAAAACGAGGCTAAGCTCTAGCGTTTTGTGGAGTGACTGCTGGCGGAATATTCTTTAGTCTACGTCGCAGATCTTTGGAGGCTGGAAGCAGCTCACAACAAAAGTCCCAAAACGCTGCACTATGGTTCATATGTTTCGTATGTGCGAGCTCATGTACAATAACATAATCTATAAGTTCCCATGGCAGCTGTATGAGATACAGATTTAGAACAATATTTTTTTGATTGTCGCAGCTTCCCCAGCGACCGGTTAGCTGTTTGATTGCCACACTCTTAAAGACTAAACCGTGACGTTCCGCCGTAAGACGCAGTCGGAGGGGCAAAATTTGAGCAGCTTCTTTGCGAAGCGCACGAACGGCACCACGATGCGCACGATTTTGTACGGCCGGATTATCATTCGTTTCATTGCTATCGAGTCCGACAATAATTTGACTGTTAGTAACACGAACATCTGGCATCTTGTTTGCGGTGACTTTCTTGAACAATACCGTGTGAAGCTTGCCAATCTTGTCACCACTCCTTAAAAGAGCAGTCTGTTGCGTAGGCTGCTGTCGTTTAAGCCAGTCAATATTACTCGCAATAAATTGTTGAATAGTCCTCTGACTTGTCCAAGGAGGCACGCTGAGTCTGATATTATTTGGTTTTACCGACAAACGTAGCGATCGACTCGCTTTACTCTTAACAACAGTAATTTTACCAACTTCGGGCACGACCACTATGCTTGCGCTCATGTTATCGAATCGAAATATTGCGTCTAGAAAAATCAACACGGCCAGCGGTAGGATTGGGGACTAAATTTATAAGTCCCGGTTTGCTCAGGCCGTCATTGGCAGTATGGGTGTCGATAAGACGTTTTTCGCGTAAATAGCGAAAAATAGCATTCTTTTGGGTGTTAAACACATGCTTGCCGCTTAGTACAATGCATGGCTCATTGAGTTCGGGGTTTTGCATAGCGCCAAGTTGTTGCTTAAAGCCTTCAAGAGAAGTTTCTTGAGCAAAACGATCGTCAGTTTTACGCCGGTCACGATTGGAGGCACGGGTATATGCTGTGTCTGGGTCAATCTGTAGCCACACAAGCACGGGTTCTACCCCCATACGATTAGCCATATTTCGCAGTGCGCGACGCTGGGAAAGACGAAGCGCATTTACATCAAACACAACGCTGACGCCTGCCTTAAGGAACTCTTGAGTCATGTAGGTCATTAGGCTGGCAACAATATGGTTTTCTTGTTTAGTATAGGTAGGATTTTCAAATAATTCAGCACGGATTCTGTCGCCCTGAACAACTGCGGCAGACAGCTGTTCGGTTAGTTGTCGCGCTAAAAACGACTTACCCGAACCAGGCATACCATAGAACATAAAAAGCAGTGGCTTTGTTGGAACAGTTTTACCCATCTCCTTATATGTATATCAAATATCGCTCGCCAAGGCAACGCAGTTATCTGGCGGTAGCGTGCTCCTTGGACTTGTTTTTTTGCCAAAAACTCGCTACCATAGCATGGTTGACGATGCGAAAAGACATACTTTGTCTAGAACAATGCAAACAATAACGAACTTTGACAATATGCGGACGTGGCGGAATTGGTAGACGCGCTACTTTGAGGTGGTAGTCCTGCAAGGGGTGGAGGTTCAAGTCCTCTCGTCCGCACCAAATCATACGCTGTATGGGTGATTAGCTCAGTTGGCTAGAGCATCTCGTTTACACCGAGAGGGTCGGGGGTTCGAGTCCCTCATCACCCACCAAACAAAGAGTCCACTGTAAAGTGGGCTTTTTGTTTGGTATGGCTCTGAGACTCGAACGCCCGACGCCAAAGGGTCGGGGTGAAAGCCGCCTGTGGCGGGTTGCAAGGGAATCTTCCGGGGCAAGCTTAGCTTGCCGCAGCGAAGTTCCGGGCCTGCCAGAGGTAGGTCGAGTCCCTCATCACCCACCAAACAAAGAGTCCACTGTAAAGTGGGCTTTTTGTTTGGACGTATACAACAGCTAAACGTTGTTAAGAGGGGATGTTTACGAGCAATTAGCTACGGGGCATGTGCCCATATATACGGTCTAGGCTATAGTGAGTTTTAACGAGTGGCCTGACTTGGTCAAAGGTGACACCTATTTTAACCCCAGGGTTAAAGAAATTATAAGGGTCAAAGAGTGTTTTAACCTGTTTGAATATCGCATTCACTTCGTCCCCGTACTGCACAGCTAGTAGGGGCCCTCGCAAGCGACCATCATTACGGCTGGCCGAATTACTCCCGCGGTATTTCAGTATAAGTTGTTGATACTGCTCAAGGAGCCGAAACGCCCTTTGCCTATCGCCGAGAGAATCGATATCTAGAAATGGATAAGCATGAATATTACCCTCACCAACCGAGCCCCATAGAGCCACCTGCAGCCTACTTGCGGCAAAAAGGGCATATACATCGGTTATAAACGCAGCGAGGTGTGGTAATGGCACAATGCCGTCATCAATAAGTGGAATTGGCTTAACCCGTTCTTCGCTGTGAGCGAGTACTGTTGATGAGGCGTGCCGAATCTTCCAGAGTTTGCCTTGTTCTTGTGCGTCGTGGGCTTCAGTAATTTTGGTCGCAAGGTTGGTAATTGCTTTCACAACACCTTTTACTGCTTTTTTACGGTGTCGTTCAGTCGAATCGTCGAACTCTATAAACAGTAACGCGTTCGGAAAGGTACCCGTAAAGGCAGTCTTCAGCAGGTTTGGGTTAATTCTACTCACTAGCTGTAGCAAGTTACCATCGACCATTTCGACCGCACTCGGCTGCACCTTGGCATTCTGCAGCCATTGCACCGCCTCGCTGAGCGCAGCGATAGAGTCAAAGGAAGCCATAATCATTGTAGATTCAGGGTTGTACTCGGCAGTGTCGAGTGTGATTTCGGTAATAACCCCAAGCGTACCCTGAGAGCCAACAAACAGTGGAGTGAGGTCAAAACTACCATTTTGATGCTTGATATCTGCCAAATTGTATCCTGCTGAATTACGGGGCACACTTCGCGACATCTTGGTAATGATTGACTTGTTTTCTTCGAGAATTTTATCGAGCGCGCGGTACACTTCGCCTTCAAATGTCGTTAATCCTAATTTGCGATTGAGTTCGCGTTTGCTAAGACGCTTGGTAGTTATAACCTCCCCGTTTGCAAGTATTACCCGCAGACCTTGAGTAAAGGCGCCAACAGGGCCGTATTTATATGATTTAGGGCCCGATGCATTGTTGGCGACAGCTCCTCCCACCGTACTGTATTCGCCACTACTAGGGTAAGGGGGGACAAATCGTTCGTGGGTATGAAGTGCTTGCTGCAGACGTCCAAAATTTATTCCTGGCTCGACAACTGTGGCACCTGTTTTAAGGTCAAGCTCAACAATTCGGTGCATGTGTGCCGGAAACGACAAAATAATCCCCTCTCCTATGGCAGCCCCAGAAGTATCGGTGCCGGCACCACGACTCGTAATAGGCACTACTCGCCCGCGCTCGGCGAGCTGCCAGGCGAACCGCACTGTCTTGCGAATATCATGCTCGTTGCGAGGGTAGACCACCATACTTGGTGCAACCGAAAAAATACTGTGATCGGTTGCAAAGTGTTTGCGAACTTCTATGCTGGTCGTGACCTCACCCAGTAAATGTTCCTGTAGATAATGTGCTATTTTACTCACAATGTCCTCTGTATTTAGCTAGTTCTTCTACGCACAATACTACCATAAACGCTTATGTTTCGGTAGCATTCCATCTTGTTTTTTGGATTAGACGAGACTATTCCAGACAATCAAAAGCTGCACATAGCAGGCGTCTTCCCTTGCGCGTTGCCAAAGGCGAATGCGGAACGCCCTCGATAACTCTGACCGGAACAGAAAGACCTACTTCCTTTAACTGTGTTTTAATTTCGGTTGGTGGGAATATCTACGCAGAAGGCTAAGGTTTTCCTTGAGCTCAACAAAGCCATTTAAGACAACCCTGCCGATACAATCATCATAGTACAGCTTACCGAGGGTAAGTTCGCTATCATAGTCGATAAAATGGTCTGACATTGAAGGCTCTAATTCGGGAACAAGACTAAACATGAAGTTATTGAGTTTGTCGGCTTTATACAGAGGATTCTTGGGGTAAGTATAGATGTCTAGTGTACGACTCCAGCTACCGCTAGATTCTGGCTGAACCCATCACGAAGACGATTATGCTCAAAGCCACCAACTATAACTACATCTGGATTACTGCGCAACGAATCAACCACCATTTGCATTTTTTCAGCTGATTCTAGGCTGGTCATATACGTACTTCTAAATTTGAGAATTATAACAGCACATATTAAACCGTAATACAAAAACCAACCCTATACCCTAACTGTTGTTTGACTATGCGCAAAATGCAGCCTAGCCCAAAGCTTCAAATCTGCCATCACCCCAAACAAAAAAGCCGACATGTAGTCGACTCATTGTTTGGTGCGGATGAGAGGACTTGAACCTCCACGAGTTGCCTCACTAGTACCTGAAACTAGCGCGTCTACCATTCCGCCACATCCGCATGTGACACATAGTTATAAATACTAGTTTATCGTCATTTCGGACGTCTAACCCCAGTCTGTCGGAGTGGTAGACAAAGGTCTTACTGCTCCTCATGTCACTGCTGCGCAGCGGCCACTACATTCACCCGACATCCCCCGCGACTGTACTAAATAAGGTACTATCGAATGGTATTTTACCTCAGAGAACGCAATATTACTAGCCACATGGTAAATCGTTACTTCGTTGATTGCTTAAGGGTAACTGCCCATTTATAGACATCATTATACCGGTCGGTTTCAATATTGATACGATGGGCCTTTTGGCCGATCACTTGACCTCTAGTAACGTAATTAATCGTTGGCTCATAGAGTGGTATGGCCGGAGTATCTTCCTGCCAGGCTTTTAGAAAAGGTTTGTATTTGAGTGCTCGAGAGACGGGGTCGGTGCGAGTGCGCCCGGCTTCGAGTGCTGCGTCAGTTACTGACGACTTGTATTCAGAAAAATTAAGGCGTGATTGCAACCTAACGTCGGCCTGAGAGCTATGCCAATAAGCAAATACATCGGGGTCAGCACCTATCGAAATCCCTTGCAGAAGCGCCTCGTACGAATGTACCTGCACGGTAACTTGAAAATCGGTGTTTTGTTGTAAAACAGGTATTAGATACACGCCAGCGGCTTTCCACTGCTTTGCTAGCTCCCGCGCCACCACTTGGTTGTCCAGGGTATCTTCGGCGTACAGCCTAATGCTCAGAGGTTTTTTGTCCTTTACACGAATGCCGTTCTTGCCAACTTCCCAGCCATCTGTCTGCAATAGTTGTTTTGCTTGTTCTAAGGACGGAGCCGGCTGCGCATAGGCACGGTCAAACCCTACTTGGCCGGGCAACAATGGTGTTTTAAGTGCTACAAAGCGAGAATCAAGCTGTTTGATAATACTGTCACGATTAGTAGCCAAAGAAAGCGCCTTGCGAACTGTATTATCAGCGAGCACACCATCGTTCTTTAAAAATACCATCGTGGCTGCAGTCGTGCGGTAGCTAAGGACCACTGAACCAGTATCTTCTGAAATAGCACTTGGGATGTTTTTTAGTCCCGCTATGGCGTTGATTGTTCGGTCTGCATACGCAGTCAACAGCTGTTGCTCATTTTCGTAGGTATGAATGTAGAAGTGGTCAATGTTCGCCCGTCCAGCGTGAAATGCCGGAAAAGCCTCTAGCGACAAAATGCCGGTAGAGCTTCCCGCTTCGGTTGCGCTACTCAACTGTAGAGCCTGCCACATATACGGGCCAGATCCGATAGGGCTGGTTGTATTAAACGTGTTTGAACGCAGTTCCTTAGGAGGAATTTTACTTATGCGATGCTTTGGTAGGATGCCGGTTGTTAGACTGTGCGGAAATGAAGCGAGAGTACCCGGTAGAGTAAACCGAACCGATAAAGGTGTTAGTTTAGTAACCGTAATGCCTTGCCAGCTTGCAAATAGAGGCGATTTTACATCTGGATTCTGAATAAGACTAAACGTATACACCACGTCATCAGCTGTTATTGGCTTGCCATCATGCCAGGTCAAGCCTGATCTTAGAAAAACCGTGTAAGCCTGGCCGGTTTCAGAGGCTTCGTACTTTTCTGCTAAATCACCTACGAGCTGATTGTTTTCATCATAGGTGAGTAGGCCTGCAAATAGCAGTTTTGAAGCGGCTGTATCTACTAGACCAGTAGCAAAGATTGGATTAGCGCCGCTGTATGTGCCAATCATACCTTCGTTGTAACTGCCGCCAACCGAGGGGCGGAACTGCTGATACAATCCAGAAAGATTGAGCGACTGCAGCACAGTAAGTCCAACCATGACTGTTGCAAGCAAAAGCCACCCAAATACAAATCTGCGAGCCTCTACTAAGTGCTCAAGACGATTAATAACATCTGTCTCAAACTTTTCTTCGACCTGCTGTAAATGGGTTTCGGCCTGGCGAGTATGTCTACGCATCTTTCGGCGCAAACGTAATCGTGATGTGCGGCTAAATGCGTTCATAAGCTATTGTGCTTCTGTGTCTATCACCAAGTTATAGTATGATTCCAAGCAATATCGATAGGGTAAAAACAGTCGCCAGTACAATAGTAAGCTGATAAATAGTTTTATCAGTACCGCGGCGTTCGGTATTAATCTCGCCACTGCTCCCCAAACCAGCACCCAGGCTAGCCCCACGGGTCTGCACCAGAATGAGTAGGGTCATTAGAAGCATTGAAATAATCGTAACGTAATTGTATATACTCATGATTTATCTAGTATAGCGGTCACAAGATAATTTACCAAGCCTATCACTAGGCCGGCAACGATAGCCGCACCAAAGTTCTCAATTTGTAACGGAGTATATAGTTTACTGGCAAGGTATACAGTAAGGCCATTGATTATGGCCATAAACAGCCCCAGTGACAGCACAATAAATGGCACGCTTAAAAGAATAAGCAGGGGCTTAACAGTAACATTAATAAGCGCTAAAATGGCCCCAGCAATGACCACCGCTCCCAAACGGTCTTGCAAATTGACGCTGCCCCCTAATAGCCCGGCAGCTACCCATAGCCCAAGTGAGCAAATCGCCCAGCGCAATACAAAACTAGCTAAAAATCCTCTTTGTGTGTACGTGTCCATCGTAATCCAGTATACCTTTCTATAGAGCGACTGTACACTCACTGAAAACACGGCTGCCGTGCTTAGTAATTACCACATCATCTTCGATGCGCACGCCTATTCCTTCTTCGGGAATATATATCCCTGGCTCGCAGGTAAGTACCATGTTCTCTGTTAGTGGGGCGCTGTAGTCGCCGACATCATGAACATCAAGCCCCAAAAAATGTGAAGTGGCGTGAGGGTAATATTTGGCAACCAGGTCAGTCTGGGCAACGCTAGTGAGGAGCCCAAGCTGCAATAGTTTTTTAGCCATCAGGCCACGAACCGCTGCCTCATAATCGCGTAGTAGGGTACCGACTCTAAGCTCAGACATGGCAAACTGCTGTACCTCAAGCACTGCCTGATGAATTGCCATCTGCCGCGGTGTTGGTGTCCCACGGGCAATTGTACGCGTCACATCGGCACTGTAATGTTCGACCGATGCACCAACATCAATTACTGTCAAAGTATCGCGCAGAAGAGGGCCATTGTTTTCGGTGTAGTGAAGCGTTGTAGCCTGTTTGCCATTTGCAATTATGGGCGCAAACCCATGCCCCTCACCGCCTGTCCGAAAGGCTTTTGACAGTAGTGCCTCTACCTCATACTCATAGTGCAGCTCCAAAAAATACTCACGAACTTGGTCAATAGCGGTTGTGGTCATGGTAATTGCCGCTTGGAGGGCCTGCAGTTCTGCGGGTTGCTTAACGGCTCGCATGGCGGTGAGTTGCGGCGTACAAGAAGATATTGGTGCGCCAGAAATAAGCCTGCGGCATTTTTCTATAACCTTGCGCCGATGAGGATTTGTAAACATTCCGTGCGCTTTACTGTAGGCTGGCGATACCGAAGGGGCGTAAAGGGTACTACTATAGGTATGTAAATCGGCTTTAAGGCGCTGCCAACCTTCGTGTGCGGTGAAAACATGAACGCCACCCGTTGCTTGCCGAACCACATCAAAATCAATCGATCCATCAAATGTCTGTCGAGACACCGACCGCGTAGCCGTAATAATGTACTCCTCTATCGGGCTTATGACGAGCACCATATCAGGATGGTTGCTACCCGTCAAATACCAAAAGTTGCTATCTTGCACAAAAGGAAAGCTTGTGTCGCCTGTTCGCTGCAACAAACCGGCACTTGGAATCACACACAGTGCGCCGCTGGGTAACTGTCGGCGAAGTTCGCGTCGATTTGCGGCAAAAAATTCTGGAGTACAATAATAGTTCATCATAATATATTCTAGTGCTACCTAATTCTTGTCAATCGCCAGAATAGCGAAGGTCCGCGAGCGGGTTCTTTTATGATTAGATTCTTCGACATGGTTGAGTTATTAGTCAAAATGCCTACAACGCCAATTTTTTCTGCTTTAGTACCGCTGGTTGGGACAATCGTTGGTTGCAGCTTAATAACATCACCACGGTAGCGTACAACTGAAGTTGATTCCGCAAGCAACACAGCAGCAGTACCTCCCCACTGTGTGGTTACTGTACCTACTTCCTGGCTATTCTGTGCAATAACAACCTTCTCAAAGTTTCCCGGTAGTGATGCGACGAGCGCCTGTGAGCTTTCAAGCGCTTCTGAAAGGCTGCTGGCACCGAGTATAGACCCAGCAAACTCTATCGACTTGCCTGCAGCCTGGGTTCGTCCAGTAAATAAAAACCCACCCGGATTTTGTTCATTGTTACCAGTTTTTAGCCCAGTAATACCATCTTGGCCCAAAATTGAATTATAGTTGGTCATTTCTCCCGACAGAGGAAAGACGGCCGATTCCTGCCCAGCTATTTCCATTAACAGAGCGTTTTTTTCGGCAATCACTCCCAGGCGTGCCAAGTCGCTGGCACTGCTGACAGTCGAAGGGTCGTAGCCACTCGCATCTGAACCAATCCGAGTATTGACCAGCCCATGCCGCATTGCAAAGTTGTTGGCATATTCCGAATACGCTTCCAGAGACCCAAAAGCCCACTCCGCAAGACTGTTGGCAATATTGTTGGCCGAAGGAATCATAATTGCCTGCAGTGCCATATATTCGGACATCTTTTGTCCCTCATATACCTGCACTCTTGACCCATTATGGCTAACTTCTTGCTGGTACAGTTCTACGTCGCGTCGGCTCATAGTAATTTCTGGCCCTTTTTGCCCCGTGTGCAAAGGCTTTTGTTCCAAAATGCAGAGCGCAGTGATTACTTTTGCAATACTCGCAGTCGAGATTTGCGTTTGCGCACCACTGGTCGCAACGAGACCGTAGTCTTTCACGGTGAGCGCACTTTGGCCATATGACGGAAGGCTTAGCGTTGTATTTTTTGCTGGAATCATAGGAGGTATGCTAAGCGCAACTTGGGCGCTCGGCAACGGACGAATCAACTGCACCATAATGAAGATGCCTCCAAGGCCTACAAGATAGACCCCTGCTCTATGCTTTCGCTTGGTTGGAGACGGAGGCGCTGTTGAGTGATATTGAACGGGAATCTTTACGACACGCATACTTCTTATGGCAAGCATACCACATGCCCCGCGCAATAACAGCACCAACACAGTATTCTCAGTCCTCGGATTACTGCTATAATTGAGATAGTAAGGAGCAAATATGAAGCAGGTACTAAAGACAACGGTATTGATGAGTATACTAATTGGACTGTTTATGGCGGTTGGAACCTACTTTGGCGGCCGCAACGGGGCGCTGGTAGCTTTATTCTTTGGCGGCATTATGAACTTTGGTATGTATTGGTTTAGTGACAAACTTGTCTTGCGAATGCAAGGTGCGCAGCCGCTTGGCGAGCGCTACCCCGAGGTGCGTCGTATTATTACACAGCTTGCAGAGCAGGATGGCCTACCTACACCAAAGCTGTACTATGTGGATACCCCTCTTCCAAACGCTTTTGCAACCGGGCGAAACCCCTCTCATGCTGTCGTAGCAGTCACCAGTGGGATTATGGAACTTTTGAATGAAAAAGAGCTAAAAGCGGTCTTGGCTCATGAACTTGGGCATGTCAAAAATCGCGACATGCTGGTTTCGACGATTGCAGCGTGTGTGGCTGGGGCTATCGCTTATATAGCCCAAATTGCACTGTTTACTGGCTCGGCTTTTAGTTCAGACGACGACACCAAGGGCAACATTGTCGCATCATTACTCATGATGATTTTAGCTCCATTGGCTGCAACTATGGTCCAAATGGCCGTTTCACGCAGCCGAGAATATTTAGCTGATGAGCATAGCGCCAATACACTCCATAGTGGTGCTGACTTGGCAAGCGCTCTCCAGAAGCTTGAGCAGTTCAAAGCTAGCGTACCCCCAATTACCGCTCGACCAGTCGACCAGGCTACAGCCCATCTAATGTTCGCGAACATGTTTTCTACTCGGGGTATTTCCAGCCTTTTTAGCACTCATCCATCAACCGCTGACCGCGTGGCTCGTTTAAAGCAAATAGCACCTTTATGAGCAGCCGTGCTTCCAAATCATCAAAGGCCGCCCCTTTACGGCCTGCCTCTCTTCGAGCAAATGCTCCTGCTGCCAAAAAAACCTCTCGAGTACAAAGTAACCGTGTTCAGCGCCAGTCATCGCGCCGCCTACGTCTCCCTAAACGTTCAATAAAACAGCCCCGCTCTTGGTTTATTAAGATGCCTATCCCTCCTCGAAAACCCTTATCAAAAGCTCGGCATCTCCTTAAACATGCGTGGCAATTGCTTTACACCATGCGGTATACAGCAATAGGGATTGCTCTGGCTTACCTTTTGGCTAGCTTATTGCTAGTTCAGGGGTTTCGCTCAAATGACCAACTTATACTGTTGCAGGACTTGCTAGCGGGCCAGGCAAACAGTTTTAGCGAGCACCTGTCAGCATTCACTACCAAATTTAGTACGCTCGTGAGTACAAGTGGCAGCAGTGCGACTCCAACTGCCGGATTGTATCAAATGATTGTGTTTGTTATTTGCTCTTTGGCACTCATATGGGCTTTTCGTACTGCTCGCAACAAACAGACTACGACTACCAAACAAGCGTTTTATGTCGGCATGACTCCCCTTGTTCCCTACCTTATTATTCTCTTCATCGTCTCGTTACAGACACTGCCGATGCTTGTAGCTTTTTTTCTTTATTCGGTATTTATTGTTAACCACGTGGCAGTCACCTGGTGGCAAATTTGCCTAGCACTGGTGCTATGCTTCACGCTTCTGGTGTGGACAGTCCGCATGCTCACCGCCTCTATTTTTGCGCTCTACGTCGTAACGCTCCCTGGTATGACCCCTTTGCGTGCGGTGCGCAATGCTAAACAACTGGTTTTTAAACGACGTTTGTTAGTATGGCGCAAACTTATGTTGCCCTTAGCACTCATTGGCGTTGGACTTATTATTATTGAAACGCCTTTTATTCTTTGGTTCATTGCTGCCGCTCCTTGGGTGCTGTTTGTCTATATGGGTGCTGTTTTTGTGTATTTACACGCCTATATATACACCCTTTACCGTGAGATGATTGCATCATGACAAGGGCGCAAGAACTTCGGACCCTCTTAAACACCTATAGTTATCACTATCACGTGCTTGATGCGCCGATAGTATCAGATGCAGTGTATGATGGGCTGTTTCAAGAACTCAAGCAACTTGAAGCGGCCGACCCAACTATCATTACGCCCGATAGTCCCACCCAACGCGTGGGCAATGCTCCGTTAACAAGCTTTGTTAAAGTGGGTCATTCGCAACCAATGATAAGCCTAAATGATGTATTTAATCGGCAGGAAGTCAACGCATGGGTAAAGCGCATGGACAAAATACTTCCCGAGAGCCAGCGTGAATATTTTTGCGACATCAAAATGGACGGCTTAGGCTGCGCGCTCATTTATGAAGATGGTGTCCTGGTGCAAGCCTTAACTCGCGGCGATGGGCGAGTAGGTGAAGACGTCACGGCAAATGTCCGCACCATCGCTAATGTGCCGCTTACATTACAATCCCAGACTAAAAACAGTCTATTTTTACGGGGAAGAACAGAAATCCGCGGTGAAATCATTATGTTTAAGCGCAATTTTGAAGCACTTAATGTGGCTCGTGAAGCAGCTGGGCTCCCAACATTCAAGAACCCACGCAACCTTGCCGCTGGTACCATACGTCAGCTCGACCCTAAGTTGGTGGCGGAGCGGCCCCTCGCCTTCTATGGGTATGATGTACTACGTACTCACCCAAACGAAATAACCTCTCAAATGCAGGCATATGAACTTATGACTGACTTAGGCATTGTGCGTAATCAGCAAGCCTGTGTGCTTCATAGTATTAATGAAGTTATGTTGTTTATTGACCACTGGGATGTGGCACGACACGATCTTCCCTATAATACCGACGGTCTGGTCGTAAAAGTGAACGACAAACAGCTGTATGCAAAGTTGGGGATTGTAGGCAAAAACCCACGGGGGGCTATCGCCTATAAATACGCCGCTGAGCAAGCCACAACTGTAGTTAAGGATATTGTTATTTCGATTGGACGGACCGGCGCTGCCACGCCAGTCGCGGTGTTTGACCCAGTCACTGTTGCTGGTACAACCGTACAACACGCCAGCCTGCATAATGCCGACGAAATTGCTCGGCTTGATGTGCGTCGAAGTGATACCGTTGTTATTTACAAAGCGGGCGATATTATTCCCCAGGTTGAGTCAGTGATTACCGAGCTCCGCCCCAAAACTGCCACTCCAATCAATTTTGAGCAAGAACTCGCTCGGCAATACCCAGAACTGAGCTTTGTGCGCCCAGCCGGCGAAGCTGTTTACCGCGTAAAGGGCCTGAGCGGACCAATCATTCTTAAGCGAGCTGTGCAGCATTTTGCCAGCAAAGGGGCGCTCGATATTGATACGCTCGGCGAAAAAAATGTGGCAGCCCTTGTCGATGCTGGTTTAGTGACAGACTTAGCCGACATCTACACACTATCGGTTGAGCAACTGCTCACTCTCGAAAGGTTCGCCAACACATCCGCTAATAAACTCATTCAAGCAATTGCGCAAAAGCGAGCTCCCGAACTTGAACGGTTTGTCTACGGTCTTGGGATTCGACACGTCGGTGTTCAGACTGCCATAGATTTGGTGCATCACTATGGCTCCTTACTTGCGATTGCCACGGCAAGCCTAGAAGACTTGCAAACTGTAGATGGGGTTGGCGAAGTGGTAGCTGAATCGATTGCTGCTTGGTTTGCCGACCCAGACAACCTGCTCCTTTTGGACAAGTTTGCTCATAACGGCGTAGTGCCTTATTACCAGCCCAAGTCGGGTAAGCTGGAGGGTAATAGTTTTGTGATTACCGGCACATTGGCTACAATGAGTCGCGATGAAGCTGCCGAACATATTAGACGATTGGGTGGCACGTTTCAGTCTAGCGTTGGTAAAGACACCACCTATCTAGTCGCAGGCGGTAAAGTGGGCGCTAGTAAACTCAAAAAAGCCGAGTCATATGGCACTAAAATTATTGACGAGCAGGCGTTTCTAAAACTACTATAAGCCAAGAAGTCTATAGTACCATTTGCAGTCGACGTAAAAATATGAACCCCCATCTGCTTCCGGCGTCAGAGCGCTACTATAGTGAGCGTATTGCTGCAGGTTTTGGAGCGCGCAGAAAAAGCTGCGCGGCCAGCAGCACTTTTATCAGGCAAATTTGGTCTTATCGCTGCTGACACACTCATATTAAACTACGACCATCTTCTCATGCAGCATGAAGTAGCCTCACTGCAGCCACTCGGGACTGAGCAGTTGCAGGCATTTTAGGCATCAGAAATACGCTTTTTTCAGCCCAAACAAGCACCGCGTAGCTGGCAACAATATATTCAGCCGATAGGTACTTTTTGTTATGAAGCAGGAGTGCGCATACGTCCAAGGAGTATATAGTCAGTATGCCTACATTTCGCTACAACAAATTGGCCCGCGATAAAATTGCCGAACTGTCACGAGCCTCTGGCCACCTTGTGGCCGAAAAGAAGCTTCGTGGCTTAAAACACAAAGCCGCTCTCAGGCAAAAAAACTGTAAGAAGCGCTTGAACTCCCATACAAACTACCAAAAATGCTGCGGGTCGAAGAAATTGCCGACTTACAACAAATAGTCGCTGACTTATGTGAACTCTACGAAATTAGCGCGCCGAACTAGCCGCCAGTCAAAAACAGTGACCCAAATAAATATCTCGAAGTATAAACACTACAAAGTCTTTTACACGCACTTAATTTTGCGCTATGCTATAGAAAAGCCATAAACGGTATCAGACAAGGAGTGGGATGTGGAACCGAATGACAAAAAACCTGGCACAATAGGTTCAGCAAATGATGGACGCACAGAACAACAATTTTCATTTGAAGCGCATTCGCTAGAAGAAGGCGTCACATCCGACAGCCCTCCAGCCTTGCGGCAAGACACTGGCTATACTTCCTCATACGAGCGCCCCGTTATTCAGGCGAGCCCTACCGGGCCCGATGCGCCAGTCGTTGATTCTCCAGCTACTCCCACACCCAGCCCTACGGACATAGAAAGCAAACCTATCACCGTACACCACGCTACCAGTGAACCAACTTTCAATCCTCCAGCAAGTCCCCTTGCCCCAGAAGTGCCAACCGAACAAATTCCAGCCACTGCCACTGCCACACCTGACATTGCTGAAGAAACAGAGGCACCCAAGGTAGCCATGGTTGCACCCACCAAAGAAGAGCCAGTACCACCCCCAGAAGACTCAAAAGCAAAGCCGATAAAAGTCGACGAAAATCATCTTATTCCTGCTCATCTACATCGAGTCCGGTCTTATCGGTGGTTTTGGCCAGTTGTAATAATCGTAGGCGCACTCCTCGTTTTGGGGGCGGCGGCCGTAATTACCGCAAGACAACTTCATGCAAACGACATATCTAAAACTTTTCAGACTGCGCTAGAGCAAAACTTACGTACCAAAACATTTATGAAACAGACTATGTACAGTCCAACCAACTTTACCGATGCGACCTACGATATGTCCGATGTAAAAAAACCAATTGTTAGTGCAAAGACTGCAGTGAGTCAAGGTACTATTGTGGCTTTTGCGAGCCAGGGGTACTCGAACTACAACGATACATTCGTCAAGTTTATGCCTAAAGATCCGACTCCTGCACAAGCCCCAGTAGTTAACAAATGGATTGTTGTACGCAAGGATGGATTCCTCGATAAAACGGCCGATGCTGCTGTTTTGCAGCTGTACGATGCCCGCACCCTTTCCTTTGAGCCCCTGATTGTTGGCAACTTTAGCACTACGCAGCAAAAAACTATCCTTAATACCATTGCGACACAGAAGCTTTATGCCTTTAACCCTCAGGCTGTGACAGCAGTGCAAGAGAATGGCCAAAAACTTCTTAAATACCCAGTTACTATGTCGACTGCAGCTATAACTGCTGTGACCAAAAAAACTGCCGAGCAGGTTGGCTACGGACTAGCACCCACATTTGCCGATTCTAAAGCAACTATTAAGGCCGAGTTCTTAGTCGACAGAAAGGCTAAGCGCATTGTTCGCATCAAAACTACACGCAATTCTCAACCAGTAACCTATTTTTACACTAACTACGACATGGCTAAAATCGCCGATGCGCCAGAACCTGAGCTCGGGTGGGGAGATTACACTCGACTTATGGCTCGATAGCGAGCGTGGAAAGAGTTATCAGAGCCGTAGACAAGAAGAAAGCTTAGGTTGTAGAACTTAGAACTCAGAAATGAAGCCAGAACCTAGATTTACACCATTCCATATGTCCAGAATATCGACCCTACACTAACTCACCATACTTCCACCCCGAAGGAATTAGACGTTGTCGTCTTGTTTCTAGAGAGCACATAATGACTGATTTTAAATGAAGTTAAGAGTTAATGAAGTGAAAATAGGTTGCGTAAAACAGATGAGAAAAATAATGTGAAGTAAAATGGTACATCAAGGCTGTTTACTACAAGGTATGCGGGAATTGGTCTTGACACACCCACAACCTGTGATATGCTTATGGTAGTTCGTGCGCTAGCAATGCGGCGCTTGAAACAAACAGATAAAACAAATATACGTTTGCTGCTTCACCCGCCGCGGGTGGGCGCGCACGAAAGAAAGAGACTCTTCTGGTAGGGTCTTTTTTTAAAGACTAGTCATTGACTGCTACTATTCAGGCTGTGTCAGGTAAATATTTTAATCTTTTGCCGGCATATTGCAAGTGACTCGCCCCCAGATACGCTCCACTCGTGTTAAGCTGTCCTTGTTCTCCATAGATTTTATACGTAAGTGGCGACAACTTCCAGGTCTGATGGTCATAGTCAAACTCGCGTTCACCCGCAACCGTGGCGGTAATTGTACTGTCTGTAGCAAAGCTAATTTGGTCGCCAAGATTTAAACCCTTTTTATAAAAACTAAATAAAAACACCATGTCTGTGTACCGCTGTTAATTTATCAAAGACTTCTTCTTTGTCGATTTTCTCAGGGTAAATAAGCTTCCCGTCAAATGAAAGCAACAACTGACGAATTAAATCTTGGTCGAGAGCAAAAAGTTTGCTTGTACCCACTTGGTGCTTACTGAATATTTCGCGCAGCAGATTCTCTTTGTCATCATAATCGTCAAGCTCGATCGCAAAGTATCGTTTCAGTCCAACCACATTATAGTAGCCGTTCGTCTCCAAGACACGCATTCGTTCTGGGTAGTTACTAGTGCCCGTTTTACCAATTTTGACTAAGCCAGATAACACACTGGTCATTACGTAGGTTATACCTTTTGCCATAATCCATACAGTATGGCAAAGGTGCCGCTGTATTTGGCAGGGGCTCCAGGAAGATTAGTTAACTCATTGTGGTCTCATTATTTTTTCCTTACGAAGCAGGGGCTTCCTGATACAAGTAGAGCTAGCTGTACTGCCAACGGTCAATTCGATTGTTAAAACAACTCCGATAACGACATAGTTTGCGCCGATGGTATTTCTGAGTGTGACGGCGAAGTCGAGGGAAGGATATAGTCGAGCGTATACCCGAGCAAGATGCCAGGCAGATCAAACGCTGGAATAATATGCGACGACATGCCCCTCAGGCTGAACGTTAGTGCGCGGCCGGAGATGCGTCGTGTCGGACAAGTCAGCGCCAGGCACTATTACATTGGACATATGACAGCAGAAGTCTATAATACCAGTATGAATATTACAGTCTTTGGCGCAACAGGACATGTCGGCAGCCTCGTTGTAGAAAAATTACTCGCTGGTGGCCACAATGTCAGCGCATTTACCCACGGTATACATCATTTTGCAGATAATACCCGGCTGAGGATTATCGCCGGTGATATTCACAAGTCGGAAGATATCGAAAATGCGCTGAATGATACTGAGGCCGTTATTAGCTGCCTCGGAAGCTGGCATACACCAACAAAAGATATTCTCACCGCCGCGATGACATCGATCGTGCCGATTGCCGAAAAACATGGTATCAAGCGAATTATCTC